>DRQN01000197.1 GCA_011371455.1 Gammaproteobacteria bacterium
CGCCAGGCCTTGGCCAAGGGTACATAATAGCTTTCGGTGTATTCGCGCAGCATGCGGTTGGTGGAATAACGCGTGGTCAGGCGGGCCATGCTTTCGCGCATGTGGCTGACCCAGTCCAGGGGGATGCCGTTCTCGTCGCGCCGGTAGAAACTGGGCACCACCTCCTCTTCCAACACACGGTACAGCTGCTCCGCCTCGGCCCTATCCCAGGCCGCGATATCGGCGTGCTCCTGGCCATCGCCCAGCGCCCAGCCCAGCTCCGGCGCATAGGCCTCGGCCCACCAGCCGTCCAGTTCCGATAGATTGAGCCCGCCATTGACCAGCACCTTCATACCGCTGGTGCCGCTGGCCTCCCACGGCCGGCGCGGGGTATTGATCCACACGTCGACACCCTGGGTCAGCTGTGCCGCCACCTGCAAGTCATAGTCTTCGACAAACACCACCTGTTGCCAGAGACCGTTTTGCTCTAGAAACTGCTGCCATTGGCGCAGCATGCGCTTACCGACATCGTCCCTGGGATGCGCCTTGCCGGCGATCACCAGTTGCACCGGGCGATCGCGGTTGGTGAGCAAGCGCACCAGCCGCTGCGGATCATGCAATAGCAGATTGGGGCGCTTGTATTCGGCGAAGCGGCGGGCGAAGCCCAGTGTAAGGGCATCAGGTTCGAGGGCATCGGCATACTCCCGACTGCGTGATTCTTCCGTTCCCCGGCCACGATACTGATGCATCAGGCGATGTCGCAGCCAGGCCACCAGCCGCTGGCGTCCATGGGAACGAAAACGCCACAGGGTGGCGTCCGACAGTTGACGAAAATCCGCCTCCACGGTCTCCAGCGTACCGCGCCAGCGATGCTTGCCACAGGCCTTGGTCCACAGCGTATCCGACTCTGGGGAATCCCAGCTAGGCACGTGCACGCCATTGGTGACATAACCCACCGGCACCTCCGCCTGCGGCCAACGGGGAAACAGGGGCGAAAAAATACGCCGGCTGACCTCACCGTGCAGACGGCTCACGGCATTGCTCGCGCCAACGCCGTGCAGGGCCAGATAGGCCATGTTGAACGGCTCGTCCCCGGCATTGGCACGGCTACGGCCCAAGGCCAGCAGGGTGTCGATGCCGATGCCCAACTCGTTGGCCATGGGTTGGAAATACTGCCTGACCAATTGCGGTGAGAAACGATCGAAACCGGCCTCCACCGGCGTGTGGGTGGTGAACAGATTGCCGGCGCGGGTGGCCCGCAGCGCCTCGGCGAAGCTGCCACCAGCACGCCGCATGTGGTAGCGCGCCCGTTCCAGAATGGCGAAGGCAGCATGGCCCTCGTTGAGGTGGCACACCGGACAGCGTATACCCAGAGCCTCCAACAACCGCCAACCGCCGATACCCAGTACCATCTCCTGTTGCAGACGCTTCTCCTTGCCGCCGCCGTAGAGTTCACTGGTGATGCCGCGATCACCGGGATCATTGAGCGGGTCATTGCTGTCGAGCAACAACAGCGAGCGCCGCCCCACCTGCGCGCGCCAGCTTCGTAGATGCAGTGAGCGGCCGGGCAATTCGATGCTGATGCGCACCCACTCACCCTGATCGTCGCGCAATGGTACCACCGGCAGCATGGTCGGGTCGTTGTAGGGATAGAATTCGATCTGCTCGCCCTCGGCACTCAAGGCCTGGCGGAAATAGCCCTGTTGATAAAGCAGGCCAATGCCGATCAGCGGCACGTCCAGATCGCAGGCGGTCTTGAGGTAGTCTCCCGCCAGCACGCCAAGGCCACCGGAGTAGATGGGCAGCGACTCACAGATACCGAACTCCATACTGAAATAGGCGACATAACCGTCAATAGCGCCATCAATGACTTCCGAGAACCAGGATTCTTCACTGAAGTGAGTCTCGCGCGCATCAAGCTGCATTTTCAGTTTTTCAAGAAACGCCGTGTCCGTGGCCAGTTCCCGCAGACGCCGATCGGAAACCGTTTCCAGGATCAGCCAGGGATTGGCCGTCGCCTCCCATAATTTAGGGTCCACCTGACGCCATAGGGCGTCCGCGCCATGGTTCCAGCTCCAGCGCAGATCCAGCGCCAGCGTCGCCAGGCCTTTTACCGGATCGGGCAACGCGCGGGGGAGGTAGTGGTTCATCTGCATGGCATTGTCTCCAATTGGGATATTATGCGGACGGCGATTCCTCGCCAAGCTATGCGGCGCTGGTTGCCTTGATCGAGGCGGTACAACAGCGTATCGGTCTGTGCTTCTTTATCTCCTGAATCCACGGGTTTATGACGGCACCTTGCGGCGGCCAAGAACCAGATAGAATGGCACCCCCAGGTAGGGTGCCATAACGATAAAAAGTATCCATGCCAGGGTGGAGGCCGGCGGGCGATGCTGGCGGATGATATGGGCGAGCAACAGTGCGCCGAGGAGAAACCCTCCAACCCAGGCGAGATGAGAAAACCACCACAGGGCGCTCATCAGCTGAGGTGGATCGTGACGTCCCGGGCATCTCCACCCGCCAGCACATCGTGGGCGCGCTCGACTTCACCCTGGTCACCATGCACGATGAGCAGATAATGGTCTGATTTTATGGCGGTTTCGTAACGGACGATGCTGTCGCGGGGAATACCGATGCTATAGAGCGCCGCGCCCAGGACGCTCAAGCCGCCCATCACTGCCGCGCCCTCCAGCGCCGTGACCAGCGCGCTTACCAGCGGACCGGCGATGACCACGGTACCCAGGCCGGGCACCCAGAAAAAGGCCGCGCCCAGCAGCATGCCCCACAGGCCACCCCAGAAGGCGCCTTGCGCCCCCCAGAATTTCATGCGATCGCCGGTATTGTAAAAACCGATGGGATGTTCTTCGCGCTGGTAACCCTTGCCGACGATGGACAGCTTGCCGGCATCAAAGCCCTTTTCCAGCAGTCGCCGCACGGCCTCTTCCGCTTGGAGATGGTTGTCATAGACGGCGACACAACTGTTCTTTTCGACCACTCTCTACGGCTCCCCATCTACGCCAGCCATCGGAACCCGATGGCGCAATGATGATTGTCACCCGAAAGATAGAGGTTTTTCTGCTACCAGGGTTACACAGAACGCGGAAAAAAACTATTGGTGGGAAGTATGTTTGGGGAAGTGCATGGCCTTTTTCAGCATCGCTTCCAGCTCTTTGATGATCAATTCACCGCGACGGGTCACCACCACGCCCTCACGCTGCCAGTGCTGCAGCTGACGGTTGACCACCACCCGCACGCTGCCGATCATCTCGGCCAGTGCTTCGTGGGAAAGATTGTGGGTCAGGCGCAGGGGCCCGCTCTTCTGTTCATCGTCGACATGACGCAAGATCAAACGCGCCAGCCGCGTTTCCGTATCGTGCAAGGCCAGATCACCGGCCAGGTTGGCCAGGGTACGCATCTGTTTTCCCAGGTAGGGCAGAAAGCTGCGGTTGAAGGCCGGGTGTTGCTCGATCCAGTGGCGCGCCTCCTGCATCGGCGTGGAGAGCATCAACAGGTCATCCCGCGCCTCGAAGATGAGCGGGTCTGGTTGTCCATCCAGCAGGCTGATGACATCGAAACCATCGCCCGGCTGAAGCAGAAACAGGGTCACCATCCTGCCGGTCTCGGGATTGATCTGCGCCATTTTCAGCCGCCCGGAAAGGATGATGTGAAAACGCTGACCACTCTCCTGGCCAGTGACCTGCCGGCCCTGCTTCCAGGTCTCGCGGCGGAAATGGCTGAGCATTTCGTCCAGCACCGCATCGTCCAGCCCGGCAAACAACGGCGACTGGTGCAGCAGGGCTTTGACATCGACCGCATGCTGGGAAGGTGAGCAGGCCAGGGTCATGCCGACACCTTGCGGGGATGTTCTTCAGCCCGTCTCGCCAATTCCTGCAGGGCCTCGACTTCCAGGTGACCGCGGTGGGCATCGACGATGCCCTCCTGTTTCCAGTGCTGCAGCTGACGGTTGACCACCACCCGCACGCTGCCGATCATCTCGGCGAGAAATTCGTGTGACAGGTCGTTGATCAGGCGCGGCGTGGCGTGTTGGTCATTGCCCGTGGCTGATGAGTCCACATGGCGCAGGATCAGCCGCGCCAGGCGCGTCTCCGTATCGTGCAGCGCCAGATCCGAGGCCAGTCCGGCCAGACTGCACATCTGCTCGCCCAGATAGGGCAACAGCTGGCGGTTGAATTCCGGATGTTCATCGAGCCAGTGGCGGGCCTCATCCATGGGCAGGCTCAACAAGGCGACATCGTCGAGGGTTTCCAGCATCACCTCGTGAGGCTTGCCGTCGAGCAGGCTGAAGAGGCAAAAGGGATCACCGGGGCCGAGCAGGAACAGGGTGATCATGCGGCCATTCTCCGGATTGCTGCGGCTCAAGCGCACCCGCCCCGACAGCAGGATGTGAAAGCGTTGCCAGGTTTCCTCCATGGGCAGCTGGCGGCGGCGCCGCCAGGTTTCCCGCCGGCAGCGGGTGATGATGTCCTCGATGGCGCTCGGCGCCAGTTCGGAGAAAAGCGGTGATTGCTTCAGGCAGCGGGCACTCTCTTCGAAAAACGCCGATTGGGGATTCATCGTCTGCTCTCCTCGCTTTGTTTTCTGCGGCGGATGATGGCTTCCACCTCCTCGCCGTCGAGGATCTCTTTCTCTTCCAGTGCATGGGCCAGATCGTCCAGCACCGCGCGCTGGCCGGTGATGATCTCCATCGCCCGCTGGCGACCCTCCTCGACCAGCCTTCTGACCTCGGCATCGATCAGTCGTGCGGTCTCTTCGCTGTAATTGCGTTCTTCCGTATGTTGCCCCAGAAACTGCAATTCCCTCTGCACACCCCAGGTCAGCGGCCCCAGCTTTTCGCTCATGCCCAGGCGAGTCACCATGTTGCGGGCGATCTCCGAGGCCCGCTCCAGGTCGTTGGAGGCGCCGCTGGAAATATCGCCGAAAACGATTTCCTCGGCCACCCGGCCACCCAGCAAAATGGCGATCTGGTCTCTCAGCTCATTTTCCGTGGAAAGAAATTTCTCCTCCACCGGCAGTTGCAGCGTATAGCCCAGTGCCGCCACGCCGCGGGGGATGATGGAAACCTTGTGCACCGGCTCGCCGGTGGGCACGCTTTCCGCCACCAGGGTATGGCCCGACTCATGGAAGGCGACGCGGCGTTTCTCCGCCCCGCTCAGGCCACGGTTCTTTTTCTCCGGGCCGGCGATGACACGGTCGATGGCGGCCTCGAAATCGGCCATGGTGACCGCCTCGTGCTTATAGCGCACGGCGAGGATGGCCGCCTCGTTGGCGATGTTGGCCAGGTCTGCGCCGACGAAGCCCGGGGTGCGCTGGGCCACCACGCGCAGATCCACGTCATCGGCCATTTTCAGGTTCCTGGTATGCAGCTGGAGGATCGCCAGGCGCGCCTCCAGGTCCGGCTTGTCGACCACGATCTGGCGATCGAAACGGCCAGCGCGCAGGAGGGCCTTGTCGAGAATCTCCGGCCGGTTGGTGGCGGCCATCACCACCACGCCCACGGAGGGGTCGAAGCCATCCATCTCGGTCAATAATTGATTGAGGGTCTGCTCACGCTCGTCGTGACCGCCCATCATGGGCCCCATGCCGCGGGCGCCACCGATGGCATCCAACTCGTCGATGAAAATGATGCAGGGCGCCTTCTTGCGCGCCTGTTCGAACAGCTCGCGCACCCGCGCCGCGCCCACGCCGACGAACATCTCGATGAATTCCGAGCCGCTGATGTTGAAAAACGGCACATGGGCCTCGCCAGCCACCGCGCGCGCCAGCAGGGTCTTGCCGGTGCCGGGCGGTCCTACCAGCAGCACGCCCTTGGGCGCATGGCCGCCGATGCGCTGCAGAACCTCCGGGTCACGCAGAAAAGCGATGGTCTCGCCCAGCTCCGTCTTCGCCTCCTCGGCGCCGGCGACGTCCTTGAAGGTCACCTTCACATCGCCTTCCGGGTGGATGCGGATATGGTTGCCGATATTGAGAAAACCCTTGCCCGCGCCGGCCATGCGCTTGCTCATCCAGCCCCACAACAGGAACAGTAGGCCAAAAGGCAGCACCCAGTTGAAAAGGAAACTGCTCAGCCAGTCGTCGCCCTGGCGCACGGTGTACTTCACACCCTTCTCTTCCAGTTCCCGGGCCAGGTCATTGTTCCACAAGGGCACGGTGACGAAGCGGCGTGGCTTGCCGGTCTTGGGATCGGTCTCGGTGAGGGTGCCGGTGATGACCTTATCGCTCACCACCGCTTCCCTGACCTCACCCTTGTCCACGCGTTGCAGGAATTCGCTGTAGGGGATCTCGGTTCGCTGCACCTCTTCCATCCCCTGCCAGAGGTAGAGTGAGGTCAGCAGGAAGATCAGATAGATCCACAACACCGAACTGGGCCGGTGCCAGAAGCTGCCATTCGGCTTGAAGTTCTCCGGCTTGTTGATATCGATGTCCGGCTTCTTCTCCGGGGTATTGAACGCCGTTCTTTTCATCCCGCCTGACTCCTTTGCCTGCAAAGGGTGAATGGGTAAGTCGAACAACCGGACCTGCTTCGACAAGCAAACCTGCGGCGAGTTTACCAAGTAACAGCTTGTCGGCTTCCGCCTCATGGACGCACCGGGGCCACATTGACACCAGGGCTGCAAAGCAGCTCACCGCCGAAACAGGCCGCCGTCGACAGGCTGCCGCCACCCAGCCACGGCGACCGCCGCGATGACTTTCCGCCGTATACTCTGGCCCTTACTCAGGCCCTCGACAGCACAGCCGCATTCAGCAGGTTCCGGTAGAAACCTAATGCGGCCAAATTCTGTCTATTCAAGCCGAATCCGTCTCTGCAGGGCGGATGCCGGGTCGATATCAACCCGGCAACAATATAGATCGTGTTCAGCCGCCGTGTGCCGCTGCGCAGCAAGGCATCGATCTGCAGTGCCGCTTCGCCGACATGCCCGTGGCCGCCACGCTTGGAAACGTGGAATCCGCCCTCAAATCACTGTCCGCCGAGGACAGCCAGCCAGGCCCCGACGGATGCCCAGCCGGGTCTGATCCACGACAGCATGATCACCGACGCGGTCGAACCAAACCCGGCCGGATGAATCCGCCGCTCTCACAACCGTCACTCGCACAAAGAAGGAGCCTTTGACATGACAGCAAACACCGCCCCGGTGGCCACGAAAAACGCCGACAGCGTGGCCTATCCGGCATTTCATCAGGTTCGCCAGCACCTGCAGGAACGCATCATCGGCCAGCAGGCGCTGGTCGAACGCCTGCTGATCGCCCTGCTGGCCGACGGCCACCTGCTGGTGGAAGGCGCGCCGGGGCTGGCCAAGACCACCGCCATCAAGGAACTGGCCGAGGTGCTGGAGGGCGACTTCCACCGCCTGCAATTCACCCCGGACCTGCTGCCCAGCGACCTCACCGGCACCGACATCTACCGCCCGGAAACCGGCGACTTCCAGTTTCAGCCGGGGCCGCTGTTCCACAACCTGATCCTCGCCGACGAGATCAACCGCGCCCCGGCCAAGGTGCAGTCGGCGCTGCTGGAGGCCATGGGCGAGAAGCAGATCACCGTCGGCCGCCGCACCTACCCGCTGCCGCGCCCGTTTCTGGTAATGGCCACCCAGAACCCCATCGAACAGGAAGGCACCTACGCCCTCCCCGAGGCGCAGCTGGATCGTTTCCTGATGCACGTGCGCATCGGTTACCCCGATGTGCAGGCGGAGCACGCGATTCTGAAACTGGCCCGCGAACAGGCCGAGCGCGAGGACACCGCCCCGGCGGCCACCGAGGTGGCCCTGAGCAAGGCGCAGATCTTCGCCGCCCGTCAGGAGGTGCTGCGCATCCACATGGCCGAGCCGGTGGAGGAATACCTGGTGCAACTGGTACTGGCCAGCCGCGACCCGGCGCCCTACAGCGCCGAACTGGCGCGCTGGGTGAGCTACGGCGCCAGCCCGCGCGCCACCATCGCCCTCGACCGCTGCGCCCGCGCCCACGCCTGGCTGGAAGGCCGCGACTACGTGTCGCCCGCCGACGTGCAGGC
>DRQN01000198.1 GCA_011371455.1 Gammaproteobacteria bacterium
AGATCAGGACGATGGCGAGGATGACGCTGATGCCGCCCAGCGCCACGCCATGACGCGCCATACCATCCTTGAACATGCGCCAGCGGCGACGGCGCACCACGGCGGGATCACTGGCATCGGAAATTGCGGTTGAGAAGGGCCTGTCGGACATCCGCTCATGATAGCCAAGCTATATGACAGTTTTGTGACAACAGCGCCGCCTGCAGGATCGTGCAACACGTCCCCCAAAAAGCCGTCAAAAACGAAAAAACCCGCCAATCCATGGCGGGCTCCGTCGCTTTCCCAGGCCCCGCTTCGCGGGGCGGCTCGTGCAGTTAGTGCAGGCCTTTCAACACCTTGTCGACGACCTTGGCGGGTAACGGAATGTAGCCATCCTTGATCACCACTTCCTGGCCCGTCTTCGACAGCACCAGCTTGAAGAACTCGCGCTCCAGCGGCGGCAGGGGCTTGTTGGGGTGCTTGTTGACGTAGACATAGAGGAAGCGCGACAACGGGTATTTCTTGTTGATGGCGTTCTCGGGCGTCGCTTCGATAAAGGGCTTGCCCGGCTTCTTCGCCAGGGGCACGGCCTTCACGCCGGAGGTCTTGTAGCCGATGCCGGAATAACCGATGCCGTTCAGCGAGCTGGACACGGACTGCACCACCGAGGCCGAACCCGGCTGCTCGTTGACGTTGTTCTTGAAGTCGCCCTTGCACAACGCCTTTTTCTTGAAATAACCATAGGTGCCGGACACGGAGTTACGGCCGTAGATCTGAATCGAGCGCTTCTTCCAGGAACCCTCCAGGCCCAGATCGCCCCAGCGGGCGATGTCCGTTTTGTAGCCGCACTTGCGGGTGCTGGAGAAGATCGCATCGACCTGGGGAATCGTCAGGCCCTTGATGGGGTTGTCCTTGTGCACATACACGGCCAGGGCGTCGATGGCAACGGGAACGGCGGTCGGCTTGTAGCCGAAGCGGCTTTCGAAGGCCTGGATTTCCTTGCTCTTCATCTTGCGGCTCATGGGGCCGATGTTGGCCGTGCCTTCGGTCAGCGCGGGTGGCGCCGTGGAGGAACCGGCCGCCTGGATCTGGATGTTGACGTTGGGGTATTGACGCTTGAACTCCTCGGCCCACAGGGTCATGAGGTTGGCGAGGGTATCGGAACCCACACTGGAGAGATTGCCGGACACGCCGCTGGCTGGCTGATAATCCGGCAGGTCTGGATCGACCTGCAGGGCGGCGGTGGCGCCACCGGCAAAGGTCAGGCCGGCCAGCAGAACCGGCGCCAGTAACTTGGAATCAAACATGACAAATTCTCCGTATCGAGCGAAATTGAACCAGTGCGGAAAAGTATGGGCTGTCAATATGACAGTAATATGAAATCCATGTCTCTTGCTTTCTCACCCCGCTCCGTAAGGTTTTCTTGAAACAGGCTTATTTAAGACCTGAATCCGTGGGTTCAGGAAAAAGGGAACGAGGCCTGGTCTATGCCAAAGCCGAGGAAAGAAAATGAGAGCCTTCAAACTTCTGAATGAGCGGCAGTGCTCTCGTGATCAATTCGCATGATCAATGGCCAGATCGGCCGGAAACACGCAGCGGAACAGGCTGCCCTCCCCTACCCGGGATTCGATTTCCAGCCGTCCGCCGTGACGTTCGAGACCGTGCTTGACGATGGCCAGCCCCAGTCCGGTGCCGCCGTGTTCCCGCGAGCGGCCGGGATCGACGCGGTAGAAACGCTCGGTCAGGCGCGGCAGGTGCTGGGCGCTGATGCCCATGCCGGAATCCTGCACATCCAGATACAGGTGACCGTTCTTCCTGTACCAATGAATCCGGATCGCGCTGCCCGGCGGCGTGTATTGCACGGCATTGAAAACCAGGTTCGAGAACACGCCATAGAGGGCCTTTTCGCCGCCCCGCAACCATAGCGAGCGGTCGGCCTCCAGGCTGATTTCATGCCCCGCCTCACCGCTCAGGGCAATGGCCTCCTCACGGATCGCCGCCAGAATGGCCGGCACCGCCACCTCGTCCTGCAACGGTGGCGCATCGTCGGCCTCCAGCCGCGACAAGGTCAGCAGATCTTCGACGATGCGGATCATGCGCCGTGACTGCCCCTGCATCTGGTCGATGCTCTTGCCCCAGCGCTGCGAACACTCGTCACCGGCATCGGCCATGTTTTCCAGATAGCCGGCGACCACCGTCAGCGGCGTGCGCAGTTCATGCGATACATTGGCGATGAAGTCCTGCCGCACCCGTTCCAGGTGTTTCAGGCGCGTGATGTCGCGCACCACCAGCAGCCGCCGGCGGTTGCCGTAAGGCACGATGCGCACGGAAAGCGTGTGCTGCGTGCCCATGGGCGACGGCAGTTCCAGCGCCTTGCTGTAGTCACCGCGGGTGAGAAAATTGGCAAAGCGGGGATGGCGCACGAGATTGTCGATGCGCTGGCCGACGTCCTGTTTGGGGTTCAAGCCGAGGTGGTGCTGGGCGGCCTTGTTGAGCCATTCGATCTGGTCGTCTTCGCTCAGCACCACGATGGCGTCCGGCATCGCCGAGGTAAATTCATTGAAACGCGCCAGCATGCGCGCCAACTTGCGCTTGCGCTTGCGGTTGCGCTGTTGCAGCTGGTAGATGTGGTGAAACACCTCGCCCCAGACGCCACCCGCGGCCGGGGGGTGAAAACGCTGACGCTTGCGGTACCAGCGTTCGAGACGGTAGAGGTTGTAGAAATGCCAGCCCAGATACGCGCCCATGGCGATCAGCAGCAGGGTCTGCGGGTGGCCGATCAGCCAGCCGACAAACCACGCACCGCCGAGCAGAAATCCACCACGCCAGGCCTCGCTGATCCAGGGATTGTGCACCGCCGTTCTATCCTAACTCTGTTCCGAAAAGCGGTAGCCGACACCGCGCACCGTCTGGATCAGCCGGTCGCAGCCATGCGGCGCCAGGGCCTTGCGCAGGCGGCGCACGTGCACGTCCACGGTGCGATCGTCGATGTAGACATTGCTGCCCCAGACCCGGTCCAGCAGTTGGTCGCGGCTGTAGACCCGATCCGGGTGATGAATGAAGAAGCTCAGCAGTTTGAACTCGGTCGGGCCGAGGGCAACATTCTCATCGCCGGCCAGCACACGATGTGAGGTGGCATCCAGGGTCAGGCCACCGATACTGACCACGGCCCCGCCATCGGCCTGGCCGGAACGCCGCAGCAGGGCCTTGATGCGTGCCAGCAGCTCGCGCGGGGAAAACGGCTTGGTGACGTAGTCGTCCGCGCCCACGTCCAGGCCGCGGACCTTGTCGTCTTCGGCATCGCGCGCGGTCAGCAGGATCACCGGCAGATCCCGGGTCAGCTCCTCGCGGCGCATCTGGCGGGCAAAGTCCAGGCCGCTGTGCTGCCCCGGCAGCATCCAGTCCAGTAGTACCAGATCCGGCCGCGCGTCGGCCAGGCGGCAGCGCGCCTCGGGCACGTCACCGGCCGACACCCATTCGTAATCGGCCTGCTCCAGGGTCAGAGCGATCATGTCGCGGACTGCCGGTTCGTCTTCCACGACCAGTATCAGGGGGCTCGCCATCTTTGTTACAGCTCCGGAATCATGTCGGGCCATTTAAGCGTAGCCGCATTACAACTATATGACAGCACGCCACGGCAGCCTTGACTCAGATCACCCGGTCATTGCCCCCGTCGATGGAGACCTGCTCGCCGGTGGTCTTGGCGAACAGCGGCCCGGCCAGGGCGCAGACCATGCCGGCCACATCGGCGGCGGTGATCTCCACCTTGAGCAGATTCTTGGTCTTGTATTCCTGCACCGTCAGGCCGTAGTGCCTGGCGCGGGCGGCGATGACCTCCTCGGTCCAGATGCCGGTGTCGAACACCGCGTCCGGGTGCAGCATGTTGACACGGATGCCCTGCGGCGCCAGTTCCAGCGCCGCTACCCGGCCCAACTGGGTGAGGCCGGCCTTGGCCACGGAATAGGCCGCCGCGCCCGGCCCCGGCGCCAGCACGTTCTTCGACGCCATCAACACCACCGCCGGCTGCAGGCCACGGGCGAGGAACGGGATGCTGTATTGCAGCAGGCGCTGGTGGGCGGTGAGATTGAGCTGCAGGCTGCGCTCCCAGACCGCAGGGTCCATGTCCTCGATGCGCAGATTGGCGGGGAAATTGCCGGCGTTGCTGACCACCACGTCCAGCCCGCCGAAGCGCGCCACGGCCTCG
>DRQN01000199.1 GCA_011371455.1 Gammaproteobacteria bacterium
CGCAGGCCCAGGGCCTGGTGCTGGCGGAAAGACTGCGCGAGGCGCAACCCGGCCTGCGCCTCGTCACTCATTGCGGCGGCGGCAGTTTCAAGAGCCAGTTCAAGCGCGCCGACAAGAGCGGCGCGCGGGTGGCGCTGGTGCTGGGCGAGGACGAGGTGGCGCAGGGCACGGTGGGTGTGAAATACCTGCGCGAGGACCGCGAGCAGGAAACATTGCCGCAAGCCGCGCTGGCAGGGAATCTGATGGCGGTGCTCGAACAGGGCGCCGCGCCGGTCTGACCGATTACGATTTTGAGAGCATAGCTGGAGACAAACCGTGGAAGTCTATACAACCGAAGAACAACAGGTCGAGGCCATCAAGAAATGGTGGCGCGAAAACAAGTGGTCCGTGATCGGCGGCATCCTCATTGGCATCGCCGCGTTGTGGGGCGGCCGCACCTGGATGGCGGGGCAGGATGCGCACAAGGAAACGGCCTCGGACATCTACCAGATCATGATGGCGAAAATGTCCAGCGGCGAACTGGATGAAGCGGCGGCGGACGGCTCGGCCCTGCTGGGACAGTTTTCCGACACGCCTTACGCGGCGCTGGCCTCGCTGGCGCTGGCGAAGATCAAGCTCGAGCAGGGCGACACGGCGGCGGCCAGTTCGCACCTGAGCTGGGCGCTGAACAATGCCGAGCAGGAAGAAGTGAAAATGGTGGCGCGCCTGCGTCTGGCCGAGTTGCTGCTGGCCCAGGGCGACACCGCCGGCGCGCTGGCGCAGTTGAACGCCGCCGCCACGCCGGGCGCCTTCGAGGCCATCTACGAGCAGTTGAAGGGCGACATCCTCGTCGCCGAGGGCAAGCCGGACCAGGCCCGCGAGGCCTATGTGCGCGCCCTGGCCGCGATGGCGCCGACCTCGCCGGGCCGCCGCCTGCTGCAAATGAAGATCGATGACCTCGGCATCGGCGAAGAGAGCCTGTCATAAGCATGCGGCTGTTCGCGTTTCTGTTGCTGGCCGTCGGGCTGCCAGGCTGCAGTCTTTTCAGCGAGGACAGCAGCCTGCTGCTGCGCGACCTGCAACTGGAAGTCACGCCCGTGTGGGCGGTGCAGACCGGTGAGCTGCCGGAGAACGCGAACGTCCAGCTGACGCCGTTCATCGCCGGCGACAGGCTGTACGTGGCCAATGTCGCCGGCGGCGTGACGGCCATGAACGAGCGCGATGCCAGTCCCTTGTGGACGGTGGACCTGGACGAACAACTGACGGGCGGTCCGGCCGCGGATGACCGCCTGGTGCTGCTCGGCACCATCGAGGCCGAGCTGATCGCCCTCGATGCGAAGGACGGCAAGACCCTGTGGCGCAGCCGCATCTGCAGTGAAATGCTGGCGGTGCCGGTGCTCACCGCGGACAAGATCCTGCTGCAGTGTATCGATGGTTATGTGGTCGCGCTGAACCGCGACGACGGCCAGCGCATCTGGAGTTACCGGCGTATCCCGCCGACCCTGACCCTGCGCGGCACCGCCTCGCCGCTGGTGGAGGGGGAGCGGGTGATTGCCGGTTTTGCCGACGGCGTGCTGGTGTCGCTGGGCCTGGAGAAGGGCGAGCTGCAGTGGGAGGCCACCATCGCCGTGCCGCGCGGACGCAACGACCTGGAACGCATGGTCGATATCGATGGCCGCTTCCGGGTCGCCGATGGCGTCATCTATGTGAGCAGCTACCAGGGCCGGGTGGCGGCCGTCAGCCTCGAAAACGGCCGCTTCCTGTGGACCCGCGACATGTCCTCCTATACCGGCGTCGAACTGGGCGACAGCCAGCTCTTACTCAGCGACGACCAGGGGCGCGTGTGGGCGTTGGATCTTCGCACCGGCGCCACCCTGTGGCGGCAGGACAAGTTTGCCAGCCGCCTGCTCAGCGCACCGGCGATCATGGGCCCCACCGTGGTGGTGGCCGATGACCAGGGCAACATCCACTGGCTGGACAGCCGCGATGGCCATGTCCTGGCGACAGAGAACATCACCAAGGCCTGGGATTATTTCCACTACCGCTGGGAAGACGAAGAGGGCGATCAGGACAAGCCGGATCATGCCATCACCACCTATCCCGTGGTCACCAACGAACACCTCTTCGTGCGCGACAACACCGGCGCCCTGGTGGCCTTTCGCAGCCATGCGATCACAGACGCAACAACAAGCAGCACGCCATGAAACCCGTCATCGCCCTCGTCGGCCGTCCCAATGTGGGCAAGTCCACGCTGTTCAATTGTCTCACGCGCTCGCGCGACGCCCTGGTGGCCGATCTGCCGGGCATGACCCGCGACCGCAAATACGGCGAGGGCCGCCTTGGCGACCGTCCCTATCTGGTGGTCGACACCGGTGGCCTCAGTGGCGAGGCGGCCGGTATCGACGGCCTGATGGCCGGACAGGTATGGCTGGCGGTGGAAGAGGCCGATGTGATCCTGTTCCTGGTCGACGCCCGCGACGGCCTGCTGGCCGGTGACGACGAGATCGCCCGCCGCCTGCGCGCCAGCGGCAAGCCGGTCTACCTGGTGGTGAACAAGATCGACGGCACCAATGCCGAGCTGGTGATGGCCGACTTCTACGCCCTCGGCCTTGGCGAGCCGACCGGCATCACGGCCTCGCACGGGCGCGGTGTGCGCTCGCTGATGGACGTGGTGCTGGCCGGCCTGCCCGAGCCCGAGGCGGAAGAGGAGGCCGAGGATCGCGGCGTCAAGATCGCCGTGCTCGGCCGCCCCAACGTGGGCAAGTCCACCCTCGTCAACCGCGTGCTCGGCGAGGAAAGGGTGCTGGCCTACGACATGCCGGGCACCACCCGCGACAGCATCTACGTGCCCTTCGAGCGTCGCGGACAGAAATACACCTTCATCGACACCGCCGGCGTGCGACGTCGTCGCAAGGTCAGTGACAAGCTGGAAAAGTTCAGCATCATCAAGGCCCTGCAGGCCATCGAAGAGGCCCACGTGGTGGTGCTGGTGATCGATGCCCACGAAGGCGTGAGTGAGCAGGACGCCCACCTGCTGGGTTTCATCCTCGACGCCGGCCGCGCCCTGGTGATCGCCGTCAACAAGTGGGACGGCCTGGAGAAATCCGAGCGCGAGCGGGTGCGGTACGAACTGGAGCGGCGTCTGCAGTTTGTCGATTTCGCCAGGCTGCATTTCATCTCCGCCCTGCACGGCACCGGCGTTGGCGACCTGTTCGCGCCCATTCTGCGCGCCTATGAATCGGCCAGCCGCCAGTTCTCCACCCCGGCGCTGACGCGCATCCTCGAACAGGCCGTGGAAGAACATCAGCCGCCACTGGTGCGCGGCCGCCGCATCAAGCTGCGCTACGCCCACCAGGGCGGGCGCAACCCGCCGGTGATCGTGATTCACGGCAACCAGACCAAGGACGTGCCGGCCGCCTACAAGCGCTATCTGGCCAACGTCTACCGCAAGGCGCTACGCCTGGAAGGGACGCCCATCCGCATCGACTTCCGCACCGGCG
>DRQN01000200.1 GCA_011371455.1 Gammaproteobacteria bacterium
GGAGAAGAACACCGCGTCCAGATACACGTCCATGAGGTTGAAGAAGTCCTTGCGGTTCTGGCTGGCGAAGGGATAGGCGGTCCAGTCGCTGCTGGTGAAGGCGTTCATGAAGGTGTTCAGCGAGCGGCGGATCATCATGAAGAAGGGGTCACGTACCGGGTAGTGCTCGCTGCCGCAGAGGGCGGTGTGTTCGAGGATGTGCGCCACGCCGGTGGAATCCGTGGGCACCGTGCGCAGGGCGACGAGAAACACGTTTTCGCTGTTGTCCGAGGCCAGGTGATAGTGTTTGGCGCCGGTCTCGCGGTGTTCGTATTCCTCCACCGTGAGATTGAGGGATTCGATGGGCTGGCTGCGCAGATGCTGGAATGCGGGGTGGTGCTTTGGGCTGGTCATGCGTGGTGGTTTCTCGTTTTTTTGGAATGTCGTTGGGATGGTCGCCGGCAAGACGAATGACGGCATTCTACCGTGATTTCCGTTTCGCCACAGCCTGCGTGGACGACAGCTCGGCGCGCCGGGGCGGGATGCTGCCGAGCAGCTTGGCGCAGGCCACCAGCCAGGCCCACTCCTGCTCGATGGCGTGTGGGTCGACATCCAGTGGATTGAGCATGAACAGGTCGTCGATGACATACTGCATGGACAGCAGCACGGCGGCGCCGGGTTTTTGCGACAAGGCCTCGATGGCGTCGGCCTTGCGGGTGAATTTTTGCGTCAGCTTGAGATCCTTGCCCATCTGCCGCAGCTCCTGCATTTTCAGCACGCTGAGGCGCTGTTGCAGGGGGATCTGCCGGCCCCGTGAGGCGATGCCGGATTTGGCCAGGGCCTCGAACAGCTTGCGGTCGGCATCGAAGGGCGGCACGTGCAGGGCGACGCCGCTGTCGCGGGAATTGTAGAGGGTGAAGTGTGCGAGGAAGGCGTGGCCGCCGAAGCGCGCCATCAGGGCGCGGTCGATGTGGCGCGTCTGGCGCGGATCGCGGTTGAGCAGCAGGTTGCGCTCGGTGGGGCTGAGGGCTTCGATGCGCATGCCCGCGGGCGGCGTCGGCAGGCTGGCGGCGGTGACCGCGTCGGCGGCGTTGTGGAACTGCTCGAACAGGCGTTGCAGATAGGCGTCCAACTCGTGCACGGTGGGCCGGTTGAAGGCGAGAAAGGTCGCCAGCGCCACGCTGTCGGCGTCTTTCATCAAGGCCCGCAGACTGCTGATGCCGCGCTCGTCCAGGCCGGTGACGGAAAGACCGTTGAGCAACGGCTTGCTCTTGCCCTGTGCCGCCTTTGTCATCCGCCTGGCGGCTTCGAGCCGTTTGCCGACCTGCGCCAGCCACTGCTGGATCAGCAGCAGGATGAGCAGGGTGCCGACGATGATCATCAGGGGGGTGGTATCGGGCATGCGTCATCCTGTCCCGAAACCGGGATTATTTCAACAGGATGGGCGCGTGCTGGCGCTTTTGCTCAAGTTTTTCCAATGCCGGACGACAACCGCGAGTGAAGGGTCTGCCTGTGCCTTGACCCCGGAGGTGAACCATGGATATCAGCAGCTTGAACGCGCCCATGCCGGCACTGCCCGATGCGACGCGGGAGCCGCCCCGCGATGCCGAAGTGACGACGGCGGTGCGCGAATCCCAGGGCGCCGAGCCGGAAAACAACGATGCCCGCGCCAATGACGGCGAGCGGGATGACCGTTCCCCGCCTTCTGCGATGCCCAATCTGGGAAACTACATCGACGAAACCGTCTGACGGGCAGACCCCTGTCCGGAGCGGCCCTTGTTGCGGGCCGCCTTTCGCCTTGCCCACCGTGATCGGCGGGGGCTGTCCTTGAACTATTTGCCGTTATGCGCCTTGCTTCAGCCTGAATCCGTGGATTCAGGTTCGAGTCAGCGCCGATCCTGTCGATGCAGGCAGGCGTTCTGCTATGCTTTGGCGCGCTAGTCGAATCAACAGGACCTTCCCCGGATAACCAGGAGCGATCGACCGTGTCCATAACCAGCTTTATCATCATTGCCCTGCTCGTGGCGCTGCTGATCTACGTCATACTCATCTACAACAATCTGGTCTCCCTGAAGCACAACGTGTCCAAGTCCTGGGCCAACATCGACGTGCTGCTGAAACAGCGTCACGACGAATTGCCCAAGCTGGTGGAGGTGTGCAAGCAATACATGGGCTACGAGCAGGAGACCATGGAAAAGATCATGCAGGCCCGCTCGCAGGTGGCCAGCGCCCAGCAATCCGGTGACATCGGTGCCCTGGGGGCCGCGGAGACACAGTTGCGCCTGGGTCTGGGCGGCCTGTTCGCGCTGGCCGAGGCCTATCCCGATCTCAAGGCCGACCAGAGTTTCCAGCATTTGCAGGGCCGCATCACGGGGCTGGAAAACGCCATTGCCGACCGCCGCGAGTTCTACAACGAGGCGGTCAATCTCAACAACGTGCGCATCGAGCAGTTTCCCGATGTGATCATCGCCAGGAAGTTTTCCTTCAAGCCCTTCGAACTGCTGGAGTTCAGTGAAGAGGAGAAGAAGGACGTCGACATCAAGGGCCTGTTTCAGTAACCGGCGATGCTGGATGCCGCAAGCCAGTGGGTGACCCAGGCCAGTCCGGCGGGCTTTTGGCTGGCGCTGCTGGCAACCACCGGCGCGGCACTGGCGGCCTTTGTCTACGCCTTCGTCTTTGTGCGCCGCGTGCGCGTTATCGAGGACACGCCGACGGCAAGGATCCGCTCGGCGGCGCAGGGCTATGGCGAGCTGTCCGGCATGGCGGAGCTGATGGACGGCGCGCCCATCGTCGCGCCGCTGACCGGCAAGTCCTGTGTCTGGTACCGCTACAAGGTCGAGAAAATGGGCGACAAGCACACCCATGTGGTGGATTCGGGTCGCAGTGACGAGTTGTTCCTGTTGGTGGGACGTACCGGGCGCTGCGTCATCGACCCGGAGGGTGCCACGGTGATCGCTCGCCACAAAGAAGTCTGGTTCGACTTCAGTTATCCGTCGCGCAAGCGAGGCGGCCACAGTGGCCTGCTGGGGCGGTTGCTGGGCCGCGTTGGATCACGCTACCGCTACACCGAGGAACGGCTGCGCGCCGGCGAGCCGCTGTACGCCATCGGCATGTTCAAGTCCGTGGGCGGCAGCGCGGAGTCGTTCGACACCGAGGCCGAGGTGCGCGAGCTGCTGCGGCTGTGGAAGAACGACAGGCACGATTTGCTGCGGCGCTTCGACAGCAACGGCGATGGCGACATCGACCTGCAGGAGTGGGAGGCGGTGCGCAAGGCGGCCTATCGGCAGGTGCGCCAGGAACAGTCACGGCGCAGCATGGCGCCGCCGACCCATGTGATGTCGAAACCGGTCCACGGCAAGCGGCCCTACCTGTTGTCCACCCTCTCGGAGGAGGAGTTGGTAACGCGTTTCCGGCGCCTCGCCGGTGGCAGTCTGGGGCTGTTTTTGTTGCTGGGCAGCGTTGCGGTGTGGATGGCTGGGGTGAGGTTTGGTTTTTGAGGACTGAGGGCTGAGTGCTGAGTGCTTAGTGCTTAGTGCTTAGTGCTTAGTGCTTAGTGCTGAGGGGGCGGGCTAAAGAAATGCCTTCCAGCGGCGGCCATATTCAGGCATGACAACCCTCGAAGCCCTCGCCAGCCCCAATCTGTTGCTGGCCATCATGGCCTATCTGCTGGTGTCGCTGTTGGTGGAGTGGCTGGGAGGACGCCTGCTGAACCGCGTCAGCGACGTCGCCAGCACCCACTGGCTGGCCGAGCACCTGCTGATCCCCGCCGCCCGCGCGCTGGCGCTGGTGGCCTTCATCCTGTTCGCCTACCCCACCCTGTTCGGCCTCGCCGAGGCGCCGAGGCTGGCGGAACTGCTGGCCGCCGGACGCGGCCGCGTCGCCAGCCTGGTCAATCTCAGTTTCGCGCTTTCCCTGCTATTGCCCCTCATGCCGCTGATCGGTCGCCTGCCGGCGCTGGTGCTGCCCATCCAGGGCATGGCCGCCGCCAGCCTGCTGTTTCACTGGCTGGTCGCCACGCAGCCGGCGGCGTGGATCGACTACTGGCCCGACTGGCCGACGCTCGGCATCCTGCTGGCCATGGCCTTCACCGGCCACGCCCTGGCGCGGCAGCTGTCCGGCAGCCTCGCCACGGCAGGGCAGAAACACTATGAAAAGGCAGGCCTGGAAGCGTTGATCTACCGCAGTATCCTCCTTGCACTGCAGGCGCCGGTAATCCTGTTCTACGGCCTGTCCCTGGGCCGGCAACTACCCTAGCCCCCGCCCTCAGCCCTCAGCCCTCAGCCCTCAGCCCTCAGCACTAAGCACTAAGCACTAAGCACTAAGCACTAAGCACTAAGCACTAAGCACTAAGCACTCAGCACTCAGCACTCAGCACCAAGCCCTCACCCCGTATTCCGCATCCCCGCCGCGATGGCGTTGATGGAGCGCAGCAGCGGATCCAGCCATTGTTCCCGCTCGGCTTCCGGCAGTGATTCGTCGCGGTAGCGCTTCAGCAGGGTGAGCTGGATGTGGTTGAGGGGGTCCAGGTAGGGGTTGCGGCGCATCAGCGACAGCTCCAGGCGTGGTGTCTCGCCCAGCAGGTGCTGGTTGCCGGAGACGTTCAGCACCTGGTTCACGGTGCGGAAGAACTCGCCGCGGAAGGCCGAGTAGATGCGCTCGCCGGTGTCCTTGTCCTGGCACAGGCCGGCGTATTCGCGCGCAATGTCCGGCTCGGCCTTGTACAGGGCCATCTGCGTGTTGCTCAGCAGGGCGCGGAAGAAGGGCCATTCCTGGTACATCTTCTGCAGCTGGGCCAGGCGCACCGGGTCGTTGCCGCGCCATTCTTCCAGCGCCGTGCCGATGCCGTACCAGGCCGGCAGGGTGTGGCGCGACTGCGCCCAGCCGAACACCCAGGCGATGGCGCGCACCGAGGTCTTGGCGCGGTCGCCCTTCTTGCGGTGCGAGGGCCGTGAGCCGATGTTGAGCAGGCCGATCTCGGTCACCGGCGTGGCCTCGTAGAAATAGTCGAGGAAGCCGGGGGTCTCGTCGGTGAGCTGGCGGTAGGCCCGTTCGCCGCTCTTGGCCAGTTCGTCCATGACCGCCAGATAGTCGCGGCGCTCCGGGTCGGTGGGCTGCACCAGGCTGCAGCTGGCCTTGATCAGGCCGGTGATGCCCATGGTCAGTTCGTAGACGGCGGTTTCCTGGTTGCTGTACTTGGATGACAGCACCTCGCCCTGTTCGGTGAACTTGATCTGCCCGTGCACGGTGCCCTCGGGCTGGGCCAGGATGGCCTCGTGGGTGGGGCCGCCACCGCGGCCGATGGTGCCGCCACGGCCGTGGAACAGACGGCACTGTACGCCGTGGGCATTGGTCAGCCGGGTGACGCGCTTCTGCGCCTCGTAGAGATTCCAGCCGGAGGCGAGGATGCCACCGTCCTTGCAGGAGTCGGAATAGCCCAGCATGATTTCCTGCAGGTTGCCGTTGGCGGCCAGCAGGGCGCTGTAGGTGTCGTTTTTCAGCAGGCGCTCCACCACCGGCTCGATGTGTTCCAGGTCCTCGATGGTCTCGAACAGCGGCGAAATGGTGATGTGTGACTCGACGCGCTGGCCGTCGATGCCGGCCAGGCCGTTGAGGCGCGCCAGCAGCATCACCTCCATCACGTGACTGGCCTCGTGGGTCATGGAGATGACGTAGCTGCCGAAGGCCTTGGTGCTGATTTCGTTGCGCATGGCGGCCATCACGCCGAACACGTCGAGGGTCTCGCGGGTCGGCTCGCTGAGACCGGCGTCGCACGGATCGAGGCCGGCGGGGTCGCGGATGGCCTGCTCCAGCAGCGCCATGCGGCCGTCTTCGTCCAGGGCCAGGTAGTCTTCGCCGCGCTGCCTGAACAGCTCGGCCACGGCCTCGCTGTGGCGGGTGGACTCCTGGCGCACGTCCAGTTGCAGGCAGTAGAAGCCGAAGGTCTCCACCAGGCGAATCAGGTCTTTCAGCTTGCCGTTGGCGACGCGCGCGTCGTCATGGCCGAGCAGTGATTGATAGATGAGTTTGAGATCGGCGAGGAAATCCTGCTCGGTGGTGTAGCGGTGCTCGATGTGGCTCTCGCTGCGCACCTCGCGGCCCAGCAGCCGATCCTTGATGTGCACCAGGTTGCGCTCCAGGCGGTAGCGCATGATGCACAGCTTGCGGCGATAGGGCTCGTGGGCGTAGCGGGCGGCGGGCTTGTTGCGGAAGGCGTATTCCGCATAGGCCGCGTTGTCGGCCTGCAGGCTCTGCATCAATGCCTCGCTGGGGGTGCAGAGCTTGTCCGAGTGGGTGAGCAATTTGATCAAATGCGGGATGCGCTGCAGGTATTCCAGCAGTACCGTATGTGACTGCATGCGCAGGGCCATGACCGTGGTTTCCGGTTTTACGTTGGGGTTGCCGTCGCGGTCGCCGCCGATCCAGGAACCGAAGCGCAGGAAGCTGGGCACGGTGACGCTGTGTTCGCCACAGACTCGCGCCATGGCGCGCTCGAAATTGCGATAGGTTTGCGGTACGGCGTCGAACAGGCATTCATTGAAGTAGGCCAGGCCGTAGGCGATCTCGTCTTCCACCCGCGGGCGGATGCTGCGCACTTCGTCGGTCTTCCACAGGATCTGGATCTGGCCTTCCAGTTCGTCGATGATCTCGTCGCGCTCGACCTTGTTGAGGCGTGTGTCGTCGAGCTGCTGGTTGGTGACGAAGATGCGCCGCAGGCCATCCATGATGGTGCGGCGCTTGGCCTCGGTGGGGTGGGCGGTGATCACCGGGATGTAGGCCAGTTGGTCGAGCAGGGACTGCAGCTTTTCCGGGCTGATGTCCTTTTCGCGCAGCTCGCGCAGGGTGGTATCGAAGGAGCCGGTCCACAGCTGGCCGCCGCGGTGCAGCTGTTTGCGGCGCTGCTGGTGAAAATAGGATTCCTCGGCGATGTTGACCAGGCTGAAATAGATATTGAAGGCGCGCACCACGTGCGCCAGGGTCTGTGGCGGGAGTGTTTCGATCAGCCGTTTCAGGCGCCGCCGCCGGGCCGGGTTGTCCTGCTTGCGCAGGCTGATGAAGCCCTTGCGCAGGGCCTCCACCGCGGCGAGGATTTCGCCGCCTTCCTGCTCTTTCAGCACATTGCCCAACAGGGTGCCGAGAAGTTTGACCCGGGAACGAAGGGCCTTGTCGCTTGCGTTGCTGCTCATCTAAGGTAAACGCCTTTGTGGTTACTGCCTTGGACCTGAGGCCGTGGGTTTCAGTGACGGTGAATTACGCAACTCATTGATCCGTATTGCCGTGTGAATCAAACAGTTGCATGCTTCATCCGCCCTGAATCCACGGATTCGGGTTGGATCTTCAGCCATGGGTGGCGGGCTTTGTTCCGCCCGTCCGCAGCCGCTATGCTGTGCGTCGAATCTCCCGCGGTCAGGCCATGGCCGGCGCGGGAAGCCGATAATTATACCGTGAACTCGGGGTTTTGCTTCATTGACATGTCCATGTCGGTGATGTAGTCGCTGGGTATGGCGGTCGCTCAAGGGCTGTGAACATGAAGTGGCTGGACCGAATTCCCTTTTTCCCTCTCGCCGTCGGTGCCCTGTTGCTCGGCCTGGCGCCGTTTACGCCGCAGCCGCATCTGCTGGAAAAGTTGCAGATGCTGTTTTCGGGCACGCTGCAGCGACCGGTGGACATCTTTGATCTGTGTCTGCACGGTGCATTGCCTGCACTGCTGTTACTGAAAACCATTCGCTGGCTGCAAACCCGCGGGACATAAGCGGGCGCTGGCTGAGGATAACGTAGTGCCTTCTTGGGGTTTTTCCGCAGTGTTATCCAGACTATTCGCGGGTTTCAAACTCGGGGTTGTTTGACTAGAGTTCAAATCGACGCCCTGTTTCTAAATTTGTGATGATGGGCAGCGGTGTTATCGGTTTAGTGGAATTGCCGGGCGTTTCCGGTGTTTTAACCCGGCCGTGTTTTCCCTCCTTGGGGCCGTGTCCAGGGTGGGAGTTTCGGTCTTTAAGGAAGAGGTACAAGCGCATGCAATCAGGAACTGTGAAGTGGTTTAACAATGCCAAGGGTTATGGCTTTATCGTGCCGGAAGAGGGGGGAGATGACGTCTTCGTTCATTATTCCACCATCGACGGTGAAGGGTTCAAGACGCTGAAGGAGGGGCAGCCGGTGCAGTTCGAGGCTGCCGCCAGTCCTCGTGGCGTGCAGACCACCCGCGTGATCGGTTCGGAAGGTAATCCCCAAAGCAATAACTGATGCTGCGCCTGCCGGGGCTGGCGGTGCGCTAGTCCCGGTAGCGTTTCAGCAGGTCCCCATAGGCATCGATTCTGCGGTCCCGCAGATAGGGCCATACGCGCCGCACCTGTTCCGTGCGCGCCATGTCTACCGTCGCCAGAATGATCTCTGCCGCGTCCTGCGGCCCCCTTGACAGTATCTCCCCCTGTGGCCCGGCCACGAAGCTGCTCCCCCAGAAACGAATACCCCTGCCCTGTGCGCCGGGATCGGCCTCGAAGCCGGTGCGGTTGCAGGCCGCCAGCGGGATGCCGTTGGCGATGGCATGGCCGCGTTGCACGGTGATCCAGGCCTCACGCTGGCGGGCCTGTTCGTCGGTGTCGTCGTTGTCGTCCCAGCCGATGGCGGTGGGATAGAGCAGGATCTCGGCACCGGCCAGGGCCATCAGGCGGGCCGCCTCCGGAAACCACTGGTCCCAGCATACCAGTACCCCGAGTCGGCCCACGGAGGTGTCGATGGGCTCGAAGCCCGGCGCGGCGTCGCCGGGGGTGAAATAGTATTTCTCGTAGAAACCGGGGTCGTCGGGGATGTGCATCTTGCGGTATTGGCCCACCAGGCCCTGCTGGCGGTCCAGCACCACGGCGGTGTTGTGGCAGACACCGGCGGCGCGGCGCTCGAACAGGGAGGCGACGATGACCACGTCCAGCTCGGCGGCGAGGCGGGCAAAGTGCCCGGTGGTTGGGCCGGGGATGGGCTCGGCGAGGTCGAAGGTGGCGGCGCCTTCCTGCTGGCAGAAGTACAGGCTGGTGTGCAGCTCCTGCAGCAGGATCAGTTGTGCGCCCTTGGCGGCGGCCTCGCGGATGGCGGCCTCGGTGGTGGCGATGTTGGCGGCGCGGTCGGCGCCGCAGGGGTGTTGGATCAGGGCGAGATGGATGTGTCGGTTCATGGTTGTGGTGGTTGCCAGGGTGTCGATTGATTTCACCACAGAGGCACGGAGACACAGAGAATGAAATAGTTCTCGCAAAGCACGCAGAGGCGCAAAGGACATAAATTCTTCTTTGCGCCTCTGCGTGCCTTGCGAGAAACATTTAAAGGTTTTCTCTGTGTCTCCGTGCCTCTGTGGTGATGATTTTACTCGTGAGGTGTGAGTCAGCCGCCGAGGACGCCCGCGGGCAGTTGCATGGTCACGCAGTGCAGGCTGCCGAATTGTTCGATCAGCGGGCGTGCGTCGATGGGGATGATAGCGCGCCCGGGGAAGCAGGTCTGCAGCCGTTGCAGGGCCACGGCGTCCTGCGGGTCGCCGTAGGTGGGTACCAGCACCGCGCCATCGATGACCAGGAAGTTGGCGTAGGTGGCGGGCAGGCGCTCGCCGTCGGCGTTGTAACGCGCGCCGGGTAGGGGCAGCGGCACCAGCCGGTAGGGCCGGCCGTCGGCGTCGCGCAGCGCGTGGAGTTCGTCCTGCATGGCCTGCAGGCCGGTGTAGTGCTCGTCGGCCGGGTCGTCGCAGCTGGCGTGGGCGATGGTGCGCGGGTCGCAGAAACGGGCCAGGGTGTCGATGTGGCTGTCGGTGTCGTCGCCGGCCAGGGCGCCGTGTTTCAGCCACAGGATCTGCTCGGCGCCGAGGTGTTTGCGCAGGATCTGCTCGATGTCCGCCTTGTCGAGTCGTGGGTTGCGTTGCGGCGACAGCAGGCAGGCCTCGGTGGTGAGCAGGCGGCCCTGGCCGTCGCTGTCGATGCTGCCGCCTTCGAGAACGAAGTCGATGGCCCCGACGGGCGTGTCGCCGAAGACGCCCTGGCGGGCCAGTTCGGCGGTGATGGCGTTGTCTCGTTCGGCGGGATATTTGCCGCCCCAGCCATTGAAGGTGAAGTCCAGCAGGCGTGGCCGGCCGTTTCTGCCGAGGACGGTGATGGGGCCGTGGTCCCGCGCCCAGCTGTCGTTGCTGGGGGCGAGGCGGCAGTCGATGCGTGCCAGGCATGCGTCGGCCTCGCGCAGTCGTTGCTGGACGTGCCGGCGCAGCGCGGCGTCACGGCAGACGATCAGCACGCTTTCGCGCCGGCTGATCTCGCGGGCGAGGTGGACGAATACGGGCTCGACGCGGTCGAGCA
>DRQN01000201.1 GCA_011371455.1 Gammaproteobacteria bacterium
TCGCCAGGGCGCCGAAATTGGCATTGACCTCCGCCGCCACCGCCGGGGTGCCGCTGCTGAAGGTGTTGGGAATGGTGACGTTGCCGGCCGTCACCGGGCCGGTGGCGCACAGCCCCAGGGCCAGCGCCGCAATGGTCTGCATCGAGAGGTTTTTCATCGCGATTTCCTCCTCAAATACCTGATTGCCGGGGTTCAATTGCTCAGGCCCAGTCGTCCTGGTCCCAGATCATGGTGTCCCACTCACTGGAACCGCCGGGCGGCGGGCTTTCGCCGCCAGCGTTGCTGCCACCCCCGCCACCACAGGCAGGGAGCAGGAGCAGCAACGACAGCACGGCCAAGAAGCCGGTCAGTTTTCGTCTGTTCATGATGATCTCCTTGGTTTCCTTCCTTGATTCGCCGAATCGGGAACGCTAACAGCCTCGTTCCGGTAACAAGTCCGGGGCCGGGCGCTGTCCCATTATAATGCCGCCATTCCCCCAGAAAAACCGGAACAATACGGCCCGACATGACGACGGTTCCCGAACAAGCCACGACCGCAGCCTACACACTGCTATTCACCAGGGAACACGAGGCAATACGGTCTAACAGTATTCGGCCAGTTGACTCGACGGCCTCCCGGGCATATGCTTTGGCATATGCCGCAAGCCTGAGGATACCCTGATGTCAACTCTTGAACGCCATGTCCGCCTCTTTCGTAACGGGCGCAATCAGGCGCTGCGCATTCCTCGTGAATTCGAACTGGAAGGCGAGGAAGCCATCATCCGCAAGGAAGGTGACCGTCTGATCGTGGAACCGGTCCGCAAAGGGAAGTTGCTGGCCCTGCTCGCCACGCTGGATCCTCTGACTGAACCTTTCCCCGACATTGACGAGGATCTGCCGCCACTGGACGATGTGCAACTGTGAGTGCATCACTGACGTATTTGCTGGACACCAACATCCTGTCCGATCTGGTTCGAAATCCACAGGGGGAAGTAGCGGCGCAAATCACCAAAGCCGGTGAGGACAGTGTTTGCACCAGCATCGTTGTTGCAGCAGAACTCCGTTATGGCGCGGCCAGGTCAAACTCGGCAAAACTTGCCGAGCATATCGACCTGGTCCTGTCGGCATTGGAAATTCTCCCACTGGAAACGCCTGCCGATCGCCAATATGCAGCAATTCGCCATCACCTCACACGACAGGGAACCCCTATTGGGCCAAACGATCTGCTGATTGCCGCACATGCCCTCTCAAATAATCTGACGGTTGTGACAGCCAATGTTGGGGAATTTTCAAGAGTGCCGGGGCTGAAAGTGGAAAACTGGTTGCAGACTTAGCTGGAAAAAGGAGTTTATTCCTGCCGTGTGAGACCCCCGGATTCCTGGGCGCTGTTTGTTTTGCACAAATCGTTTTGCACAAAATTCGCGCTGCCTCCGCTACGGATTCAGGTAAGACCCGGGCAAGAAAAAAGGCCCGCCTCCCCTATGGGAGCGAGCCTTCACCGCAGACAACAGGAAAGCGGCTTAACGCGCGTCGCGCACGAGGCGTACCTTCCACTCCTGTGCCACATTGCCCATGTAGCTCTTGCCGTGCAGGAAGTACACCAGCCACATGCCCTTGTCGTAACCTTCCTCGCGGGTGGCAGACCAGAAACCGGTCGGCAAAGTGGCGGGGAAGACTTCAAGGTTGATGGAGGGATTGATGCAACGGTGCTCGACGATGCCTTCGAGTTCTTCCAGGCTCGGCAGGCGCCAGTCGCTGTGGCCGGCATAGCCGCCGCCGGCGTTCATGCGCTTGATGTAACGCCCGGCGTCCAGCCATTCGTAGCGGGCCGCCACGCCCACGCAGGTATCGCCCTGCCACTTCATGCCCAGGGCACAACGCATCCAGGTCAGCTTGCTCTTGCTGTCGGTCACGGTGCCGTCGTCATGGACCCGGAA
Source organism: Gammaproteobacteria bacterium (assembly GCA_011371455.1). Classification (GTDB taxonomy): domain Bacteria; phylum Pseudomonadota; class Gammaproteobacteria; order SZUA-152; family SZUA-152; genus DRQN01. The sequence continues at coordinate 1,917 of DRQN01000201.1, forward strand.
CTGGTCCGTGGGGGTGGAGGCGTAGGTCTTGGAATCACAATCCTGGGCCAGCAGCGGGGCGCTGAGCATCATCAGGAAGGTGGGGAGTATGGGGGGTATCAGTCGTCTAAAGGCTGTTTTTCTGGGCATCTTGCAAGGTAGCTCTCGGGTTGGGGACGCTGCCGGCCGGGGCGGGCAAGGCGTCATCAAAAGTTCCTACTGAATCGGCCAAAGCCGCTCAGTCTAAAGCCTGAAACTGAACGCCAGCTGACTGGGGTGGCATTTATTTTCGCCATTCTATCACCCGCTTGCATAAGGATTCCCACCAGTTGGCGCGGCCGCCGCCGGGGCGGCATCGGGCGCCGGCTCCGGCGGACGCAAGGCCCGCAGCGCCGCAATGCTGTCCGCCAGCGACGTGGGCTCATCCATGCCCTGTTGCAGGAAACGGGTGAGCTGCGGGTAGAGGGCGATGGCCTCATCCACCTGCGGATCGCTGCCGGGCTGGTAGGCGCCGACGCTGATCAGGTCGCGGTGCTGGCGATAGGCGGCGTAAATGCGCTTGAAGCGCAGCGCCGCGGCCAGGTGCTCCGGGTCGACGATCTCGGTCATGGCGCGGCTGATGGAGGCCTCGACATCGATGGCGGGGTAATGCCCCGCCTCGGCCAGCTCCCGCGACAGCACTACGTGACCGTCGAGGATGGCGCGTGCGGCGTCGGCGATGGGATCTTGTTGATCGTCACCCTCGGTGAGCACGGTATAGAAGGCGGTGATGGAGCCGCCGCCGCTATCGCCGTTGCCGGCGCGTTCCACCAGCTGCGGGATCCTGGCAAACACCGAGGGCGGATAGCCCTTGGTGGCCGGCGGCTCGCCAATGGCCAGGGCCACCTCGCGCTGGGCCTGGGCGTAGCGCGTGAGGGAGTCCATCAGCAGCAGCACGTTCCGGCCCTGGTCGCGGAAGTACTCCGCCACGCTGGTGGCCAGGGCCGCGCCGTGCAGGCGCATCACCGGCGAGTCGTCGGCCGGCGAGGCGATCACCACGGCGCGCGCCATGCCCGCCTCGCCCAGGATGTTCTCGATGAATTCCTTCACCTCGCGGCCGCGCTCGCCGATCAGGCCGACCACGATCACGTCCGCCGTGGTGTATTTGGTCATCATCCCCAGCAGCACGCTCTTGCCCACGCCGGAGCCGGCGAACAGGCCCATGCGCTGGCCGCGGCCGACGCTCATCAGGGCATTGATGCTGCGGATGCCCACGTCCAGCGGCTCGCGGATGGGCTGGCGCGCCATGGGATTGATGCTGCGCCCGGTGAGCGGAGCGCGGTGGGTATGGGTGATGGGGCCCTTGCCGTCGAGGGGATTGCCGCTGCCGTCGAGGATGCGCCCCAGCAGGGCCGGGCCGACGGGCACGTCGTAGGCCTCGCCGGTGGGCGTGACGCGGGCGTTGGGCACGATGCCCTGTACCCGGCCGATGGGCATCAGAAACAGCTTTTCGCCGGCAAAACCCACCACTTCGGCCTCGATGTCCTGCCCCTCCGGGCCCTCCACCAGGCAGCGCGCGCCCACCGGGGCGTGGCAGCCCACCGCCTCCAGGGTCAGGCCGACCATGCGCGTGAGCCGGCCTTCGACGATGAAGCGGGGCTTTTGCACCCGTGCCCGGGCGCTGTCGAGGTGACGTATCCAGCGCGGGCCGCGCGGCAATTGGGGCGCGCCGATGGCCGTCATGGCGCGGGTTCACCGGCGGAATTGTCCGGCGCTGCGTCCTGCTCGCGCTCGCCACCGCTCAGCTGCGCCACCACCGCCGCCAGGCGTTTTTCCATGGTGGCGTCGATCTGTGAGTTTTCACTCAGGATGCGGCAGTCACCACGCTTCAGGCCGGGATCTTCCTGCAATTGCCAGTCGCGGCCGGCGCCGCCGTCGGCCTGCCGCGCCGGCAGGGCCTCGGCCACGATCGCCACATCGTCCGGATGCAGGCGCACGCACACCTGGCGCGAGGCCACCGGCAACGCGGCCAGGGCCTCCTGCACCACCGCCACCACCTGCCCCGGATCGCTGCGCAGCTCACGGCGCACCAGGGCCTGGGCGAGGGTCACGGCAAGATCCACCAGGGCCTGTTCCACCGCCGCA
>DRQN01000202.1 GCA_011371455.1 Gammaproteobacteria bacterium
AAAGTGTGCCATGAAGGTTGTCCTCGCTATCGGGGGGATGGATGCTTGCTAACAAACATCTTAACCGATTCTTGGGCAACCTTCTTTCTTTTCAATGGGTTAGCCTGATGGTCTGCTGGTGTTTAGGCTTAACTTAGTGCCATTCATGTATGTGCTTAAATACATAGAGGAGGTTTTCCTATGAGCACGGCTAAATCGGAAGTGCAGTCACTCCTGGAGAAGTTGCCAGACGACTGTACGCTAGAAGATATCCAATATCACCTATATGTCGTTGAAAAAGTCCAACGGGGTATTGATCGGGCTGAAAAGGAAGGTGAAATATCTCAACAGGGCGTAGAGAAACGGCTGAGTAAATGGAATACAGAGTAACTTGGTCACCTGAGGCGGTCGAAGATCTTGAATCGATCGCGGAATATATCGAACGGGATTCTTCGTACTATGCGCAATCTGTGGTTTCTCAGGTTCTTGAGACATCGAGAACAATAAAAGAATTTCCACTCATCGGCCGGATGGTGCCGGAAATCGGAGATGAGAATATCCGTGAGCGGTTTATCTATAGCTATCGCCTTGTATACAAAATACATCAGCAAAGAATTCTGATCGTAGCAGTCATACATGGGAAGCGCCTGGTTGAAAATATTGAGGCGAGGTTTGGCGAGTAAGCAGATAACCAATCGACCAAGGCCGACGCATGTACCGCGCGTGGTTGGCCTCAATCGTTACCTGAAAGCACCCATCCCCAGGAGCGAAACCATGACCCACGAAATCATCGATGACCTCAACTGGCGACGCACCACCAAGAAATTTGACCCGACGCGCAAGGTTTCCGAAGAGGATCTGAACATCCTCCTCGAAGCGATTCGTCTCTCACCCTCCTCCATCAATTCCCAGCCTTGGCGCTTCGTGGTCATCGACAGCCAGGAGGCGCGCGAGCGCATGGCGAGTACCTTCACGAGCACCTTCGAGTTCAACAAGCCGCATGTGTTCGATGCCACCTACTTCATCCTCTTCGGCTACAACCCGCGCTACACCCGCGAAGACTACGCGGAGGTGGTGGACACGCAGATCGAGGATGGCCGGCTCAAACCGGAGGACCGGGAAAAGGGTTTCCGCAGCTTTTTCTTTGCGGAAATGAACACGGACGAGAACGGCGATACGAGTTGCTGGACCAAGGCCCAGCTCTATATCGCCCTGGGCAATGCCCTGCACACCTTGGCGCGGCTAAGAATCGACTCGACGCCCATCGAAGGCCTAGACACCGACCGGGTCAATGAGGAATTCAGGGAAGAGCTGGACGGCTACCAGTGCGACGTGGCGCTGGCCATCGGCTACCACCACGCAGACGACCACAACGCCACCCTGCCCAAGTCACGACGCCGCATGGACAGCATTCTTGTTCGAATCTGACTCGGTAATATTGCAGGTATGAAATGCTGCGTGGGCACGACCACCGTGGAGGTTTAAACGCATTTTCTGACACAGTTATGTCCCCCGGGAAGAGAGGACTTTCATTGATGCCACCCGCTTTGCGGATGATATTTGATTTAAGGCGTAAACAGACCCTCAGATCTTGGTCGCTGGCGTAGAAGCACTGGAGAAATTCCATGCTATATTATTGAAAGGTATTACTTAGTAATAATGAGGACTTATCAATGGCCACCTCGGTCAAGATCGATGATGAACTGAAAAACCGCGTCCAGCGTCTGGCAAATATGCGACGTCGTTCAGCACACTGGATCATGCGCGAAGCGATCCGCGATTACGTTGAGCGTGAAGAAAAGCGCGAGGCTTTCAAACAGGATGCGCTGGACGCCTGGACGGCGTATCAATCGAATGGGCAGCATCTGACACTGAAAGAAGCGGACGCCTGGCTGGCGAAGCTCGAAGCAGGCGAGGATGCGGAGCTGCCCGAGTGCCACACCTGATCTGGACGCCGTCTGCCCTGACCGACGTGCAGCGACTCTATCGCTTCCTGGCCCCAAAAGACGAAGCTGCCGCACAGCGTGCCATCAAGGCAATACGGGCAGGCGTAAAGATACTGGCTCACCAGCCCGGGGTAGGTCGCCCCGTTGACGATCTGGATCCGGCATTTCGGGAATGGCCGATCGACTTTGGCAGCAGTGGCTATGTCGCGCTGTACCGCTTCGATGACGAAACAGCGGTTATCCTCGCAGTCCGGCACCAGAAGGAAGCGGGTTACTGATGAAATCGGCTGTCTAGTGAAATCGGCTGTCTGGCACGACACACACCTCGCTGACGCCGCTTATTAGGGCGAAGAGGCCATCCCATTATCCTACTGGACTACCTACTCTGCCGGATTTAGGAATAATCTACTGCGCGGGTGGGAGAGCGGCCAAAATCTCCCCGATTTTCCGTTAAATAGCCCCTCTATTCGCCTCGCGGTGCTTTTCACGAGACACCGCTACTCCCCCTCCTCCACCGGCAACCCCGCCTGCTTCCACTCGGGGAAGCCATCCTGCATCCGCCGCGCCTTGAGACCCTTTTCGCGCAGCCTGGCCACGGCGTCGAAGGCCAGCACGCAGTGCGGGCCACGGCAATAGGCAACGATTTCCTGTTGGGGGTCCAGCGCCAGCAGGTATTGCTCCAATTTGTCGAGCGGCACGTTGACCGCGCCCGGCACGTGACCGGCGGCGTATTCTTCCGGCGGGCGCACGTCCAGCACCGTCACCAGATCGTGCTTCACGCGTCCCAGCAGTTCATCGCGAGGGATCGGTTCGAGGTCGTCCTTTACGGTGAGGTAGCTGTTCACCAGCCGCTCCACATCGGCCACGTGGCGCTCGGCCACGCCGCGCAGGGCCCCCAGCAGTGTAATGACGTCGTCGCCACTGAGTCGGTAATAGACCTTCAATCCATCCTTGCGCGACAGCACCAACCCGGCTTGGCGGAGTTGCTGCAGGTGCTGCGAGGTGTTGGCGACGCTAAGCCCGGATACCCGCGCCAGTTCATCCACGCCGCGTTCGCCCTGGGCAAGGAACTCCAGCAACTCCAGCCGGTTGCCATTACTCAGCGCCTTACCTACACGGGCAAACTGGGCAAACAGGTCGTGCTTGAAGCTGCCTTTGTTCGATGTGTTACTTGACATGGCGGCCATTCCCGCTACCCTTCTATTCAAATGATTTATTGAATAATTGATCCATCACCCATTATAGCCTGCGGTGTTGCAAGCGCCCAACCCGGAACACGCCAGACATGACGCTTAACGAATTTGTAGTGCAAAACGAGATCACCATCCGTCTCGGTTTCTTTCTCGGCATCTTCGCCGTGATGGCGACCTGGGAGACCATCGCCCCGTGCCGCGCACTCACCGTATCGAAGGCCGTGCGTTGGGCCAATAACCTGGGATTGGTATCCCTCAACACGCTTGTACTGCGACTGCTGTTTCCCGCCGCCGCCATCGGCGTGGCCGCCTTCGCCGCCGAGCACGGCTGGGGCCTGCTCAACCATTATTCCCTGCCCTTTTCCCTGAGTGTGGTGCTGGCCGTGGTGGCGATGGATTTCGTCATCTACCTGCAGCATGTGCTGGTGCACGCAGTACCCGCCCTGTGGCGCCTGCACCGGGTGCACCACGCCGACCTGGATTACGACGTCACTACCGGTACACGATTCCACCCCATCGAGATCGTCCTGTCGATGCTGATCAAGTTTGCCACCATTATTGTGCTCGGCGCGCCCGTGTTGGCGGTGATGGTCTTCGAGGTGGTGCTCAATGCCATGGCCATGTTCAATCACAGCAATGTCAGGCTGCCACGCGGGATCGACCGCATCGTGCGGCTATTCGTGGTCACGCCCGACATGCACCGCGTACACCATTCCGCGGAAGACAACGAGGCCAACAGCAATTTCGGTTTCAACCTGTCCCTCTGGGACCGCCTGTTCGGCACCTACATCGACCAACCGCGCGAGGGACATAAGCACATGACCATCGGCATCCACAAATACCGGGATCCGAAGCAGGTCAGCTGGCTGCCCGGCATGCTGGCACTGCCGTTTGTGGGCAAGGTTACGGGATATGCGATCAATCGCAGGGAGTGGAGCAAGCCCGACAAGAAAAAACAGGCACCGTAGGTTGCGCAACATCGAATGGCAGGCAGCCTGGTGGGCACGTTTTTGTGCCCACGCGGCGTGATCCACGATTTGATTCCGCGTGGGCATGAAAAGCCTGCCCACCCTACCTGCCTACCTGTCTCCGCGTTTCACATGCCGTAGCGTGGTCAGTGAATCATAAACAGATTCGCCCCGAACCGGCGCCGAGGGCTTGCGCGCGCGTCAGGTGAGTTCTTCCACATTAAGCCGATAACTTGACGGAACACTCGCCAGCCACCAGAATCATTCACCATGCGCCGCGTACTTCTTTCCCTGCTCATCCTTTCCCTGCTCAGCACCGGCATCGTGTGGGCATCGGATGCGCACCTGGACCTGTTGCCCGAACACGCCATCAGCGTGGGCGGCTGTCTGTACGACGCCCCAGTGGACGACAATGACCTCCACCAGAGCCACGGTTGCCATATGTCATCACATCTGGTGGCCATGACCACGGACAGCAACCTCATCCACCCCATGGGCCACGACGCCTATTTCCCGCATTCCTTTCAAAGCCTGCACTCCCGGCCTTCCACCCCCCCCATTCGCCCGCCCCGAGCCTGAAACACACCCTTGCCGATTTGTCGCACGGGCCAGCATGCGCCCGGCGATAGCGTGTGATTTTCAGTTTTTCGGGAGTTCTACATGTCTTTAAAACACCACTTTCTGACCGGCCTGCTGGCCTGCCTGGCCTTGCCCGCCTGGGCCGCGCCGCCGGCCATCGATGAACTGCTGCAACAGGTTTGGGAAAGCCATCCCGGCATACAGGCGGCACAATCGGCCGTCGAAGCCGCGCAGGCCCTCAGCACAGCGGCAGGCAAGCCCATCTACAATCCGGAGCTGGAGGTGGACGCGGAACGTACCGCCGTCAACACCCTCAGCATCGGCATCAACCAGACCATCGACTGGGGCGACAAGCGCGGTGCCCAGCGGCAGATGGGCGACAGCGGCATACGCATCGCCCAGGCCGAGCTGGCCGCCCGGCGCCTGCAGGTGGCCAGCGAGGTGCTGACGGCCCTGGCCAGCTACCAAACCGCGCAGGAACAGCGCCAACTGGCCACGCGCTTCAGTGAACTCATGGGGCAGCTGGTGGAAACCACCGAGCAGCGCTACGCCGCGGGCGATCTCGGCCAGCTGGACGTGGCCCTGGCGCGGGTCGCCTTCAGCGAGTCACGCATGCAGGTGGCGCGCCGCACGGCCGAGGTCAGCCGCCAGCAGGCCTCACTGGTGGCCGCCAGCGGCCTGCGCCTGAGCCAGTGGCCCAGCCTGCCGAATCCGCCCCCCGCACCGCCCGCCAGCCCGCAGCGGGAGGCCCTGCTGGCCGAGCTGCCGCAGCTCATTGCCCAGCAGGCGCGTATCGCCAATGCCCGTGGCGGCATCGAGCTGGCGCGCGCCACGCGCAAGGCCGATCCCACCCTGGGCCTGCGCGGCGGCGCCGAGGAAAGCGACCTGCTGCTGGGGCTGAATTTCTCCATGCCGCTGAACGTACGCAACACCTACACCGCCGAGGTCACCGCCGCTTCGCAACAGGCCGTGCAGGAAGAAAAGATCCTGCAGGATCTGCATCGCCTCGCCGCCAGCCGCTTCGACGGCAGTCTGTCGGTCTACCGCCTCACCCACCGCGCCTGGCTTCAATGGCAGGATGCGGGCCAAAGCAACCTGGCCCGGCAGCTGAAACTGGTGCAGCGCATCTGGGAAGCCGGCGAGCTCAGCACCACCGACTACCTGTTGCAGACCGGGCAGAACATCAATACCCAGATCACCGCTGCCGAGCTCAAAGGCGAGTTGCGGCTGGCCTGGGTAGCCTGGTTGAAGGCGTCGGGACAAATTGGCGGCAACAGACAAACGCCGGCCACGCCCTGACAGATGACCGCCAGCAGGCGCGGGCCGTGCCCGTGATACAGGCAGCATTGAAAAATATCGCGGGCCTGGCCCGCATCCGCCCCTGGTTGGCGGCGCTCCCCACAACTCGTTATTGAACACATCCGCCGGCGCGCCCAAGGCGCGGTGCCGGCAAGCGGAGAACAGCATGAAACAGTCCATTATCTATCCCGCCCTGCTCGCCCTGGCCCTGGCTGGCCCTGGCTGGGCCAGCGAAGAACACGGCCACGAGCATAAAGAAGAGCCGGGCCACAACGAAGACCACGCGGAGACGCACAGCACCCACGCCGAAGATGGACACGCCGACGAGCATGGCGGGCACGGCGGCCATCAGGATGAGCACGCGGATCATGACGACCAACATGAAGCGCATGAAGATGACCATAGTGGTCATGGCGACCATGGTAGTCATGGTGGCCACGACGATCACGAAGAGGAAGGCGGCGTCGAGTTGACCCCGGCGCAGATGGCCGCTGCCGGCATCATCGTCACTGCCCTGCAGCCACAGACCCTGCACGAGGTCGTGCGCGCCCCCGGCGAGGTGATGTTCAACACCTATCTCGCCAGCAAGATCACCCCGCGCATCACGGCCCAGATCATCCAGCGCCACGCCAAACTGGGCGATCACGTGCGCCGCGGGCAGCCCCTGGTCACCCTTTCAAGCGTACAGATGGCCGAGGCTCAGGGCGAGCTGCTGATCAGCAATCGCGAATGGCAGCGGGTGAAAAAACTCGGCCGCAAGGTGGTGTCGGCAAAGCGCTACGCCGAGGCGCAGATCAACCGCCAGCAGGCCGAGGCCCGGGTGCTCGCCTACGGCATGAGCAAACCACAGGTAGACACCCTGTTGAAAATCGATGATCCCGCGCAGGCCATTGGCCGTTTCGATCTCTATGCCCCACAAGACGGCACGGTAACCAGCGATGACTTCATCCTTGGTGAAATCGTCAAGCCGGGCCGGGTGCTGTTCGACATCACCGACGAGTCTTCGTTATGGGTGGAGGCCCGCCTGACCCCCGCGGAAGCCCATCGCATCCACAAAGGCGCTGCCGCCACGGTAAGCGCGGGACAGACCAGTCTGCGCGGCAAGGTGGTGCAGATCCATCACGCCATCAACGAGCAGACCCGCACCCAGTCGCTGCGCATCGCCATCAAGAATCCCGGCGACCGCCTGCACCCCGGCATGTTCGTTGACGTCAGCATAGACGCCGAGAGCCGCGGCCAGGCCCTGGCCCTGCCGCTGGACGCCGTGATGCGCAGCCCCGATGGCGACTGGCAGGTCTTCATTGAGGAAGCGCCTGGCCGCTTCGAGCCGAAAGAGGTAAAGGTATTGCGCAGCATCGGCAACCAGCTGGTCATCAACGGCATCGAGCCTGGCACCCGCGTCGTGACCGAAGGCGCCTTCTTCGTACAATCGGAGATCGCCAAGGGCGGCTTCGAAATCCATAACCACTAATAGGAGGCCGATATGTTAAACAAACTTATCGACCTCGGCGTCGAGAACCGCCTGCTGGTGGTGCTGGCCCTGTTGGCCAGCATCGTCGGCGGCGCACTGATCCTGCCCAAGCTCAACCTGGACGCCTTTCCCGACGTCACCAATGTGCAGGTACAAATCAACACCGAGGCGCGCGGCCTGGCCTCGGCGGAGGTGGAGCAGCTCATCACCTTCCCCATCGAGGCGGTGATGTACGCCCTGCCCGACGTGGAGGAGGTACGTTCCATCTCCAAGACCGGCCTGTCCGTGATCACCGTGGTGTTCAAGGAAGGCACGGACATCTACTTCGCCCGCCAGCTGGTGTTCGAGCGCCTGCAGGCGGCGCGCGAGCAGATCCCCGACGGCATCGGCACGCCCGAGATGGGGCCCAACACTTCTGGTTTGGGCCAGGTATACCAGTACATCCTGCGCGCCGAAGACCCGCGGAAATACGACGCCATGGCCCTGCGCAGTCTCAACGACTGGGTGGTGAAGCTGCTGCTGATGCCGGTGAGCGGCGTCACCGACGTGCTCTCCTTCGGTGGCGAGGTACGCCAGTACCAGGTACGCCTGGACCCGCAGCAGCTGCTCGCCTACGGCCTGCACGGTGACGACGTGGCCCGCGCCATCGAGGACAACAACCGCAACGCCGGCGGCTGGTACCTGGACCGCGGCGCGGAGCAACTGGTGATCCGCGGCGTGGGCTGGGTGCGCAGCGGCGAGGACGGCCTGCGCGACATCGGCAACGTGCCGCTCAAGGACGTGGGCGGCGTGCCGGTGCGGGTACGCGACGTGGCCACCGTGGCCTTCGGCCCCGAGATCCGCCAGGGCGCGGTGACCATGAGCCGCCGCGACGCCGAGGGCAAGCCCGAGCAGCTCGGCGAAGTGGTCGCCGGCATCGTGCTCAAGCGCATGGGCGCCAACACCAAGGCCACCATCGACGGCATCAAGGAACGCCTGCCGGCGATCCAGACCGCCCTGCCCGACGGCGTCACCCTGGAACCCTTCTACGACCAGTCCGAACTGGTGCGCCAGGCGGTGAAGACCGTCACCACCGCGCTGCTGCAGGCCTTCGTACTCATCGTGGTGGTGCTGATGCTGTTCATGGTCAACCTGCGCGCCACCTTCCTGGTGCTGATCTCCATCCCCATCTCCATCGGCCTGGCGCTGATGGCCATGGCCCAGTGGGGCATCTCCGCCAACCTCATGTCGCTGGGCGGCCTGGCCATCGCCATCGGCATGATGGTGGACGGCTCGGTGGTGATCATGGAGCGCATCTTCAGCCACCTTTCCCATCCCGATGCGGACCACGAGGAAGAAGCCCGCAAAGCACTCGCCCCTGGTTCCAGAGACCCGCACTGGGGCGCGCACGACTACCACGGCATCCCCCTGCGCATCAAGGAAGCGGCGCGCGAGGTGGGCCGGCCGGTGTTCTTCGCGGTGATGATCATCATCATCGTGTTCGCCCCGCTGTTCACCCTGGAAGGCGTGGAAGGCAAACTGTTCCAGCCCATGGCCATCTCCATCGTGCTGGCCATGCTGGCCTCGCTGCTGGTGGCCCTGGTGGTGGTACCGGCGCTGGCCACTTACCTGTTCCGGCGCGGCGTGAGGGAAAAGGAGAGCATCGTGCTGCGGCCGCTGGCGGCGCTGTATCGCTGGAGCCTGCGGTCGGCCATGAAGCACCGCTGGCTGGTGGCGGGCGCGGCGCTGGCCATGTTCGCCGGCGCCATCGCGCTGGTGCCGAGGCTGGGCACCGAATTCGTGCCGGAGCTGGAGGAAGGCACGCTGAACATCCGCATCACCCTGGCGCCCTCCTCCAGCCTGCAGACCTCGCTGGAGGCGGCGCAGAAGCTGGAGCGCCAGCTGATGACCTTCCCCGAGGTACTGTACGTCTCCAGCCGCGTCGGCCGCGCCGAGATCGGCGGCGACCCGGAACCGGTGTCCAACGTGGAGATCTTCGTCGGCCTCAAGCCGGTCAGCGAATGGACCAGCGCCAGCAACCGCGCCGAGCTGCAGGCACTTATGGAAGAAAAAATGTCGGTGCACCCCGGCCTGCTGTTCTCCTTCTCCCAACCCATCGCCACGCGCGTCGACGAGCTGCTGTCCGGCGTCAAGGCGCAGCTGGCCATCAAGCTGTTCGGTCCCGACCTCGACGTGCTGGCGCAAAAGGGCGGCGAGATCGAAGCCATGGTCAAGGCCGTGCCGGGCACCCGCGGCGTCGCCATGGAACAGATCGAGGGTGAGGCGCAGCTGGTGGTGCGGCCGGACCGCGACGCCCTGGCCCGCTACGGCATCCCCGTGGCGCAGGTGATGGACCTGGTGTCGGACGCCATCGGTGGCGTCAGCGCCGGCCAGGTGATCAACGGCAACGAGCGCTACGACATCTATGTGCGCCTGGCCAAGCCCTACCGTGACGATATCGACGCCATCCGCAGCCTGATCCTGCAAGCCCCCAACGGCGCCTGGGTGAAGTTGGGCGACATGGCCAGCGTGGCCATCGAAGCCGGCCCGCCGCAGATCCGCCGCGACGACGTACAGCGCCGCGTGGTGATCCAGGCCAACGTCGAGGGCCGCGACATGGGCGGCCTGGTGGCCGAACTGCAAAGCCGCATCGACAACGACATCGACCTGCCGCCCGGCTATACGGTGGTGTTCGGCGGCCAGTTCGAAAACCAGCAACGCGCCCAGGCACGGCTGATGATCGTGGTGCCGCTATCGCTGGGGCTGATCTTCCTGTTGCTCTACTTCGCCTTCAACTCCATCGGCCAGGCAATGCTGATCATGATCAACGTGCCGCTGGCGCTGATCGGCGGCATCGTCGCCCTGTACGTCTCCGGGCAATACCTGTCGGTGCCCGGCTCCATCGGCTTCATCGCCCTGTTCGGCGTCGCCGTGCTCAACGGCGTGGTGATGGTCAACGCCATCAACATCCGCCACGAAGGCGGCATGCCGCTGGCGGAGGCCGTGTTCAGCGGCGCCTGCTCGCGCCTGCGGCCGGTGCTGATGACCGCCGTCACCACCGCCTTGGGCCTGATCCCCATGCTGCTCGCCAGCGGCATCGGTTCCGAAGTGCAGCGCCCGCTGGCCACGGTGGTGGTAGGCGGCATCGCCTCGTCCACCCTGCTGACACTGTTCGTATTACCGGTGTTGTACGGGGCGTTTTCGCGGGGGAGACTGCGGCAAGCGTAAAGCAACAATACACGCTATAAACGACGGCTTCTGGCGTAGTCTATTAGGCTTCATGGTTGAACTGACTTGCAAGTTCAATCATGGGGTCTAATAGCGGTATTGCAAGAGCATGGGATAATGCGTGGGCACAAAGACGTGCTCACCCTAGCTGACGCCGGGGCAACACGGGCTTTGCACTCGGCATCGGCGCAGGCGACAATAGCGCCCTCGCCAATCACCACACGATACGGAGCCCGACCCTTGAAATTCAGCGCCGCCGAATTCCAGCAATGGGAACACAAGTCCGTCACCCTGCTCGGCATGTCGGGCGTGGGCAAGACCCGTCTCTCCGCCATCCTGCGCGAGGACGGCTGGTTCCACTATTCCGGCGACTACCGCATCGGCACTCATTATCTCGACGAGGCGATCCTCGACAACATCAAGCTGCAGGCCATGCAGGTGCCTTTTCTGCGCGACCTGTTGCGCTCGGACTCCATCTACATCCGCAACAACATCGGCGTCGACCACCTCAAACCCGTGGCCAGTTTTCTCGGCAAGGTCGGCAACCCCGAGCACGGCGGCCTGCCGCTGGAGGAGTTCAAGCGCCGCCAGCGCCTGCATCACGAGGCCGAGATCGCCGCCATGGAGGACGTGCCGACCTTCATCGACAAGGCGCAGACTATTTATGGTTACAAACACTTCATCAACGATGCCGGCGGCAGCGTGTGCGAACTGGACAGCCCCGAGGTCATCGAACTGCTGGCCGAGCACACCCTGATCCTCTATATCAAGGCCACCGAACACGACGAGCACGAACTCATCGAGCGCGCCAGGCTCGCCCCCAAGCCGCTCTATTACCGCGAGGAATTTCTCACCGAACAGATGGCGACCTACATGCAGGAAAATAGCCTGCAATACGTCGCCCAGGTGGAGCCCGATGATTTCGTGCGCTGGATCTTTCCGCGCCTGTTCTATGCACGCATCCCACGCTACGACGCCATTGCCGAGCAGCATGGCTATACCATCACCACCGAGGAACTGGCGCAGGTAAGGAACACTGCCGATTTTCTCGACCTGGTGACGCGCGCCATCGAAAGACAGCCTTAACCGAGATCAAACCCATGCCACTGGTTGCCCACAGCCAACTCCCCACCTTCACCCGCCTGATGCAGGAAGGCAGCAGCGTGCTCACCCCGGAGCGCGCTCGTGCACAGGACATCCGCGAGATGCACATCGGCCTGCTCAACATGATGCCGGATGCCGCCCTGGAGGCTACCGAGCGGCAGTTCTTTCGCCTGGTGGGCGAAAGCAACCAGATCGCGCAGTTCTACCTGCACCCCTTTACCCTGCCGGCGCTGCCGCGGGGCGAGAAGGCCGCTGCGCACATTGCGAAATACTACGACAGCTTCGAGCAACTGAAGCAGGACGGCCTGGATGCGCTGATCATCACCGGCGCCAATGTCACCCAGCCGGACCTGGCTTTGGAGCCGTTCTGGGAGCCCCTGGGCGAGGTGATCGAATGGGCGTGGGAAAACGTCACCTCCACCCTCTGCTCCTGCCTGGCCACCCATGCCGTGCTGCAGCTGCGCCACGGGCAGAAACGCCAGCGCCTGCCGGCCAAGCGTTGGGGGGTCTTCGTGCACGAGGTGGTGGATCGCCGCCACCCGCTGGTCAACGACGTCAACACCCGCTTCGATGTGCCCCATTCACGCTTCAATGAGATCACCCGCGCCCAGTTCGAGGCCGCCGGCCTGCATGTGTTGGTGGAAAGCATGGGCAATGGCGTGCACCTGGCGGTGAGCGGCGATGGCTTCCGCACCGTCTATTTTCAGGGGCATCCGGAATACGATACGGTGAGTCTGCTGAAGGAATACAAGCGCGAGGTGGACCGCTACGTCAACGGTGAGCGCAACGACTACCCACCCTTCCCCGAAAATTATCTTGGCGTCCAGGCGCAGGCCATTCTCGATGAGCACCATGGTCAGCTGCTGGCCGCGCAGGCCGGCGGCGAGCCACTGCCGGCATTCCCCGAGGCCCTGATCGCCAGCCAGCTGCACAACACCTGGCACGACACCGGCGAGGCCATCATCAACAACTGGATGGGCTTCGTCTACCAGCTCACCAACAGCGACCGGCGCAAGCCCTTCATGGAGGGCGTCGATCCCGACAACCCCCTGGGTATCGGCTAACGTCCGGCCCTTCCATCGAAGCCGACCATGTCCGCGAGGGGCGCCAATAGTTGCCACAGAGTCACAGAGAAAATCATCTCACTGATCGCTGTGTTCTCCGGACCTCCGCGGCAGTAATCTTTTTGCGGGCATGGCCGGTTCCTGCGATTCGCGGGCCAGCTCCTGCGCCTTGGCGACATGCCAGTCCATGCCCGCCTCGCCGTGCCAGTAACCGTTGCAGGCCTCACCCGCAGCCAGCGTCGCCACCCGGGCCTGCCCCGCCAGCGGATCGAGTGAACCATCGCGCACGGCGGCGAAGGTGTCCACTATCCTTGCCATGTGCTGTGACTGCGGTGACAGACGTGCCACGTCCACGCCCAGCGCAGCCATCTCCGGCAGGGCATCGATGAGGTTGCTGGTAGCGGCGGAGAGGGTCTGGATACCGTTCATGGCCAGGAACTGGCGCTGGTCCTGGGTCTTCAGCAGCATGCCGTCGGGGTAGTCGGCACAGCGGAACTGACAATCGTCCTTGGCCAGGTTGTGGGTGCGGGCGGTAAAACAGCGCGCGGAAAAGGCCAGCGGCAGACGGCCGAAGGCGAATACCTCGGTCTCCATGCCCGCGGGCCGCAGGGCCTGCAACTCGGCCAGCGTGGTGCGCGGCAATTCCACCGGCATCACCCAGCGGGTGGCGCCCTGCTCGTGATGCAGGGCCAGGGTCTCGCCGTTGTAGATATTCAGCTGCGGGCCGGCCACATAGGGCACGCGATTGGCCGCCAGCTGCGCCGCCGCCATGTCGTTGGCCTCCACCGTGTAATGGCCGTTGTCGACGATGTGGCGCAGGGTCTTCAGCTCGGAATCGGCCTCCAGCAGCACCAGGCTGGAAAGCACCACCTCCTTGCCCGCGGCGGTCAGCCTGTCGGCCACCGCCAGCCAGTCATCGTGGCGCATCAGGCGGCGCTTGGAACACACCACCTCACCCAGATAGACGATGTCCACCGGCCAGTCGGCCACGTGTTGGTAGAAATCCAGTACCTCATCCTTGGGCCAAAAGTAGAGAACTGGACCGAGAGAAAGCTTCATAAATATTCTCTATACCACTGATATTAATCAATAAATCCACCCGGGTCGCAGGGAGCTACCCGACAGGCCATCGCGGCCCGGGGAGGCGCTCCTACTGCCACTTGCGCTCCAGGGCGCCGAGGGTGTGCGTGGAGCCTTCGGACACCTTGTCGAGCTGGGCGATCCAGTCGCTGCGCGGCACGTAGGCCTCCGGGTTGGCATCGGCGGCATCCAGGGCCTGACGCAGCACTTGCGTCACCTGCGCCACATACATCGGGCTGCGCTGGCGCCCCTCCACCTTGATGGCCTTGACGCCGATGGCCTGCAGTTCGGGGAGGATGTCCAGCACGCTCAGGCTGGTGGGCGCCTCGATGGCATAGCCCAGCTCGCCATTGACCTCGAAGCGACCCTTGCAGATCACCGGATAGCCGGCGTTCTCGCCCGGGGCGTAACGGTCGATGAGCACTTGGCTGAGATGCACCTCGCGGCCGCCGGCGGTCTCTTCCCAGCGCACCGCCTTGGCGGGCGAACAGGCGCCGCAGGTGTTGGGCGATTCACCGGTGGCGTAGGAGGAGAGATAACAACGCCCCTCCACCATCACGCACAGGGAGCCGAAGGCGAAGGTCTCCACCTCCACATCGGTGTTTTCCACCACCCGCCGCACCTGCGACAGGGACAGCACCCGCGGCAGCACCACGCGCTGGATGTTGAAGTTGTCGCGGTAGAAGGCGATGGCCTCGGGGCTGGTGGCCGAGCCCTGCACCGAGAGATGCAGGCGCAGCTGGGGATGGGTGCGGGTGGCGTAGCGCATCAGGCCGGCATCGGCGAGGATCAGCGCATCGACCCCCAGCCGGGCGGCGCGATCCACCGCCGAGGTCCAGGTCTCCCAGGTTTGCGGCTGGGGGTAGGTATTGTGCGCCAGCAGCACCTTGCAGCCGCGTTCGTGGGCGTAACGGATGCCCCGCTCCGCCGCGCGTTCGTCGAAGTTCAGGCCGGGGAAGTTGCGCGCATTGGTGGCGTCGCGAAATCCCATGTAGACATTGTCCGCGCCGTTGTCCACCGCGGCCTTGAGTGCCGGCAGGCTGCCGGCGGGACAGACCAGTTCCATTTTGCTCATAAGACCTCGCTGTTGATCATTCGCGTATCGGCTTCGACCGTAGGAGCGCCCCCCCCCCGGGCCGCGATGGTTTTCCCTCCCTTGGCATCGCGGCCCAAGGGTCCGCTCCCACAGGTGCACTAGCTGCCAACGGCGTCTTTTCCCGAACACCCTGCCAGGGCCGATCCCTGGCGGCTGCCGCGGCGGCGCAATTCCGCCTCGATGCCGTTCAGCACCCGCCACTTCCAGCGGCACCACGCGGGCGCCAGCAGGATGGTCGGTGAGGCGGTGCCGGTAAGGCGGTGAAACACCACCTCGGGCGGGGTCATCGCCACCAGGTCCGCCACCGTCTCGATGTATTGATCCATCTCCCACGGCCGGTATTCGCCGCGCCGCCACTCGTTGGCCAGGCGGGTGCCCTTGACCACGTGCAGGGCGTGAAACTTGAGTCCGTCCACGCCTTCCGCCAGCACCCGCTGCAGGGTGGCGCGGGCGTGCCCGGCATCCTCTCCCGGCAGGCCGAGGATAAGGTGGGTGCAGACCCGCAGGCCCCGGCGGCGGGCGGCGTGCAGGGTGTCGCGGTATTCAGCGTAACCGTGGCCGCGATTGACCCGCAGCAGGCTGTGGTCGAAGCTGGACTGCAGGCCCAATTCCAGCCAGATCTCCTTACCCTGGGCCTGATAGCCGGCCAGCAGATCCAGCACCGCCGGTTCCACGCAATCGGGCCGCGTGCCGATGGCGAGGCCGATCACACCCGGCTCGGCCAGGGCCTGCCCATACTGGGCCTTGAGCCGCTCCAGCTCGCCGTAGGTGTTGGTATAGGCCTGAAAATAGGCAAGAAACCTGCGCGCCCCGGTGCGTTTGGCGATCACCGCGCGGCCGGCGGCGATCTGCTCGGCGATGGGCAGCGGCTGGCGGCCGTTGGGGCTGAAGGAGCTGTTGTTGCAAAAGGTGCAGCCGCCGCGCCCCTTGCTGCCGTCGCGGTTGGGGCAGGTGAAGCTGGCGTCGACGGAGACCTTGTGCACCCGCTCGCCGTGGCGGGCCAGCAGGTTCTGGCCGAGGGTGGTGACGTAATCCGCGAGTGCCATGCGTGCCTAGCCCCTGCCCCCCCGCCGTAGGAGCGGACCCTTGGGCCGCGATGACCCGGGTGGAAAAGCCTTCGCGGCCCAAGGGTCCGCTCCTACAGGCTGGTGCGCCGAATAAATCATCAGCCCACCACGTCCAGCACCCGGCGGCGGAAGCTGGCGCCGAGGCTGTGGGCAATCCGTTCACAGGCGGCAATGTCCACGCCTTCGAGGCCGTCGATGGCGGTGAGCGTGACCGCCATGCCCTGCTCCCCGGCGCGCCGGGCAAAGTCCTGCATGGCCTCAAAGGCGCCGGCCTGCTTGGGACGGCAGTGGCGCTCGTAAAGCGCTTCGTCCTGGGCATTCATGGAAATGGACACGGCGCCCACCACCTCGGCCAGTTCGGGGGTCACGTCGCGGCCATGCACCAGATTGGCCAGGCCGTCGGTATTGAGACGGATGGGCTTGCCCTGCGATTTCAACACCTGCGCCACCTCCAGCAGCACCGGCAGATTCAGCGTCGGCTCGCCCAGGCCACAGAAGACGATTTCGCGGTCGCCGCTGGGATCGCCAATGGCCGCCAGCACCTCGTCGGCCTGTGGCTCGCGGGTCAGCAGCAGGTCGATATCCCGCACCTCCCAGCTGCCGTTGAACTTAGGACAGAAGGCGCAGCGCAGGGTGCAGTGATAGGTGATATTGAGATAGCAGTTGCCGTGCAAACGGTAGGCGAGGTGTTCCTCGTGCTGCCGCTGGCGGCGAGTGGAAACGGGCATGTGGTCAATTACCGGCAATCATCAGGCGCAGAGTGTACGGGGCTCGCGCCCCGGGTTATTTGATGTCGGTCAAGGCCCGCCGTGCGTGACGCTGACCTCTGCCTGTTTCGGCGTCGCCATCGACACGCCACCACCACAGCCGCAGACCCAGCAGGATCGCCAGAACCGAGGCGTAAAGGGCGGGCGGCAGATAATCGGCCTTCACCAACCACAGATAGTGTATCACCCCGAAGATGGCGACAAGGTATGTCAGCCGGTGCAGCTGCCCCCAGCGCCGGCCGAGGCGGCGCATCATGGCCTTGGTCGAGGTAACGGCGAGCGGAATCAGCAGCACAAAGGCGCTGAAGCCGATGGTGATGTAGGGCCGTTTGGCGATGTCCCGGATGATCGCGTCCCAGTCGAAAAACTGATCCAGCACCAGGTAGGTGAGGAAATGCAGACAGGCATAGAAAAAAGCGAACAGGCCCAGCATGCGCCGCAGCCGTAACACCCCGTTCCAGCCCATCAGGCGACGGAGCGGTGTCATCGTCAGGGTGATCAACAAAAAGCGCAGCGTCCAGTCGCCGGTGCGGTGGGTGATGGTCTCGATGGGATTGGCGCCCAGGGCGTCGTGAAAGCCGTCCCAGACGAGCAGGGCCAGGGGCAGCAGGCAGGTGAGGAAGAGGGTGGGCTTGAGATATCGCAAAATCAGCAACAGGTGATTGTGGGGGGGGCGACTCATCGAGCCCTTTGGGTATTAGCCGCGAAAATACGAGCTTTCGCTTCGTGCTTTAACTGCTGACGGGAATGTTAACCCCTATCCTTTTGGCGACATCGGCAATAGCCGTTTCCAAAACGGGCAGGTGCTCATCGACCACTTGCCAGGTGATCATCATGTCGATGCCAAGGTACTCATGGGCAATGATATTCCTCATCCCTGCGACCTGCTTCCAAGGGACATCAGGCCGATCCTGTGCAAGATCCTCAATGCCAAAATCCTTGGCTGCCTGACCGATAACTTCGATATTTCGAATGACCGCATCCTGGGTCTTCTGATCTTCCAGAAATGCAGCCAGCTGCAAGCCGGCCGTATATTCCTCTATCCTTTGTATGCAGTCATACATGGTAAGGAGATAAACCGCCTGCTCCTTCATAGCGGCCGCGCCTCCTCCAATATCTTGTCACGCAGATAACGGTTTAATGCCCGGTCACTCACAACGTCAACCTTGCTGCCCA
>DRQN01000203.1 GCA_011371455.1 Gammaproteobacteria bacterium
CGCGTGCCGTGGGCCTATGTCGAGCGCATGCGCCACGGCGACCCCAACGACCCCCTGCTGCGGCAGGTGCTGGCCCTGCGCCGCGAACGGGAGACGCCCGCCGGTTACGGCCTCGACCCGGTGGGCGATGGCCCCGCCACCCGCCACCCGGGACTGTTGCAGAAGTACCACGGCCGCGCCCTGATCATCACCACCGGCGCCTGCCCCATCCACTGCCGCTACTGCTTCCGCCGCCACTTCCCCTATGGCGAGGCGCGCGCCGGCATGGACGGCTGGCGCGATACCCTCGCCCCGATCGCCGCCGATACCCGCATCAACGAGGTGATCCTCAGCGGCGGCGACCCGCTGAACCTGGATACGCCGCGCCTGCGCACCCTCGGCGAGGGTCTGCGCGAGATCCCGCACATCCGCCGCCTGCGCATCCACAGCCGCATGCCGGTGGTGCTGCCGGCGCGCATCGACGACGAACTCCTGGCCTGGCTGGCCGGGTTGCCCTGGCCCACGGTGCTGGTGGTTCACGCCAATCACGGCAATGAAATCGATGCCGGCGTCGCCCGGGGCCTGCGCCGGCTGCAGGCGGCCGGCGCCACCCTGCTCAACCAGTCCGTGCTGCTGCGAGGGGTCAATGATTCCGTCGGCGCGCTGGCGGATCTGAGCGAAGGCCTGTTCGAGGCCGGCGTGCTGCCCTATTACCTGCACCTGCTGGACCGGGTACAGGGCGCCGCGCATTTCACCGTCGATGACGCCCGCGCGCGCGGACTGGTAGAGCGGCTACGCCGGCAGCTGCCCGGCTATCTGGTGCCACGCCTGGTGCGCGAGCAGGCCGGCGCGCCCTACAAGCGGCTGGCGGAATCCGCAGACTGAACAAAGTGACGGAACGTCAAGGCCAGCCGACAAGTCATCAAAGTCATTAAAGGCACAACGAAAACCTGCCGAAACAGCCTTATGCCGGGAGAATGTGGCGTTTTATTCGCGGCAAAGTATACTCACCTACGAAGGTACACAGCCGTAGAATAAATCAAAAAATTCAGGAGCGAACGTGGCAGGCAATACACTGGAAGGACTGCTGTCCATCCCGCACCAGCGGCGCCCCAGCGGCAGCGCGTTCCCCACCCGTCCCAGACAGGTCGAGGCGTGGGTGGACGCCCTGCCGATGGCCAATATCGGCGAATGCGCGCGCCAGATCTACACCACGCTGCGGGAAATGAACCGGCTGATCATTTCACCACAGGATCGTTTCAAGTCGCTGGAGGCCCTGCGTCCCGCGCTGTTCGTGGTCACCGAGACCCTGAAAAAACATTATACCCGGCAGAACCTGCCGCTCTCGCCCAAGAATCAAAAGATCGCCGAACTCGCCATCCAACTCAATGCCGAGATGGCCATCGGCTACAAGTCCGTGATCGAGGACACCCTGGCAAAGAGCTTTTCCCGCCTGAAAATGAAGAGCATCGGCGTCAGCATTCACCGCGCCATGCACTATCTCAGCAACGTACTGCTATGCGCCTACCAGATCTACATCCACCACCCGGAAAACACCTGGCTGGAACTGAACCGCCTGTACCTGTTCGCCGAGGAAAACCAGCTGCATGACAAGCTGGTCAAGGACACCGTAACGGAGGACGGCAGCACCGGCAGCACCATCGAGGACAATTACAAGCAGATCCTGCTGCTGGCCCTGGCCAACCCCTACGGCCTGCGCCAGCACATCACCGAAGCGGTCTACAAGGCGCTCGTTGACTGGGCTCCCCTCTGCCGCATCCTGCCTTTCGATGCCTGCAACGAGACGGCGGGCTGCACCTCCATCAACCTCAACAGCGATGCCGCCCCCGGCTTCTTCTGCGACGATGGCAGCAGCAATCCCACTTTCTGCCGCAACGTCGATACCACCGACATGACCCGCATCATCGGCAACGGCATCCTGCCGCAGGGCTCAGGCACAGACGGCATCCCCGAAGAAGTGCTCAAGCGCCTGGTGCTGACCTGGAGCGGCAAGTCGCGGCGGGCCTTTTCGCGCACCGCCAGTAACCACGAAATCACCATCACCCTGGGGTTGAGCGCCACCCATCACTACATCGACGAGATCCTGCGGCCACTGCGGGTGGGCGTCAGGAGCCTGTGCGCCGGCACTATTGAAAATTTCAATGTGCAACCCGTTCTCGGCTCGCCCGACGACAGCATGGAACTGGACCGGCCGGCCCTCTACACCAGCACGCCGGTATTCGGCATCAGCAACATCGACGACCACACCCCCGACGTCTGGGACCCGGACTACACCTACCGCGCCTCCAACCCCACCTACAGCATGTCCGCCAACGAGGAAGACGACCGGCGCCGCAAGGAGGCCCTGTTCACGCCCGTCGATTGCAAGGGCGTCAACGAAAGCGCCGGCGGCTACTGCCTGCTGGGGCGGGTGGAGTACGACAAGGACTCACGGCGCGTACAGGTGGGCGAACTGGTCGGCCTCAACGACGACACCTCGGACCCCACGCAGTTCTCCATCGGCATCATCCGCCGCATCAAAAGCTGGAACAACGGCCTCGAACTCGGCATCCAGAAACTGGCGCCCTGCGCCGAGGCCATCGCCACCGCCGCCATCCCCAAGGATGGCGAGAGCAAGAAGTACAACCGCAGCCTGATCCTGCCCGAACTCAGCAGTATCCAGCAGCCCATTACCATCATCACCCACGCCTGGCAGCGCGAAGGTGATAAGATCATCATCAACATTCACGGCCAGAAGACCCGGATCAGGCTGGACAGGATGCTGGAGAGTACCGGCGTCTTCGCCCAGTTCGAGTTCACGGTGCTGGAAAACGAAGAGACCCCGGCAGACAAAACCGGCACAACGAAAGACGCCTCGCAAGAAGAAGGCTTTGACGACGTGTGGTCGATACTCTGATTTCCCCTCCGCCATTGGCGGCCGTTGAGCACCTTTTCAATTCACCATAGACCCCAAAACATTTCTCAGGAGCAATTCATTGGACACTGGAAATGTCATCCGTCCGCTGATTTTGGAAGAATCATCCAACGAGGCCGAGGCACTGGCCAGCAGCCTGCGCAACGCCGGCTTCGCCGTGCGCTATCGCCATATCGAAGACGACGAAGACCTGCGGACCGCCCTCGACGAACAGGACTGGGACATCCTGCTGGCCGCATCCCAGGTGGGCGGCTACCGCGCCCTCGATGCCATCGCCACCATCAAGCAGGCCGGCAAGGACATTCCCTGCATCGTGTTTGGCCCGCCATCCGGCAACGACAACACCGTGGCCATGCTGAAGGCCGGCGCCGCCGACTACATCGACGAAGAAGCCCGGGAACACCTGCTGCTGGCCGTCGAGCGTGAAATCGGCAACCTGCGCGAGCGCCGCGCCCACCGGCACTGCAAGCTCCTCTATGCGGAAAGCGAAAAGCGCAACCGCATACTGCTCGACAGCTCGCGCGACCCCGTGGCCTATCTGCACGAAGGCATGCACGTCTACGTCAACCAGAGCTATCTGGACATTTTTGGCTATGTCGACCGCGAGGAATTGGAATCGGTACCGGTAATGGACATGATCGCCGCTGACGATCAGCAGAGGTTCAAGGACATCCTGCGCACCCTGAGCAACGGCGAGACACCGGAAGGCACCCTGGAATTCAATGTCGTGCAAGCCGACGGCAACGAATTCCAGGCCACCATGCAGTTCTCGCCGGCCAGCGTGGATGGTGAACCCTGCACCCAGGTGATGATTCACCAGAAAAGCCACGACCAGGAGCTGGAAAAGGAACTGCAGCAACTGCGCCAGCAGGACCTGCTCACCGGCCTGTTCAACCATCAGCACTTCATGGAAGAACTCAAGACGGCCGTGGCCAACGCCACGGTGGAGAAACGCCACGGCGCCCTGCTGTACCTGGAACCCAGCAACTTCAAGGGCATCAAGGATACGCTGGGCATCGCCGGCAGCGACCTGGTGCTGGCCGACATCGCCCAGCTGCTGCGCGACAACAGCCCGGACGACGCCATCCTGGCCCGCTACGCCGGCAC
>DRQN01000204.1 GCA_011371455.1 Gammaproteobacteria bacterium
GCAAGCGTGGCGAGAGCAGCGGCCCCGACGTCTCCCGCGAAGGCGTGCAGCGCGACCTGCTGCCGCTGGTGGAGGGCTGCACCGTCACCACCAAGTACGGCATGCTGAAGACCGACCACATCCTGTTCATCGCCTCCGGCGCCTTTCACCTCGCCAAGCCCTCGGACCTGATCCCCGAGCTGCAAGGCCGCCTGCCCATTCGCGTCGAGCTGAAGGCCCTGAGCGTGGACGATTTCGTGCGCATCCTCACCGAGCCCGATGCCTCGCTCACCGAACAGTACACCGCCCTGCTGGCCACCGAAGGCGTCGAGCTGGAGTTCACCGGGGACGGCATCGCGCGCATCGCCGAGGTTGCCTGGCAGGTCAACGAACGCACCGACAACATCGGCGCGCGCCGTCTGCACACGGTGATGGAACGCTTGCTGGAAGAGATATCCTTCACGGCCGCCGACCAGAGCGGCCAGACGGTCAGCGTGGACGCCGCCTACGTCGACAGCCACATCGGCGAACTGGCGCAGGATGAAGACCTGAGCCGCTACATCCTCTAACCGGAGAAAGACAGCCATGAGTTCAGCCCACAAGCCCACCGACATCAAACTGCACCAGAAGTCCCGCGTGCTGGAGGTGACCTTCGACGACGGCGCGCACTTCGAGCTGCCCTGCGAGTACCTGCGCGTCTACTCGCCCTCGGCGGAGGTGCGTGGCCACGGGCCGGGTCAGGAAGTGCTGCAAGTGGGCAAGGAAAACGTCAACATCACCGCCATAGAGCCGGTGGGCAACTACGCGATCAAACTGGAATTCGACGATGGTCACAACACCGGCATCTATTCCTGGGACACCCTCTACACCCTGGGCCAGGAAAAGGATGCTCTGTGGGCCGAATACCTGGAAAAACTGGAAAAGGCCGGCCACAAGCGCAAGGCCTGATCTTTCACTCCGCAGGAGTGGGCCCTGCCCGCGAGAAGGACCGTTTGCCACAGAGGCACGGAGAATCCATTGATTCCTTTTCTCTATGATCTCTGTGCCTCTGTGGCAAGTATGGATGGACCTCGCGTGCATGGCCCGCCCCTGCGGCGGGAAAGCGATAGAATCCCGGGCATTTGCGGCCATCCCGCCAACGTCGTAGATTGAACCCACCACCTGGCCAGAGAACAATGCCATGAACGACCAGCAGCAGAAAGACACCACCCACTTCGGCTACCAGGAAGTGCCGCGCGAGGAGAAGGTGCAGAAGGTCGCCGGCGTATTCCATTCGGTGGCCGACAAGTACGACGTCATGAACGACCTCATGTCGCTGGGCATCCACCGCCTGTGGAAGCGTTTCACCATCGAGCACAGCGGCGTGCGCGCCGGCCAGCGGGTGCTGGACATCGCCGGCGGCACCGGTGATCTCGCCGCCAGGTTCTCGCAACTGGTGGGCGACAGGGGCGAGGTGGTGCTGGCCGACATCAACGCCTCCATGCTGGAAGTGGGGCGCGAGCGGCTCACCGACCGTGGCGTGCTGGGCAACATCGAATACGTGCAGGCCAACGCCGAATGCCTGCCCTTTCCCGACAACCACTTCGATTGCATCACCATCGCCTTCGGTCTGCGCAACGTCACCGACAAGGACGCCGCCCTGCGCTCCATGTACCGTATTCTCAAGCCGGGTGGCCGCCTGCTGGTGCTGGAGTTTTCCAAGCCGGTCACGCCGGGCCTGAGTTCGGTGTACGACGTGTATTCCTTCAAGCTGCTGCCGCTGATGGGCAAGCTGGTGGCCAACGACGAAGCGAGCTATCGCTACCTGGCCGAGTCCATTCGCATGCACCCGCCGCAGGATGAACTGAAGGCGATGATGGAGGCGGCCGGTTTCGGGCGCTGCGAATACTTCAATCTCACCGGCGGCATCGTCGCCCTGCATCGAGGTTACAAGTTCTGATGCTGTGCGGCGAGCCACACTATGCCGGCTTCTGGCGGCGCGCCGGGGCAGCGCTGCTGGACAGCGCGATCTTCACCGTGCTGGCTGCCCTGCTGCTGGGGCCGGTGTATTTTGCCGCCGACTTCTGGAGCCTCGAAGGCCTGTTGAGCAATGGCCTGACGATGCTGCTGACGGTGTGGTTGTGGCTGAAGTTTCTCGGCACGCCCGGCAAACTGTTGCTGAACTGCCAGGTAGTGGATGCGCAGAGTTTCAAGCCGCTGTCGGCAAAGCAGGCCGTGCTGCGCTATTTCGCCTATATCGTTTCACTGCTGCCGCTGGGGCTGGGTTTTTTCTGGATTGCCTGGGACGAGCGCAAGCAGGGCTTTCACGACAAGATCGCCAATAGCGTGGTGTTGTACGGGGCGGAGCTGGAGGTGGACGATGAATCGCAGAAGACCTTGGCGACGTTGATGGCGGAAGTGCGTTGAGTGACCGCCGCAAGAGGTTTCTAACATGAAACAGATCCCCGTTGTCGTTACCGCTGCCATCGAGGCCGCCATCAACCAGGTGCTGGCCCTGGACCCGGACACCGTGGAACGCCTGCGCGCCCTCAACGGCAAGGTCATCGCTATCGAATTGCAGGGCTTCGATGTCACCCTGTACCTGATTCCCACCGACGCCGGCCTCAGCATGTTCGGTCATTTCGAGGGCGAGCCGGATACCATCCTGCGCGGCACCCCGGTGGGCATGCTGCGCATGGGACTGGCGCAAAACGCCGGTGACAGCTTCTTTGCCGGCGACGTGGAGATCAGCGGCGACGTGGAGCTGGGCATCCGGTTTCGTGAAATCCTTGACGGCCTCGACATCGACTGGGAGGAACACCTGTCGCGTATTACTGGCGACGTGGTGGCGCACAAGGTCGGCGATTTGGTGCGTGATGCCTTCGACTGGGGGCGCAAGACCCTGGATACCCTCGGCCGCGACGGCGCCGAATACCTGCAGGAAGAGAGCCGCGATCTGCCGACGCGTTGCGAGATGGAAGAATTTCTTGCCCAGGTCGACACCCTGCGCAGTGACGTCGACCGGCTGGAGGCGCGCATCGAACGCCTCGAAGCACGCCGCAAGGCCAACGCCGAAAAAAGCACAGAAGAGAAACCCCAGTGACCGGACTTCGCCAGGCCCTGCGCCTCATGCACATCAATTTCGTGCTGGCCCGCAACGGCCTCGACGATCTCGTATTCCGCACCCACCTGTTCCGTCCCGTCAGCTTCGTGCGCTACCTGTTGCCCTGGCACTGGTTTCGCCGCGACACCCGCTCGCGCGGCGAGCGCATTCGCTGTACGCTGGAGGAACTGGGGCCCATCTTCGTCAAGTTCGGCCAGATTCTTTCCACCCGCCGTGACTTGCTGCCGGACGACATCGCCGACGAGCTGGCGCAGCTACAGGACAACGTGCCGCCGTTTCCTGACAGCGAGGCGCGCGCCATCATCGAAAAATCGCTGGGCAAGCCGGTGGGCGAATTGTTTGCCCGGTTCGACCAGTCGCCGCTGGCCTCCGCCTCCATCGCCCAGGTGCACACCGCGCAGCTGCACGATGGCCGCGAGGTGATCGTCAAAGTAGTGCGGCCTAACATCAAGTCGACGATCAGGCGCGACCTGGCACTGCTCTATACCCTGGCCGGCCTGGCCGAGCGTTACTGGACCGACGGCCGCCGCCTGCACCCGCGCGAGGTGGTGGCGGAATACGACAAGACCATCATGGATGAGCTGGACCTTATGCGCGAGGCGGCCTCTGCCTCACAGCTGCGGCGCAATTTCTCCGGCTCCGAGCAACTCTACGTGCCGGAGGTGCACTGGCCGCTGACACGTCGCGACGTCATGGTCATGGAGCGTATCAGCGGCACCCCCGTCGGTGACATCGATGCCCTGCGTGCGCAGGGCATCGACTTCGAGCGGCTGGCGAAGAACGGTGTGGAGATTTTTTTCACCCAGGTGTTCCGTGACAACTTTTTCCACGCCGACATGCACCCAGGCAATATCTTCGTCGAGCCTTCCGGGCGTTACATTGCCGTGGACTTCGGCATCATGGGCACCCTGAGTGAAGAGGATCAGCGCTATCTGGCCGGCAATTTTCTCGCCTTCTTTCAGCGCGACTACCGCCGCGTGGCCGAACTGCACGTGGAATCCGGCTGGGTGCCGGAAGACACCCGGGTGGAAGAGTTCGAGGCTGCCATTCGCACCGTCTGTGAGCCCATCTTCGAGCGACCGCTGAAGGATATTTCCTTCGGCCACGTATTGCTGCGCCTGTTTCAGGTGGCGCGCCGCTTCAATATGGAGGTTCAACCACAATTAGTGCTTCTGCAAAAGACCCTGCTCAACATAGAAGGCCTGGGTCGCCAGCTCTATCCCGATCTCGATCTGTGGGAAACCGCCAAGCCCTTCCTGGAACGCTGGATGAGTGAGCAGGTCGGTTTTCGTTCTTTTGGTCGCGCGGCGAAGAAGAATGCCCCGGAGTGGGCGGAAAAACTGCCGGAGCTTCCCGGCCTGTTGCACGCCTTTCTCAGTCAGGCGACCGAGGCCGAAAGGCACGCCAAGCACAATGGCAACGAGACCCTGGAAAAGATCCGCTGGGAGATCCGCCGCGCCCAGCGGCGCAATTTCCGCGCCATCGTTGGCAGCGGCTTCGTCATCAGCGCCTCGATCATTTATGCCTATGCCGATCCCACCGCCGTGACCATGCTTGGCAATGCGCCGCTGCTGACTTGGATGCTCGGTGGCCTGGGCGGCTTCGTGCTGATCTTCTCCTGGCCGTCACGCGGCAGCTGACAGCAGTCCATCTCTCGCTGCCAATGGGTGTCATCGGCATTCAGCTGGGTTTTCTGCTTGTCGGCGCGCTGTTGCTGTGGCAGGCGCTGGGTCGTGTGCGCCGTGTGCCAAGAAGTCAGGGTGGGCACGTTTTATGTGTCCACGCGGTATTGCCAGGGCATGGGACTCAGGGGTATCCCTCCAGCAGCCACAATATGGCGCCATAGCGCGCCGCCTTGCCCAGCGCAATAAATACCAGCGCCGGCCAGAAACCGATGCGCAGCCAGCCGGCGGCGACGCACAGCGGGTCACCGACCACCGGCAGCCATGACAGCAACAGCAGCGGGCTGCCGTGGCGTTCGAGCCAGCGGATGGCGCGTTGCTGCGCGGGTTTGTGCAGGCGTCTGGCCGGCCAGCGCCGGGCCAGCAGACGGCCGATCAGCCATGAGCTCATGCCACCCAGGGTGTTGCCGAGGGTGGCGATGCCCAGGAGAAGCAGCGGTGGGTGGGCATCGTACAGGTGCAGCGCCGAGAGCACGGCCTCGGAGCCGCCGGGCATCAGGGTGGAGGAGACGAAGGCGCTGAGGAGCAGGCCCCACAGCCCCCAGTCGTCGATCAGGCTATCCATTTGTTGTTGTTAACCCGGTGACAACATAGATCATGTTCAGGACTTCAAGCGTTCTCCAGATCAAGGCGTCACTCGCCGGCTGAACACAATCTATATTGTCGCCGGGTCAATATTGTTGTGGTGATGCGGCTTCAGCGGGCTTTGTACCAGTGTTTGCGCAGGGCGGCAAACACGCGATTGGGGTACCAGGTCTTGCCCAGGCTGCCGTTGTAGCGGGCCAGGGCGCGGGTGAAGTCGCCTTTTTCCTTGTCCAGGTAGTGCTTGAGGATGGTGCAGCCGAAGCGCAGGTTGGTGCGTATGTCGAACAGGTTGTCGCCGGCCTCGGGAATCTCCTTGAGCCAGAAGGGCATGATCTGCATCAGTCCCTGGGCGCCGGCGGAAGAGATGGCCCAGCGGTCGAAGTTGCTTTCCACGTTGATCACCGCTAGCACCAGTTCAGGGTGCAGCCCGGCCTTGTTGGCTTCATAGTGGACATTCTTCAACAGATCGAGGCGTTCAGCGTCGTCGGGTATGCGCGACTTGAGGCGGTTGGACATGTCCATCAGCCACACTTCGGCGTCGAAGCGGTCCTCGAAGCTGTCGCTTTCGCTGATCACCTGGGTGAGGTGCCGGCGCAGGCTGTCGTCCGGGCGCTCCAGGCTGGCGGCCTGCATCGAGGCGGGCATGACGAACAGCAATGCCAGTGCCATGAGGCGGTGGCCTGCTCGTTGGCGATGGAAAAGGCGTCCGGGAATCATGCTCCTTGATAGCGTCCTGTGCACGTCAGTCTTTGAGCCGGTTACGCAGGAAGTCGATGATGCCATCCAGCGCCACGTCTTGCGTGTCGGCATCGCGGCGGCCTTTGTATTCGACCTGGCCGGCGTCCAGGCCGCGCTCGCCGAGGACGATGCGGTGTGGAATACCAATCAGCTCCATGTCGGCGAACATCACGCCCGGGCGTTCCTTGCGGTCGTCCAGCAGCACGTCGATGCCGGCTTTGGTGAGTTCGTCGTGCAGCGTCTCCACCGCTTCGCGCAGGCGCTGCGACTTGTGCATGTTCATGGGCAGCAGGGCGACCTGGAAGGGGGCGATGTTGTCGGGCCAGATGATGCCGCGGTCATCGAAGTTCTGCTCGATGGCGGCGGCCACCACCCGCGACACGCCGATGCCGTAGCAGCCCATGCTCAGGGTGACCGCCTTGCCGGACTCGTCCAGCACCGTGGCGTCGAGGGCCTCGGCGTACTTGGTGCCGAGCTGGAAGATGTGGCCCACCTCGATGCCGCGCTTGATGGATAGCACGCCTTTGCCGTCCGGGCTGGGGTCGCCCGCCACCACGTTGCGCAGGTCGGCCACCTCGGGTTCGGGCAGGTCGCGGCCCCAGTTGACGCCGGTCAGATGCTTTCCGTCCTCATTGGCGCCGCAGACGAAATCGGCCAGCCGGGCCGCGGCGCGGTCGGCGATCACCGGTGCGGCGATGTCGCGCGGGCCGATGGAGCCGGCCGGACAGCCGCAGCAGGTGTGCACCGCCTCGTCGCCCACTAGGGTCAGGGGCGCGGCCACCTGCGGCAGTTTCGAAGCCTTGACCGTGTTCAATTCGTGGTCGCCACGCAGCACCAGGGCCACCACGGCGGTCTCGCTGCCCTTCACCAGCAGGGTCTTCACGGTCTGCGCCGGGTCGATGCCGAGGAAGGCCGATACCTCCTCGATGCTGTGCTGACCGGGGGTGTCCACCGTCTGCAGCTCGGCGCCCGGCGCCGGGCGCCCGCCGGGCGGGGCCACCGCCTCGGCCAGCTCCACGTTGGCGGCGTAGTCGCTCTCGGTGGAGAAGGCGATGGCGTCCTCGCCGGACGCCGCCAGCACGTGGAACTCGTGCGAGGCGTTGCCGCCGATGGCGCCGGTGTCCGCCTGCACCGGGCGGAAGTCCAGTCCCAGGCGGGTGAAGATGCGCGTGTAGGCCTCGAACATGCGCTGGTAGGTTTCGTTGAGCGAGTCCGGGTCGGCGTGGAAGGAGTAGGCGTCCTTCATCAGGAACTCGCGCGCGCGCATCACGCCGAAGCGTGGGCGGATCTCGTCGCGGAACTTGGTCTGGATCTGGTAGAAGTTCACCGGCAGCTGCTTGTAGGAGCGCAGTTCGCGGCGCGCCAGGTCGGTGATCACCTCCTCGTGGGTGGGGCCGAGGCAGAACTCGCGGCCGTGGCGGTCGCGCAGGCGCAGCAGCTCGGGGCCGTACTGCTCCCAGCGGCCCGACGCCTGCCACAGCTCGGCCGGCTGCACCATGGGCATCAGCAGTTCCTGCGCCCCGGCGCGGTCCATCTCCTCGCGCACGATGTTCTCCACCTTGCGCAGCACCCGCAGGCCCATGGGCAGCCAGGTATAGAGGCCGGAGGCCAGCTTGCGGATCATGCCCGCGCGCAGCATCAACCGATGGCTGATGACCTCGGCATCGGTGGGGGTTTCTTTGACGGTGGCGAGCAAGAACCGGGAGGTGCGCATGGATACCTTTAGTGATTCGGGTTGGGAAAACAGGCCCGGAATTGTAGCCGCTGACGGGGCTCAGGCCAATGAATACCGATCCCTGCACGGTTATCGATGCCGGACACGGCCTGGATCGTGGCCGGGTCAACAAGGCGAACGGTGCCGTTAGTGTTTCTTTTCCAGTGCGGCATCCAGCGCCCTCAGGGTCTGGGTCAGTTCATCGTCTTCGCTTTGGCTTTCCGCCGGCTTGCCGCTTTCGTTCGAGATCCAGCGCAGGGCGATGACGCTGATGTTGTCGGCCTCGGGGTAGCTGCGGAATTCGGCCTGGTAGGCGAGGCGGTCGATGGCCTTGTTGAGGGTGGTTTCCGTCAGGGTTTCGGCCATGTAGTCGTCGCTGACGGCGTCCCACAGACCGTCGGAGCAGAGCAGGAAGATGTCTTTTTTCTGTAGCGTGAAGGCTTCGCTGAAGGTGGGACGCGGCGGGCGCTTGCGGTCGCCCACGCAGCGGGTGACGAGGTTGCGCTCGGGGTGGTTCTTCAGTTCCTTCTCGCTGATCTCGCCGCTGGCGAGCAGGTATTCGATCTTCGAGTGGTCGCGCGTGCGGGTGAGCATGCGGCCGCCGCGGAACAGGTACAGGCGCGAGTCGCCGACGTGTGCCCACCAGGCCTGGTCGCCCTGGATCAGGCACACCACGCAGGTGGTGCGTGGCTCCACCGGCGGGTATTGCTCGGCGCCCTTGCGGATCACCGCCAGATGGGCGTCGTTGATCAGTACCTTGAGGAAGGCCGGTGGATCGTCGATGGGCCGCCGGTGCTGCTGGAACTGGCGCAGCATACTGTTGACCAGGGCGGCGGAGGCCAGTTGGCCGCCGCGGTAGCCGCCCATGCCATCGGCCAGCACCAGTAACGCACGACCGTTCTTTTCGGCGAAGCCGATGCGGTCTTCGTTGACCATGCGGTTGCCGAGGCGGCTGGTCTTGGTGTGCTGGTATTTCATTCGCAAAGTCAGGAGAAGGGGTTGGCCATGCGTTGCGGCAGGTCGTCGGGCCGTTCCCCGGGCTGGTCCAGGGCCTTGAGGAATTGGTCCACGCTTTGCGGTCGCAGCAGGGGGTCGATCTCCATCGCCCAGTCGAGGGCTTCGAGCAGGCTGGCGGAGTAGCGCCGGCGGAAGACGCTGGCGGCGGGGCGCAGTTTGTCCTTTTCCTTGCGCTGGTTGGAGGGCGGCGGCGAGCTGCCTTCGATGC
>DRQN01000205.1 GCA_011371455.1 Gammaproteobacteria bacterium
ACCGCCACCCAGGGCTCGGGCCTGCTCTACAACGTGTTCGACCACTACGGCCCGGTGAAGCCCGGTGACTACGGCCAGCGCAACAACGGCGTGCTCATCGCCAACGGCAACGGCAAGGCGCTGGCCTATGCCCTGTTCAACCTGCAGGAACGCGGCCGCCTGTTCATCGGCCACGGCGAGGAAGTCTACGAGGGCATGATCATCGGCATCCACTCCCGCGCCAACGATCTGGTGGTCAACCCCCTCAAGGCCAAGCAGCTCACCAACGTGCGCGCCGCCGGCTCCGACGAGAACCTGCTGCTCACCCCGCCCATCCGCATGAGCCTGGAACAGGCCCTGGAGTTCATCGACGACGACGAACTGGTGGAAGTCACGCCCGAGAACATCCGCATCCGCAAGAAGCTGCTCAAGGAGCACGAGCGCAAGCGGGCCGGCCGGGCCCTGGCGAGCTGACGCTCGCCAGGGACGAGGGACGACGACTGCAGGGATGCAGGAGGTAGAGCGAAGCAGGATGCCAGAGCCGAGTGGCGAGGGCCGAGGGGGCGTGGCCGCGGGATGTGTCACTCTCCCTGTCGAAGGGTCCCCTCTCCCGCCGGCGGGAGAGGGACAGGGTGAGGGTGGATAACAATCCACCTTTTCTTTCCCGGTCAGTGTGAACCGGTTTCCCCGTTTCCGTGTCTGTGTTTATATTCGGGTCGATGTCAGCCTGAAAATTCCCATAACGAGAACGTGGAGGAAACCGCCATGATTGGAAAGAAGAACATTGTCTTCGGGTTTCTGTATCTGGTTGCGACCGCCTTTCTGGGCATCGTGATGGTGGACAGGTACGAAGACTTCGGCGCGGCCATGGTCGAGAAGCAGGCGGCCGTCGGGCGTCTGCAGCAGCTCAAGGAAAACGGCTTCGAGGAGGAGCTCGAACCCCTGTCGGCCGAGCAGATCGCCCGGGCCAATACCGACGGCATCCTGGCCCTGAACAAGGTGCGCAACGAGGAGATGGGCATCGACATGATCAAGGGCGGCCCCCATGCCCATGGCAACCTCGAGGCGCTGCTCAACATCGCCGCCGGCATCGCCCTGATGTTCATTTCCGTGGCGCCCTGGTTCAAGCAGCTCATCTCCTGGCTGTTCATCCTCGGCGCGGTGTTCCATTCCGGCATGCTCTACCTGAGCCGGGTGCTGGATCAGGCCTGGGCCGAGACCCTGCTCGTCGCCGGCCCGCCGCTGGTGCTGCTGGCCCTGCTCGCCATCGGCATCGCCGCCCTGATCGGGTGGCGCGGGGAGATCGTGCGAGACTGATGGAATCGCTGTACCCGCCCATCCAGCCCTACGTGACCCACAGCCTGGCGGTGGAACCGCCCCACGTCCTGCACGTGGAGGAGTGCGGCAATCCGGACGGCCTGCCGGTGCTGTTCGTGCACGGCGGGCCGGGGGCGGGCTGCGAGCCCTGGCACCGGCAGTTCTTCGACCCGGAAAAATACCGCATCATCCTCTTCGACCAGCGCGGCGCGGGACGCTCCACGCCCCATGCCGCGCTGGAGAACAACACCACCGACGCGCTGGTGGCCGACATGGAGGCCATCCGCGAATACCTGGGCGTGGATCGCTGGCTGCTGTTCGGCGGCAGCTGGGGTTCGACCCTGTCGCTGGTCTATGCCGAGACCCACCCCGACCGCGTTCTGGGCCTGGTGCTGCGGGGCATCTTCCTGTGCCGTCCGGAGGAGATCCGCTGGTTCTACCAGGATGGCGCGAGTCGTGTCTTTCCCGACTACTGGGAAGACTTCCTGCGCCCCATCCCCGAGGCGGAGCGGGACGATCTGGTGCACGCCTACCACCGCCGCCTCACCGGCGACGACGAGGTGGCGCGCATGGCCGCGGCCAAGGCCTGGTCGCTGTGGGAGGGGCGCACGGCCACCCTGCATCAGCGTCGCTCCGTCGTGGAACACTTCAGTGATCCCCACACCGCCCTGAGCCTGGCCCGCATCGAGGCCCACTACTTCGTCAATGATGCCTTCCTCGCGCCGAACCAGATCCTGCGCGACGCAACGCGCCTGGCCGACATCCCCGGCATCCTCGTGCAGGGCCGCTACGATCTCATCTGTCCCGTGCAGAGCGCCTGGGATCTGCACCGGGCCTGGCCGCAGGCGGAACTGCAGATCGTGCCCGATGCCGGGCACGCGGCCAGCGAACCCGGGATCGTCGATGCGCTGGTGAAGGCCACCCGGCGCATGTTGCGGGAGGTCGAGTCTTGATCGCCCTCATCCAGCGGGTCACGGGCGCAAAGGTGGTGGTAGCCGGCGAGACCGTTGGCGCCATCGGGCGCGGCATCCTGGCGCTGATCGGCGTGCAGAAGGGCGATACCGAAGGCGACGCGAAACGCCTGCTCGAACGGGTTCTCGGCTATCGCATCTTTCCCGACACTCAGGATCGCATGAACCTGTCCCTGCGCGACATCGGGGGCGAGCTGCTGCTGGTGCCCCAGTTCACCCTGGCGGCGGACACCGGGCGCGGCATGCGCCCGAGCTTCTCGACCGCCGCCCCGCCCGAGCAGGGTCGGGCCCTGTTCGCCCACCTGCTCGCGCTGGCCCGCGACGGCTGGCCCCGGGTCGCCAGCGGTCGCTTCGGCGCCGACATGCAGGTCCACCTGATCAACGATGGCCCGGTCACCTTCTGGCTGCAGGCCGGCCCCAGCGACGCCGGCGAGGAACCGCGCCCATGAGTATCCGCCACCTCCTGTTTCTGCCCTTCCTGCTGGCTGCCTGCGGGGAGCGTCCCGCTACCCAGCCCGAGGACACCTATCCCTGGCAGATCACCGTAACCGATCCCGCCCACAGCCGGGTCTTCGGCATCACCCTGGGACAGACCCGGCTCGGAGAGGCGGCCGCCATGCTGGGCCGGGACTACAGGCTGGCGTTGTTCGAGGAACCCGGAGGGCGGCTGTCGCTCGAGGTCTATTACAAGGAAATCACCCGCGGCGGCCTGTCCGGCCGGCTGATCATGATCCTGGACGCCGGGGAAGACGAGCTGGCCGGGATCCGCGACCGGGCCGCCCGTCGCGAGGTGCTGGAGACCGGCAATGTCCGCTATACCCTCGGCGAGCCGGATCGGCTGGCGACCGCCGATCGGGTGATCGTCGGGCTGGACTACATCCCCTACGTGAATCTCGATGCCGACACCATCGAGGCCCGGTTCGGCCCGCCGGCCGAGCGGATTCGCCTCGATGACCGGCGGCAGCACTGGCTCTACCCCGACCAGGGGCTGGACATCCTGCTGAACGCGGACGGCAAGGAACTGCTTCAGTACGTCCCGCCGTCGGCATTCGAAGCGCTGGTCCTCCCCCTGCGCCAGGCCGCGCGGACGCCGGAATAGCCGACCATATAAAATAGGTATTCGGCCAACCGGCCATGCAGGCCCGCCAGCAACACATAAACCCCGCTTATGCGGGATTACAAAAATACTAATGTAACAAATTGAAAAAAAGCGCTTTATTCGGACGGGAAAAGTCGCTAAATTGTGCACCCTGCGAATGAGCGCCCAGTTTGGCGCCGGCGCGCAGGATTCGAAAAACTGCGCCGACGATGCAGCGCAACGGTGAAGGACTGGCACTTCGCCGAAGCACGCATACGAACAACAATGCCTTGAACAATTCATCGTGACCGGGGATCACGCCATCACATCACCCAAACGCTTCAGTGCTTGGCGTTATTAATCACGTTTGTTTATTGCAAAAATCATTGATTGGCTGTGGTAGACAGAAATGATTAATAATCGCGGCAAAATTTTGCTTAATTAAAACAGGAGGTCAGCAAACGTCATGTTTACCCATAACCCTTTCGCCGAATTGGCAGGAATGGAACTGACAGGATCGATTACGCCCGCTGTCATGCAGGGCTATATCATCCTGATGGTCATCCTGGTTGCGCTTGGAACCATTCTCGACATGTGGCACAAGAAGAGCGCCAAATACTTCTTCGAGAAGTCGAAGAAGTGGGAACGGGAGGCCAAACGTCAGGTCAGTGGCGGTGAGAAGTTCGGATTGCTCATCAAGACGATCCTGAGCGAAGTGCTGACCTCCTCCGAGTTCTGCTACACGCCCCGCCGCATCTCCCATCTGCTGACCATGTATGGTTTCATCATCTTCGTGGTGACCACCGCCATGATCATCTTCGGTGCCGACACCAGCTCCGGCACCCTGCCGTTCCTGTGGCACCTCGGTGCGCTGATGCTGGCCATCGGTGGCTACTGGTTCTGGTTCTTCATTCGCGTCGACGTGTCGGCCGAAGGCCACAAGTGGTATCAGGTTCATCGCGACGACATCTTCATCGTCTCGCTGATCACCACTGCCACCTTCGCCCTGCTCTGGTCCTTCTTCCAGTCCGGTGGCTCGGAGGGCTGGGCGCTGCTGTTCTTCGCCCTGTTCATCATCTCCGCCACCACCCTGTTCGGCACCGTTCTGTGGTCCAAGTTCGCCCACATGTTCTTCAAGCCGGCTGCCGCCTTCGAGAAGCGCATTCGCAAGGCCGACGGCACCCGCGACAACCTGCCCGACGACTACGATCCGCGTGATCCGGCCGTGCAGGCCAAGTTCCCGGATCTGCCGACCTACATGGGCAAGAATCCGCCCAACATGGGGCTGGGTATCAAACGTGAACCGCCGCGCCATTACTGATTGAACAAAGCAAGGAGTCAGAAAAATGCCAACTTTTGTTTATATGACGCGTTGCGATGGCTGTGGCCACTGCGTCGATATCTGTCCTTCGGACATCATGCACATCGATACGGTTACCCGTCGGGCCTACAACATCGAGCCGAACATGTGCTGGGAGTGCTTCTCCTGCGTCAAGGCCTGCCCGATGAACGCCATCGACGTTCGCGGCTATGCCGACTTCGCACCGCTGGGTCATTCGGTGCGTGTGAAGCGTGACGAAGAGAAGGGCATCATTGCCTGGCGCATCAAGTTCCGCAACGGCAAGAAGGACTTCGAACTGGTCGCCCCCATCACCACCAAGCCGTGGGGCTCGGCCATCCCCAATCTGCGGGAAGTGCCCGAACCGACCCAGGAACAGCGCGACAGCCAGCTGCTGTACAACGAGCCGAAGTACATCCGCATGGATGACGGCGGTCTGGACACGCTGGAGTCGAATGGCCTGAAAATGAAAGCAGGGGTGTACTACTAATGGATCACAAGACTATCGTAGAAGACAACATCGACATCCTGGTGTGCGGTGCGGGTCTGGGCGGCACCGGTGCCGCCTTCGAAGCTCGCTACTGGGGCAAGAACAAGAAGATCGTGATCGCCGAGAAGGCGAACATCGACCGCTCCGGCGCCGTGGCCCAGGGCCTGTATGCCATCAACTGCTACATGGGTACCCGCTTCGGTGAGAACAAGCCGGAAGATCACGTGCGCTACGCCCGTATCGACCTGATGGGCATGGTCCGCGAAGACCTGCTGTTCGACATGGCGCGTCACGTGGACTCGGCCGTGCACCAGTTCGAGGAGTGGGGCCTGCCGCTGATGCGCGATCCCAAGACCGGCGCCTACCAGCGTGAAGGTCGCTGGCAGATCATGATCCACGGGGAGTCCTACAAGCCCATCGTGGCCGAGGCCGCCAAGAAGTCGGCCGACAAGGTCTACAACCGGATCTGCGTGACCCACCTGCTGATGGACGAGGCCAAGGAGAACCGCGTGGCCGGTGCCGTCGGCTTCAATGTCCGTACCGGCGATTTCCACGTCTTCAAGTCCAAGACCGTGATCGTCGCCGCCGGTGGCGCCTCCAACATCTTCAAGCCCCGCTCCGTGGGTGAAGGTGCCGGCCGCGTCTGGTACGCCCCCTGGTCCTCCGGTTCCGCCTACGGTCTGCTGATCGAGGCCGGCGCCAAGATGACCCAGATGGAAAACCGTATCGTACTGGCCCGCTTCAAGGACGGTTACGGTCCGGTAGGTGCCTACTTCCTGCACCTCAAGACCTACACCCAGAACGCCTACGGCGAAGAGTACGAGTCCAAGTGGTGGCCGGAGCTGCAGAAGATGGTGGGTAAGGAGTACCTCGATCCCGAGGCCTCGCACCGCACCCACCGTCCGATCCCGACCTGCCTGCGCAACCACGCGCTCATCTCCGAGGTGAACGCCGGTCGCGGTCCGATTCACATGGTCACCATGGAAGCCTTCCAGGATCCGCACCTGGAAGAAATCGGCTGGCACAACTTCCTCGGCATGACCGTCGGTCAGGCCGTGCTGTGGGCCGCCACCGACGTGGATCCCAAGAACGAGAACCCGGAGCTCACCACCTCCGAGCCCTACGTCATGGGTTCCCACGCCACCGGTTGCGGCGCCTGGTGCTCCGGTCCCGAGGATGTCTCCCCCGAGGAGTACTTCTGGGGCTACAACCGCATGACCACCGTGGAAGGCCTGTTCGGCGCCGGTGACGCCGTCGGCGGCACCCCGCACGCCTTCTCCTCCGGCTCCTTCACCGAAGGTCGTCTGGCCGCCAAGGCCGCCTGCAAGTACATCGACGACGGCAAGGCCGAAGGTATCGTGGTCTCCGAGAAGCAGATCAACGACCGCAAGGCCGAGGTCTACAAGCCGATGGAGCACTACAAGGTCTATCGCAACGAGATCACCGCGGGCGATGTGAACCCCAACTACATCAACCCGCGCCAGGGTCTCGACCGTCTGCAGAAGCTGATGGACGAGTACTGCGGCGGTGCCAGCGTCAACTACGTGACCAACGACAAGCTCCTGCACATCGGTCTGAAGAAGCTCAAGATCATGGAAGAGGATCTGGAGAAGCTGGCCGCCAAGGACTACCACGAGCTGCTGCGGGCCTGGGAGCTGAAGCACCGCCTGCGCACCTCGGAAGCGGTCCTGCATCACACCCTGTTCCGCAAGGAGACGCGCTGGCCCGGTTACTACTACCGCGGCGACGCGATGAAGCTGGACGACGAGAACTGGCACGTACTGACCGTCTCCCGTCGTGATCCCAAGACCGGGGAGTACACGATGGAGAAGGCACCGTGCTACCACATCGTGGGTGAAGACGAAGAGTAACGGCATGTCCGTCTAGCCTGGGGCACCCGCAGGGCCTTGCAAGGGGCGTTGCGGGTGCCTTTCCATTGTGGCTGCGTGCAGCCTGGCTTGTTTTCCATCCACTCCGCATTTCAACGACAGTGTCCAACCGACAGATGAACATGACCAGCGAAGCCACCACAGAAAACAGGCAGAACATCATCCATCTGAGTGATGAAGAAATCCAGGAAGTCGCCCATCCCATGTGGGCGGACCTGATCAAGTATTCCAACAAGGGCCAGTACGGCAAGTTTGCGCGCAAGTTCTCGTACAACCTGCTGTTCGGCCTGAACGAAGTCGAAATGGGCA
>DRQN01000206.1 GCA_011371455.1 Gammaproteobacteria bacterium
ACGCCCTTGGCATTGCTGGCGCTCAGCGACATGAGCTTGGCGGTGCGCATCATGCGGAACAGGTGTCCGGCCAGCATGGCGGCGATCACGAAGGCGGGGGGATGTTGTTCTTGTCTGGCCACGATGGCGCGGGTTCCTCGTCGGGAGTTTCCTGTGTGAGGACTCATTCGGCAGCCGGGCGGGGAAGTTTAGTCTGGGGGGCAATTCTCTGCGTATCTGGTGAGGCCCGTGGCGCCCTTGCCCACGCGGGGCATAGGGGATACCCTCTCATCGAGTGCAGGCTGATGCCTGTTTCGATGACTATTTTGCTGTTAGGGAAAACGGGGAGGGTATGATTATGAGGCTAGTATTGTGCGGGGTCTTGCTTGCGGGCGCGTTGCCCGCCGCGGGCCAAGGCGCGGATGAGCGGGTGTCTTTCGGTCTCGGTATGGGCGCGCTCTATAACGGTCTCGGCGTCAATGCCGCCTTCATGAACGGGTCCGGTCTCAGGTATGTGTCACTGGGCTGCGCCTCTATCGCCTATTCTTCGAACAGCGGGGCGTCGTCCAATTGTGGTGTGGGCGCCGGCTGGATGCGTTCGGATATCCTGTCGAGCAACGGCCGGCATGGGCTGGGCCTGCATTTGGGCGTTACTTATAACACCCACGATGAGCGGGACGATGTGGAGGTGTTTGTGGGCCTGCCTTATGCCTATTTCTTCGAGGGCATGACGGCCGCCACCTGGCATGTCGGCCTGACGCCGATCCTTGGCCGGCACGATGGCGATCTCGAAGGCGGGCTGTTGCTCAATCTGGGCTATCAGTTTTAGCCGCTGATTTCCTGCGTGTAAAAAACGCTTTTGCGGAGCCGAAAAAACAGATCCTCCCGTGGTGTTGCGGGAGGGGCCGTTTCGGCTGGCGATCAGCGTGTTTAATCATCGATGCAGCCCTGCGGCACCGGCAGACCGGCGATGCGCGAGCCCTGACGGGAGGGGCCGCCGGGGAACAGGCGGTAGAGGGCGTCGCGGTCGCTGGCGCCCTTGCCCAGTTCCTCGCCCATGTGCTTCATCAGGATCTTCACCATTGGCGTGATGCCGTACTGGAAATAGAACTTGCGCAGATAGCGCAGCACCACCCAGTGCGCCTCCGTCAGTTCGATGCCTTCCTTCTTGGCCAGCTGTTCGGCCAGTTCCTCGTTCCAGTCTTCGAGGTTGACCAGGTTGCCGCTGGGGTAGACCTTGATCCGCCGGCCCTTGAACTCGAAGCTGTCGCGGTAGTGGGGGGTGCTGGCCTGCGGCGCGGTCCTACGCACCTGGCTGCTCTGTTCCAGCTCCGAGTCCAGCATGGGCACCGGCAGGCCGGCTATCTTGCTGCCCTGATAGGTGACGCCGCCGGGAAACAGGGCGTTGAGGGCCTCGTCGGTGGCGCGCTCGGGGCCGAATTTTCGGGCGGTCTCGCGCTTCAGCAGCTTGAGGATGGGCGGGATGTTGTAGGTGGCGTAATAGTCGCGCATCAGGTCGATGATGTCCCAGTGGGCGTCGGTCAGCGTCAATCCTTCGTTGTCGGCGATGGCCTCGGCGAGTTCGGGTGTCCAGTCCGCAAGATTGGCCAGGCGGCCGTTGGCGGTGAGGTTGACGTTGTTTCCGTTGACGACGAGCTGGCTCATGGGGCTTCTCTCCTGTGATCGTGTGGTTCTTTTTCCCGGCTACGCCTCATTATAGGAGAGATTCCTGCGCGGTGGCGCCTTTGTCACTGCCGGCCCGCAATTGCTGCAACATGGTGCGGGCGGCGTTGGAGAGGGTGCGCTGGCGGTGGTGTACCACGCCCAGCTGGCGGACGAGGGGGAGGCCGGGGACGTCGAGGGCCTGCAGGTCATCGCTGAGCATGGTCTGCGGCAGCACCGACCAGCCCAGCCCCACGCTGACCAGCATCTTGATGGTTTCGAGATAATTGGTGGTCATGCTGACCTGCAGGCTGCCGGCCTCGCTAGCGATGGCCCGTTCCAGCAGCGCGCGGGTATAGGTGCCGTGGGCGGGCAGGATGGCGGCATGGGTGGCCAGTTGCGCGGGCCGGATGTGCCGCTGTCCGGCCAGGGGATGTTCCCGGCCAGCGACGATGCGCAGGGGGTCGGCCCAGATGCATTCGCTGTCGAGGTCGGCCAGCGGCGTCAGGGGCAGGGTGACGATGCCCAGTTCCAACTGGCCCGTTTGCACCGCGTGGCAGGCGGCCTCGGAATCCATGAAGCGCAGGTCCAGTTCCACCTTGGGCCAGGCCCTGGTATAGGCGCGCAGCACCGGCGGCAGGCGGTGCAGGCCGATGTGGTGGCTGGTGCCGATGCTGAGGTGGCCGCCCACCTCG
The DNA here is from genome assembly GCA_011371455.1 of Gammaproteobacteria bacterium. Classification (GTDB taxonomy): domain Bacteria; phylum Pseudomonadota; class Gammaproteobacteria; order SZUA-152; family SZUA-152; genus DRQN01. The sequence goes on from DRQN01000206.1 coordinate 2,337, forward strand.
CCGCTGAGGTTGGCGATCTGGCGCAGGCTATCGTCGATTTCGGCGAGGATGTCGCGGGCGCGCGGCAGCAGCATGCGTCCGGCCTCGGTGAGGCTGACGCGGCGGCCGATGCGGTCGAACAGGCGCGTGCCCAGTTCCGCCTCCAGGGCCGAGATGCGCTTGCTCACCGCCGGCTGGGTGAGATAGAGCCGCTCGGCGGCGAGGGAGAAGGATGCCAGCTCGGCGGCGGCGATGAAGGTTTTGAGGTTGGCGGTGTCCATGGGGCGACTTTAAATATTCCTTTCAGGAATGTAAAAGATTATAAACATGAATTGTTGTAATTCTTTGCCTGGACTAGTATCGGTCCATCGTCATGTTGTCGCCGAGGTGTGGGCATGACTGGAGAACAACAGATCGAACCGAGGACGGCGTAATGGCTGGCAAGACCCTGTACGACAAATTGTGGGAACAGCACGTGGTGCGCACCCAGGAGGACGGCACCTGCCTTCTTTATATAGACCGGCAGTTGATCCACGAGGTGACCTCGCCGCAGGCCTTCGAGGGCCTGCGCCTGGCCGGGCGCAGGCCGTGGCGGGCCACCGCCAACCTGGCCACGCCGGACCACAACGTGCCCACCAACCCCGAGGACCGCCACGGCGGCGTGGAGGCCATCCACGATCCCGTGTCACGCCTGCAGGTGCAGACCCTGGACCGCAACTGCGAGGAATTCGCCATCCCCGAGTTCCACATCAACGACCCGCGCCAGGGCATCGTGCACGTGGTGGGCCCGGAGGAGGGCGTCACCCTGCCGGGCATGACCGTGGTCTGCGGCGACTCGCACACCTCCACCCACGGCGCCCTCGGCGCCCTGGCCCACGGCATCGGCACCTCCGAGGTGGAGCACGTGCTGGCCACCCAGTGCCTGATCCAGGCCAAGTCGAAGAACATGCGCGTGCGGGTCGAGGGCCGCGTCGGCCCCGGCGTCACCGCCAAGGACATCGTGCTCGCCATCATCGGCGAGATCGGTACTGCCGGCGGCACCGGCTACGCCATCGAGTTCGCCGGCCAGGCCATCCGCGACCTCTCCATCGAGGGCCGCATGACGGTGTGCAACATGGCCATCGAGGCGGGCGCCCGCGCCGGCATGGTGGCGGTGGACGAGAAGACCATCGACTATGTGAAGGGGCGGCCCTTCGCCCCCAAGCCCGAGCACTGGGAGCGGGCGGTGGCCGCCTGGCGCGAGCTGCACTCGGACGACGACGCCGTGTTCGACCGCGAGGTGGTCATCGACGCCGCCGGCATCCAGCCGCAGGTGACCTGGGGCACCTCGCCGGAAATGGTGGTCCCCGTCGGCGCCCGCGTGCCCGACCCGGCCGCCGAGGTCGATCCGGTTAAGGCCGAGGGCATGCGCCGCGCCCTGGACTACATGGGCCTGGCGGCCGGCACGCCCATCACCGAGATCAGCGTGGACAAGGTATTCATCGGCTCCTGCACCAACTCGCGCATCGAGGACCTGCGCGCGGCGGCGGCAGTCGCCAAGGGGCGCAAGGTGGCGGGCAACGTGAAACAGGCCCTGGTGGTGCCCGGCTCCGGGCTGGTGAAGAGGCAGGCCGAGGAAGAGGGCCTGGACAGGGTCTTCATCGAGGCCGGCTTCGAATGGCGCGAGCCCGGCTGCTCCATGTGCCTGGCCATGAACGCCGACCGCCTGGAGCCCGGCGAGCGCTGCGCCTCCACCTCCAACCGCAACTTCGAAGGCCGCCAGGGCGCCGGCGGGCGCACCCACCTGGTCAGCCCGGCCATGGCCGCGGCGGCGGCGGTGAGCGGGCGTTTCGTGGATGTGCGGGAACTTTAAATTCAACCGCAAAGGGCGCGAAGGATCGCAAAGTCAAAGATGATTGAATTTTGACCTTTGCGTCTCTCCGCGACCCTTGCGGTAAAACAAAATTTGGTAACTATCATGGAAAAATTCGAAAAGATCACCGGCATCGTGGCGCCCATGGACCGCGCCAACGTGGACACGGACGCCATCATCCCCAAGCAGTTCCTGAAGTCCATCCAGCGCAGCGGCTTCGGCCCCAACCTGTTCGACGAGTGGCGCTATCTCGACGTCGGCGAGCCGGGGCAGGACTGCAGCCAGCGGCCGCTGAACCCGGACTTCGTGCTCAACCAGCCGCGCTACCAGGGCGCCAGCATCCTGCTCGCGCGCGAGAACTTCGGCTGCGGCTCCTCGCGCGAGCACGCGCCGTGGGCATTGCTCGACGACGGCTTTCGCGTCATCATCGCCCCGAGTTTCGCCGACATCTTCTACAACAACTGTTTCAAGAACAGCATCCTGCCCATCGTCCTCGACGAGGAGACGGTGGACCGCCTGTTCCGGGAAGTGGCGGCCACGGAGGGCTATGAATTGACCGTCGACCTGCCGGCGCAGACCATCACCACCCCGGGTGGCGAGGAGATTCCCTTCGAGGTGGACGAGTTCCGCAAGTACTGCCTGCTCAACGGCCTCGACGATATCGGCCTGACCCTGCAGCACGTGGACGACATCCGCGCCTACGAGGAACGCCGCAAGCAGGAAGCGCCATGGTTGTTTGAAACCGGGTGATGGGAACGCAAAGGCGCAAAGTTTTTAAAAATGTTTTCTTTGCGTTCTCTGCGCCTTTGCGACCTTTGCGTTAAATTACGGAGTCCAAAAAATGAAAAAGATTGCAGTACTGGCCGGCGACGGCATCGGCCCGGAGATCGTCCGCGAGGCGGTGAAGGTCCTGGAACGCCTGCGCGCCGACGGCCTGGCCATCGAGCTGGAAGAGGGCCTGGTGGGCGGCGCCGCCTACGACGTTCACGGCACGCCGCTGCCCGACGAGACGCTGGCGCTGGCCAGGGCCTCCGACGCCATCCTGCTCGGCGCCGTGGGCGGCTACCAGTGGGAGTCGCTGGACATCAGCGTGCGCCCGGAGAAGGGCCTGCTGGGCCTGCGCGCCGAGTTGGAACTGTTCTCCAACCTGCGTCCGGCCATCCTCTACAAACAGTTGGCCGACGCCTCCACCCTCAAACCGGAAGTGGTGGCCGGCCTGGACATCATGATCGTGCGCGAACTCACCGGCGGCATCTACTTCGGCCAGCCGCGCGGCGTGCGCACCCTGGAAAACGGCGAGCGCCAGGGCTTCAATACCCTGGTCTACTCCGAGTCCGAGATCGAGCGCATCGGCCGCTCGGCGTTTGAGATTGCCATGAAGCGCGACAAGCGCGTGTGCTCCGTGGACAAGGCCAACGTGCTGGAGTGCACCGAGCTGTGGCGCGAGGTGATGGAGCGCGTGGCCAGGGAC
>DRQN01000207.1 GCA_011371455.1 Gammaproteobacteria bacterium
CATCGGCGGCGGCGAGCAGTTCCTCCGCCTGGCGCTGGAAGTTGCGCAGCACGGCGTTCACCAGGCCGCGCGCCCAGCCCTTGCCGAGGGCGTTGACGGCACCGACGGTCTCCGCCACCGCGGCGTGGGCGGGGATGCGCATGGCACTGAGCTGGTGCAGGCCGAGCAGGATCAGGGCCTGCACGTCGGCGTCCTTCTTGCCCAGCGGTTTGCGCAACAGGCTGGCGGTGATGCGTTGGAGGCGTGGCCAGGCGCGCAGGGTGCCGTAGCAGAGTTCCTGCACCAGGGCGCGATCGCGTTCCGCGGCCTGTGGCAGGCCGTCGTCGAGGGCGGCGGTGAGGGAGGCGCCGCCCTCGACGCGGGCGAGGATGCGGGCGGCGAGGGCGCGGGGGGGTTGTTTTTTCACGCGCCCAGCGGCTTGCCCAGCAGGCTGTGGGCATTGAGGTAGTCGGCGGTGTCGATGGGCCGGCCGCCGGGCAGCTGCAGTCGGGTGATGCGCAGCAGGCCGTCGCCGGTGGCCACGTCGATGCCGGTGTCGCGGCCCTCGGCCACCACCGTGCCGGGCGCGGCGCCGGCCCGGCCTTCGACGGGCTCGGCCAGCCAGATGCGCAGGTTCTGGCCTTTGTAGAGAGTGTGGGCCACTGGCCAGGGGTTGAAGGCGCGCACCTGGCGCGCCAGCTCGGCGGCCGGGCGGCGCCAGTCGATCTGCGCCTCGGCCTTGTCCAGCTTGGCGGCGTAGGTGGACTGGCTGTCGTCCTGCGGCTCGGGATGGATGCTGCCGGCCTGCAGGCCATCGAGGGTGTCGAGCAGGGCCTGCGCGCCGAGTTCCGCAAGGCGGTCGTGCAGGGTTTGCGCAGTATCGTCGTCATGGATGGGGGTGCGCACTTTCAGCAGCATGTCGCCGGTGTCCAGGCCTTCGTCCATCTGCATGAGGGTGACGCCGGTTTCACGGTCGCCGGCGAGGATGGCGCGCTGGACGGGGGCGGCGCCACGCCAGCGCGGCAGCAACGAGGCGTGTACGTTGAGGCAGCCCAGGCGCGGCGCATCAAGCACCTCGGCGGGCAGGATCAGGCCATAGGCGACGACGATCATCACGTCGGCGTCGAGGGCCGCCAACTCGGCCTGGACCTCGGTGTCGCGCAGGGTCTTGGGCTGGCGCACGGGGATATCGTGGGCCAGCGCCAGTGCCTTCACCGGACTGGCCGTGAGCTTGCGGCCGCGGCCGGCGGGGCGGTCGGGCTGGGTGTACACGGCGCGCACCGTGTGCGGCGAGTCGAGCAGGGCCTGCAGGCTGCTGGCGGCGAATGCCGGGGTGCCGGCGAAGATGACGTTCAGGCCTTCGGCCACGGTGTGTTCCTTCCTGTTCTATGGGGGGTGGCGCGGGTTGCCGGCTCACATGGTGTGCAGACGCTGCTTTTCCAGCTTCTTGCGGATGCGGTTGCGCTTGAGGGCGGAGAGGTGGTCGACGAACAGCTTGCCGTCGAGGTGGTCGATCTCGTGCTGAATGCAGATCGCCAGCAGGCCGCCGGTTTCCAGTTCGATGGCTTGGCCCTCGCGGTCCAGGGCGCGCACGCGGATGTGTTCGGCGCGGCGCACCTGCTCATAGATGCCGGGCACGGACAGGCAGCCCTCTTCGCTCTTTTCGCTGCCCGTGGCCTCGACGATCTGCGGATTGATGAGGCACAGGGGCTGGTCCTTGTTTTCCGAGATGTCGATGACGACGATGCGCTTGAGGATGTTGACCTGTACCGCGGCGAGACCGATGCCCGGGGCCTGGTACATGGTCTCGAACATGTCGTCGACGATGCGTTGAATGCCGGCATCCACCGTGTTTACGGGCCTGGCCTTTTGACGCAGCAGCGGGTCGGGAAAATGCAGTATGTTCAGCACTGACATGTGAAGTCCATCAATAAAGCCTGAATGTCATCAAAGATATGCTCGCGGCAGCCGATGATTATACGCAGGTAGCCGGCGATCCGGTAGAAAAGCCATTCAATCCGGGCCCGGCTGTGCCGCTATCTCTTTCATTTCTTTCCATTTACCACGCGCCGCAAAGAGCCGGCGTCACTGGAGTCCAGGGGATGATTCGTCTACACTCGGGCAAATCGATGAACAGAGGGACGACGATGTCGAAACGAATGCTGCTGGGCCTGTTGCTGTGCCTCAGCATGGGTGCGGCACTGGCCGACACCATCAAATTGAAACCGGATCACCCTGACCGCTATGTGGTCGTCAAGGGCGACACCCTGTGGGACATTTCCGCGCGCTTCCTGGAAAGCCCCTGGCGCTGGCCCGAGGTGTGGAGCTTCAATCCGCAAATCAAGAATCCGCATCTGATCTACCCGGGCGACGTGGTGTATCTGGAATACGATGCCCAGGGCCGGCCGATTCTGCGCGTGCAGCGTGGCAAGCCGACGGTGAAGCTGTCACCCAAGGTGCGTGCCGAACGTGTCGACACCCCCATCGCCACCATCCCCCTGGACGCCATCAGCCAGTTCCTCGGCCAGCCGCAGGTGCTCAGTGAGCGCGAGGTGGAAGATTCGGCCTACATCGTTTCCGGCAGTGACCAGCGCCTGATCTCCGGTGCCGGCGACATCATCTATGCCCGCGGCCTGGTGCCGGGGCAGGACCCCAAGTCCCGTTACATCGTATTGCGTGTGGGCAAGCCTTTCCGCAACCCGGGCGCCAGCCGCGGCGATGTGCTGGGCTATGAGGCCCTGCACGTGGCCGATGCCATCGTCGAGGAGTTCGGCGACCCCAGCACCCTGAAGATCACCCACTCCAATCGTGAGACCCTGGTGGGTGACCTGCTGGTGCCCAAGGGCGAGGAAGGCGTGGATCAGGCCTTTTTACCGCATTCGCCGGACATGCCCATCGATGGCAAGATCATCGCCGTGGTCGATGGCGTCTCGCGCATCGGCCAGTTTCAGACCGTGGTACTGAACAAGGGTGAGCAGGACGGCCTGGAGGTGGGACACGTACTGGCGGTGTATCAGAGCGGCGCGGTAATCCGTGACAATCATGGCAAGAATCGCGGCGAAAAAGTCACCCTGCCGGACGTCCGTGCCGGCATCGTGCTGGTGTTCCGCAGCTTTGACCGGGTGAGCTACGCCCTGGTCATGGAGTCTGAAAAGGACATGCGCCTCTACGACAGCGTGCGCAATCCCTGATTCCGGCCTGAATCCACGGATTCAGGGTTGACACACCCGGGCGGGGCTCATGGAGGAGTCGGCAATGGAAGGGTCACAACACGGGGCCATGCCCCAGGACGATCTGCGTTACTGGCTGGCGCTGCATGGTACACCCGGCCTGGGCGCGGTCTCGTTTCAGCGCCTGCTGGATCGATACGCCTCTCCCCGCGAATTCTTCGATTTACCCGCATCCGAGCGGCGCGGCGCGCTGCCGTTGCCGCCGGCTGGCAGGGCCTTTCTCGCCGCCCCCGACTGGGAGGCAGTCGAGAACAGCCTGCGCTGGGCGGACGGTGAATCCTGCCACATCCTCACCCTGCACGACCCGGCCTATCCGCCCCTGCTGAAAGAGATTGCCGATCCGCCGCCGCTGCTGTTCGTGCGTGGCGAGCCCGCCCTCCTCTCCCGCCCCCAGCTCGCCATCGTCGGTAGCCGCAATCCCAGCGCCGGCGGACGCAGCCTGGCGGAAGACTTCGCTCGCGCCCTGGGCCGCGCCGGCCTGGTGATCACCAGCGGCATGGCGCTGGGCATCGATGCCGCCAGCCATCGGGGAGCCCTGCAGGCCAAGGGCGAAACCCTTGCCGTGGCCGGGACCGGTCCGGATCGCATCTACCCGGCCCGGCACCGCAGCCTGGCGCAGGCCATCGTCGCCCAGGGCGCCATCATCAGTGAATTTTCCCCCGGCACCCCGGCGCTGCCCGGCAACTTTCCCCGCCGCAATCGCATCATCAGCGGTCTCAGTCTGGGCGTGCTGGTGGTGGAGGCCGCCTGCAAGAGTGGCTCCCTCATTACCGCGCGCCTGGCCGCGGAACAGGGGCGGGAGGTGTTCGCCCTGCCGGGCTCGGTCCACAACCCCCTGGCGCGGGGTTGCCACCAGCTGATCCGCCAGGGGGCAAAACTGGTGGAAACCATTGACGACATTATCGAGGAACTGGGACCGCTGGCCGCAGTCTCAGAACCTGGGTCCACGGCCGCCGGGCAGGCGGAAAGCGACACCGCTGCGCTGCCGGATGAGCAGCGCCAGCTGTTGGCATCACTGGGTTTCGAGCCGGTGAGCATCGACACCTTGGTGGAACGCTGCGGATTGACGGCGGACGTCGTTTCCTCCATGCTTTTGAACATGGAGTTGCAGGGATGCGTCACATCAAGCGGTGGCCGTTACTGCCGCGTCGACAAGAGTAGGTGATTATGAAAGAAGATGTGCTCGATGTACTGATGTATCTGTTTGAGAACTATATGGGCGATGACGCCACCCTGGACGCCGATCCCGAGGCCCTGCGGGTTCAGCTCCATGAGGCGGGTTTCCTGCATTCAGAGATCAGCAAGGCATTCACCTGGCTGGAGGACCTGGCCTCGGCCCAGCGCGATGCGACGCCACAGCCGGTTCAGGCCGGGCGCTCCATTCGTGTGTTCAATGCCGGCGAAGAGAAGAAGCTGGACATCGAAAGCCGCGGCTTCCTTATCTTTCTCGAACAAATGGGCGTGCTGGACGACGCCAGCCGTGAGCTGGTCATCGACCGCATCATGGCCCTGGAATCATCGGACATCGATCTGGAACAGGTGAAGTGGGTGGTGCTGATGGTGCTGTTCAACCAGCCGGGCCTGGAGGAGGCCTTTTCCTGGATGGAAAACATGGTGATGGAGGAATCCCACCAGTCCCTGCACTGAATTTTCATGCCGAATGCAAAAAGCCCCCTGCCGCGCGCGTGGCAGGGGGCTTTTTTGTTGTTACGCTTTTCAATCCACCGCGGGGACGAACGGATCGGTATAAATATCCTTGAGTGATGCCCCTGACAGAAAGGCTTTCTGGCGTGCGGACTTCACCATGTCTTCGCGTCCGCACAGATAGATGCGCCAACTGTCCAGTTTGCCGATTGCTTCCAGCGCCTTCTGATCCGCGCGCCCGCTGATGATGCCTGCCGGCGGTGTGCCCTGGGAAACGCAGGGGTGGTAATGCATGTTGGCGTGAGCGGCATCCAGTGTTTTCAGCGCATCGACGAGATACAGGCCTTCCATCACGCTGCTGCCGTGATAGAGATGGATGTCACCCTGATGGCCCTGACGCAGGGCATCGCGCAGAATGCCATAGAGGGGGGCCAGGCCGGTGCCGGTGCCGATCAGCAACAGGTTCTGCCCGGGCTGGCCGGGGGTGTAGAAACAATCACCGGTGGCCGGGCTGATGGTCACCCGGTCGCCCGCCTTCAGAGCGGTGTGCACCCAGCCGCTGACCTTGCCGCCGGGGATGTGGCGAACATGCAGCTCCAGAAAATCTTCATCATCGGGAAGGCTGGCCAGTGAATAGCTGCGCTCGACACCGTCGGGATTCTGCAGGTTGAGAAACTGGCCGGGGAAATAACTGTAGTTCTCCGGCCGGGCCAGGCGCACCCGCAGCACGTCGTCGCTGAGCTTGTCCAGCGCCAGCACCCCGGTTTCCATGCTCTGAAAATCCTTGCCCGGGCGGCTGATACGGATGTCTTCCCCGGCGACGAAGGAACACATGAGGAAATAACTCTGCGCCCTGAGGGCGTCCTTGAGGCCTTTCTGCGATGCTTCCGAAGGTGTACCTTCTTCCATCATCATCATGCAGCTTTGGCAGACGCCGGCGCGGCAGGAATAATTGACGGATACGTCATGCCGGATCAGGCAGTCGAGAACTGTTTCGTTATCTTCAGCCAGATACTCCTGACCCTCAAAGACTATTTTCGGCATAACGCATCCGTCGAGTTGGAATGGATTAACGACCCAAAACGTCGTTGCGGGTGCTCTCGGCGATGGCGGCGACTTCGCCGATCAACTCATCGGAAACACCCAGCTCTTTCAACGTGCTGCCGAGGTTCTCCACCACGGCATCGAAGTGGCTGTCGTTCAGGCCACGGGCAACCAGATGCGCATGCCCCTTGCGCATGTCTTCACCGGTGTAGTTGTTGGGGCCGCCGAAGGCCATGGTCAGGAAGGCCTTCTGCTTGGCGGCCTGCCGGTCCATGTCGACACCGTCGAAGAATTCGTTGATGCGGTCGTCGGCCAGAACCTTACGGTAGAAAATATCGACGGCGGCATCAACAGCGGCTTCACCGCCCAGGCGGTTGTAAAGTGAATCGGACATTCGGGTAGATCTCCTCGTTCTGCTGGCATCAGCAATGGAATGCGTACGGCATACGCTACCATGGCGTACCTGGATTATGGGGTTTAGGCGTACATCTGTTGAGGGCATAAAAAACCACGCCTCGGCGCGGAAAATTGAAACAGGCAGCCCGTCAAATGATGTATCCTAAATATACATAATATGCCCAAGCCTTTGGATGTCAACCTGAACCCACGGATTCAGGTGTCAAGATAACCAACTTGAACGGGCAACAACGGGTCTGAACGAGAATACACTGATGCAACTGACGCTACACACGGATTATTCTCTGCGGGTATTGATCTACCTTGCCCAGAAGGGCGATACCTTGGCGACCATCAGCGAAATCGCCAGCTTCTACGAGATTTCACGCAATCATCTGGTGAAGGTGGTGCACCACCTGGCCGGTGCCAATTTCATCCATACGCTGCGCGGAAAGAACGGTGGCATGCGTCTGGCACGCGCCCCGGAGGAGATCTCGGTGGGGGACGTGATACGCCAGATGGAGCCCAATTTCGATATCGTGGAATGCTTCAATACCGACAATCCCTCCTGCGCCGTGGCCTCCATCTGTGCGCTGAAAAATGTATTACAGAAGGCCAGCGCTGAATTTCTTTCCCTGCTGGATCGCTATTCACTGGCCGACGCCGTGGCCAGTGGCAAGCAGGCGGAGATCGTCTTTCCGCTGAGCCAGTTCAGGCGCAGCCAGTAAAGGGCTCTAAAGCGCGGCGGCCGCGGGCTGTTGCGGATCGTGCGCGACGGGCAGCGGCGTGTTGATGGCCTTCAGGATGCCGTTGATGGTGTCCAGCTGCTGCATGAGATCCTCGCTCTGGGCTTCCAGCTGAGCGATGTTCTCTACCAGTTTCTCCCGTGAATTCTTGATTTTCTGTAAATTGGCGAGGCGCTTTTCCAGCTGCTGCTTGCGTTCTTTGATGCGCGTCGCCAGTGGCCGCATCACCGAGCCCGCCCAGTCCTCGGCGTCCTGGTTGGCGCGGAAGAAAATGTTGCGCGCATGACTGACCATGGAGACGAAAAACTTCTTCACCACGAAACTCTGTTCGGTCATGGTGGTGACGCTGCTGGTGCGGAATTCCTCGGCCTTCTTGTACAGCTGATCCAGCTCGCGGGTATACGAAGCGGTGGCGAACAGGGTGGGATTGAGGTCGGAAAAGCCGTGTTCGTCGCGGAAACGGTCGTAAATGGACTGGACGATGGCGTTGGACTTCTCGGTCTGATGGTTGACGTGGGTCATGGTGTCCCGTGCGCCATCGAAGAAGGTCTTCATGCCCGCTTTCATGCCGACGGTGGTCCAGCTGTCGACCATCTCGGCACGCGTCTTGGCGATCAGGTGATCCAGCGCGTCGAGTCCCAGGGACTCCACCAGGGCGATGAGCTGGCGCTTCAGCACATGACGACTGGTCTGAAAGTTTTCCACGTCCTTCTGATAGATGCCCTGCTCCATGCGCAGCTTCTGCATGGTCTCCATGAGTACGTCCGCACTCTTCCCGGACAGGGAACGCAGTTCATCCATCTGTGTCTGGATTTCATCCAGGCGCTGCGTGAGCACGCCCTTGGTGGTTTCGATCATGGCGCCGATGCGCGAGGTGATGTTGTTACGCACCAGGTGTTGCTTGGCGGGCAGCACCTCCTCGGAGAGCGTGGCCTCCAGCGCCAGCAGGCCGCTCTTCTGCAGCAGCGCGTCGTCGTTCTTGACCCGTGCCAGCAGGCCCTTTTGTGCGGTCACCGGGTAGACGCTACTGGCCTCCACGCCGAGGATGTCGGCGGTATCGCGGCATTGCTTGTCGATATTGCGCTGCACGGCGACCTCGTCCTGCAATTCGTCCCACAGGGTGTCGATCTTGTTGAGTACGATGATGAGTCCCGTCTGGTGATTGCCGCGAAAGCTCTGTGCATGGGTGTTCCAGATCTCCATGTCGCTCTTGGTGGCGCCGGTGTCGGCCGCCAGTACGAAGATCACCGCCTGGGCGTTGGGCAGCATGTCCATGGTGAGTTCGGGCTCGGTGCCCATGGCATTGAGGCCGGGGGTGTCGAGGATCACCAGCCCCTGCTTCAGCAGCGGGTGGGGAAAGCTGATCATCACGTGACGCCACATGGGGATCTCGATGCTGACCGGCGGCACCTCGGCCTTTTTCTGTTCCTCGCGACTGTAGAGGCCAAGGCGAATGGCGTTGTCGACGGGAACGGGCTTGGTCTTGATGATCTCCTGGAAGGCCTCGGCCATGGCCTGCGGCGAGTCGATGTCGAGATCGATGTTGATCCAGTGATCGGGGTCCTGCTTGAGCTCACTGATGCTGGTGTCGTCGAGCCGCGTCTCGATGGGCAGCATGCGGATGTAGGGCTTGTCCGCCTTGGCATCGTAAAACAGTTCGGTGGGACACATGGTGGTGCGTCCCGCCGACGAAGGCAGCAGCCGTCGCTTGTAGTTGGCGAAGAAGATGGCGTTGATCAGCTCGGTCTTGCCGCGTGAGAATTCGGCGGCAAAGCCGATGGTGATATTGTCGGACTCCAGCGCATCGATGATTTCATAGATGCGCAGGTCGTCTTCCGGGGAACTCATGTCGTGCGCCGCCAGCCAGTCACGATAGGTCGTGATCTGCCGCTTGGTATCTTCCTTCCAGCGGCTATAGGCGTTGAGCTGTTGCGTAAATTGTTCCTTCACCTTGCCTACCTTTTTTGTTGCACATGTTGCAAAGAGTGTCGCCGCGATGATTATCCGCGCAGGGCAATACGTCGATATCAATAACGGCCGGCGGATGAGGATGTTTAGAGGGATATCAAGGATTAAGGGCACTTCATTGGCCGTACCCGCGACGTTCCCGACCAGCGGTGTCAGAGCGGTCGTGAACGGTTCAGGCGGTGGGTATGCAGGCCGGCAGGCGGCCGGGGGTGTCGATGCGCAGCCGTTTGTCGCGACTGCTCTCGCCGCTCAGCAGGGTCACCCGCGCGCGCGGCACGCCAAAGGCCTTGGCGAGATACTCGATGAGATGGGCGTTGGCCTGGCCATCGACGGGTGGCGCGGTGATGCGGATCTTGAGGCTGCCGCCGTGCGGGCCGACGATTTCGTCCCGGCTGGCGCGGGGCTGGACGCGGACATCGAGCGTCAACGCACCTCCCTCCCAGCGGTAGAAATCGCTCACCCGGCGACCAGTCCCCGGCCCAGGTCCTGGATGGGGGCGACGAGGAGCATCTCCAGCAATTGCAGGCCGACCAGCACCAGGATCGGCGACAGGTCAAAACCGGAAATGGGCGGCAGGATGCGCCGCGCCCGGCCCAGCAGGGGCTCGTTGAGGCTGTGAAGCAGCGCCACGGCGGGGTTGTAGTTGCCCGGGCTGACCCAACTGAGGATGACCTGGATCAGGATGGTGAAGAAATAGATGTTGATCAGCAGCGACAGCAGCTCGGCCAGGGACAGCACCAACAAGCCCAGCGGGTGGATGCCGAAGCCCTGCACGGCGGCGATGAGCAACAGCTTGGTCGCCTGCAGGGCGATCAGCAACACCACGCTCGCCATGTCGATGCCCATCACGCCCGGAACGATGCGGCGCAGTGGCAGCAGCAGCGGGTTGGTCACCTTGACCAGGAACTGCGATACCGGGTTGTAGAAATCGGCCCGCACCATGGCCAGCAGGAAACGCAGCATCACCGCGCCGGCGTAGAGGCCAAACAGGGTCTGTATCAGAAAGATACCGGCATTGCCGGCGTAGGAAGAACCGCCCATCATGACTCGTCCAACAGTTTGGCCAGCGCCTGTGAGCGCTCACGGGCGGCCTTCAGCACCTTGCCCAGCAGGGCGTCGATATCGCCTTTTTCCAGTGCCAGCAGGCCCTGCTCGGTGGTGCCGCCGGGCGAGGTGACGCGTTCACGCAGAGTGGCAATGGGCTCGCTGCTCTCGATGGCCATGCGCGCGGCGCCAAGGGCGGTCTGCAGGGTCAGCAGGCGCGCGCTCTGTGCCGGCAGGCCCTGCTCGATGGCGGCCTTTTCCAGCCCTTCCATGATACGGAAGAAATAGGCCGGACCGCTGCCGGAGAGCGCGGTGACGACATCCATCTGTGCCTCGTCGTCGACCCACAGGGTCAGCCCGGTGGCACGCAGGATGGCCTCGGCCAGATCGCGCTGTTCCTCGGCGACGCCGGCGCCGGCATACAGGCCGGTGGCGCCGGACTGCAGCAAGGCCGGGGTGTTGGGCATGGCGCGCACGATGGCCACATCGCCGCCCAGCCAGCGCTGGAGGCTGTCGGTGCGCACCCCGGCGGCCACGGAGACCAGCAGCGGCCGGTTGCGCTGCACGCTGTCGGCCAGTCCCTCGCAGACCGCGTGCAACACCTGCGGCTTGACCGCCAGCACGATGACATCGGCACCCTCGGCACAGGTGGCGTTGTCTTCGCAGGTGCGTACGCCAAACTGCGCGGCAAGGCGCTCGCGCTGCGCGGGATCGCGGTCGGCGACACACAACCGGGCGGGCGAGACATGGTCGGCGAGCAGGCCGCCGATGAGGCTGGTGGCCATGTTGCCGCCACCGATGAAGGCAATGTTGACGTCTTTCATGGGGGCCTAATGTACTGCGATATGGCCTTTCGCGCCATGCTTCGCGGTGGCTATTTTCGCGGCCCGAAGATATCGCTGCCGACGCGCACGATGGTGGCCCCCTCGGCCACCGCCGCTTCCAGGTCGCCGGACATGCCCATGGACAGCGTGTCCAGCGCCAGACCGGCGGCGTTTAGCGCATCGCGGGCCTCGCGCAGACGGCGGAAGGCGGCGCGCTGACGTCCGAAATCGCTCTCCCGTGCCGGGATCGCCATCAAGCCGCGCAGGCGCAGGCCCGGCAGCTCACTGACGCCCGCCGCCAGCGCCGGCAGCTCATCGGGGGTGCAGCCAGACTTGCTGGCCTCGCCACTGATATTGACCTGCAGACAGACATTCAGCGGCGCCAGTTGCGGCGGACGCTGGGCGCTGAGGCGACGGGCGATCTTTTCACGGTCGACGCTGTGCACCCAATCGAAGTGACGGGCGATGGCCTGGGTCTTGTTGGACTGGATGGGGCCGATGAAATGCCATTCCAGCCCCAGCGCGGCAAGTTCCTGCTGCTTGCCCAGCGCCTCCTGCAGATAGCTCTCGCCGAAGGCGTGGTAGCCGGCCCGGGCGACGCGGGCGATATCGGCGGCGGGGCGGGTCTTGCTCACCGGCAACAGCTGCACCGCGCCGGGCGGGCGGTGGAAGCGCCGCTCGGCCTCGCGCAGGCGCGTCTCGACGCGGGCGAGGCGTTGCTCAAGGGGGGCACCTGAGGGATTTTCCGGCATGGTCAATGAGGCGTGGTGTGGGTTATGTTTACCCTGAATCCGTGGGTTCATGACGGCGAATTACACAACTCATTGATCCGTCTCGCTATATGAAAAATCTCGGCAATAATCCCCGCTATTCCCTCGATTTTTCATTACGCGATACGAATCAAGCAGTTGCGTACTTCATCCGCCCTGAACCCACGGATTCAGGTTTACGGCCAGGCTCGAGTCCGTGGGCCGTAAAGGATTCTACACCATGGGTCGTTATAGCTAACGCCCACCGCCTCTGAACACATAACCAACCCAGGAACCCATGCATGGATATTTCTGAACTGCTTGCCTTCAGCGTCAAGAACAACGCCTCCGACTTGCATCTCTCTGCCGGCGAGCCGCCGATGATCCGCGTCGATGGCGAGATCCGCCGCATCAATGTGCCGCCCATGGACCACAAGATGGTGCACGCGCTGATCTACGACATCATGAACGACAAGCAGCGCAAGGACTACGAGGAGTTCCTCGAGACCGACTTCTCCTTCGAGATCCCCGACCTGGCGCGTTTCCGCGTCAACGCCTTCAACCACCAGCGTGGCGCCGGCGCGGTGTTCCGCACCATTCCCAGCACCATCCTCAGCTTCGAGCAGCTGGGTTGTCCGAAGATCTTCGAGTCCATCGCCGAGACCCCACGCGGCCTGGTGCTGGTCACCGGGCCCACCGGCTCGGGCAAGTCCACCACCCTGGCGGCGATGATCGATTACAAGAACGACACCGATCATGGCCACATCCTCACCATCGAGGATCCCATCGAATTCGTGCACAAATCGAAGAAGTCGCTGATCAATCAGCGCGAGGTGCACCGCCACACCCTGGGCTTCAACGAGGCCCTGCGCTCGGCGCTGCGCGAGGACCCGGACGTGATCCTGGTGGGTGAGATGCGCGACCCGGAGACCATCCGCCTGGCGCTCACCGCGGCCGAGACCGGCCACCTGGTGTTCGGCACCCTGCACACCAGCTCCGCGGCCAAGACCATCGACCGCATCATCGACGTGTTCCCGGCGGCGGAAAAGGAAATGGTGCGTTCCATGCTGTCCGAGTCGCTGCGCGCGGTCATTTCGCAGACCCTGCTGAAGAAGGTCGGTGGTGGACGCATCGCGGCCCACGAAATCATGCTGGGCACGCCGGCGATCCGCAACCTGATCCGCGAGGCCAAGGTGGCGCAGATGTACTCGGCCATCCAGACCGGCCAGGGCCTCGGCATGCAGACCCTGGATCAAAACCTGCAGGCGCTGCTGCAGAAGGGTATAATCACCAAGCAGGAAGCCGCCCACAAGGCCGCCAACAAGGATACCTTCGCGTAACCCGAACCATCGATGCAGGACAGGGGAATGGCAAGCAAGAACTTCGACATTCTGCGGGACTTCACCTCACTGCTGAAGATGATGGTGCGCAAGGATGCGTCCGACCTGTTCGTTACCGCCGGCCTGCCGCCCAGCCTGAAGATCAACGGCAGGATCGCCCCCGTCTCCGACATCCCGCTGAACGCGGATCAGGTGCGCAAGCTCGCCTACTCCATCATGAACGAGAACCAGCGCGGCGAGTTCGATCGCAGCCAGGAATGCAACTTCGCCATCGCCCCGCCGGGTACCGGGCGTTTCCGCGTCAACGTCTTCCAGCAGAAAAACCATGCCGGCATCGTCCTGCGCCGCATCAAGACCGAGATTCCGACCTTCGACGAACTGGGTATTCCGCCGGTGCTGGCCGACCTGTCCATGGCCAAGCGCGGCCTGGTGATCATCGTCGGCGCCACCGGCACCGGCAAGTCCAGCACCCTGGCATCGATGATCGGCCACCGCAACCGCAACAGCCATGGCCACATCATCACCGTCGAAGACCCCATCGAATACGTGCACGAGCACGGCGGCTGCATCATCACCCAACGGGAAGTGGGGGTCGACACGGAAAGCTTCGAAGCGGCCCTGCGCAACACCCTGCGCCAGGCGCCGGACGTGATCCTCATCGGCGAGGTACGCACCCGCGAGACCATGGAGCACGCCATCGCCTTTGCCGAGACCGGCCACCTCTGTGTCACCACCCTGCACGCCAACAACGCCAACCAGGCCCTGGACCGCATTCTCAGCTTTTTTCCCAAGGACCGGCGCGACCAGGTGCTGCTGGACCTGTCCCTCAACCTGCGCGCCATCGTCGCCCAGCAGCTCATTCCCACCCCCGACCAGCAGGGCCGTTGCGTCGCCGTGGAAATACTCATGAACACGCCGCTGGTGGCGCAGATGATCCGCGATGGCAACGTGGCGACCCTGAAGGACGTCATGAGCAAGTCCAACCAACAGGGCATGAACACCTTCGACCAGGCCCTGTTCGAACTCTACAAGGCGCGCCAGATCACCTACGAGGCGGCCCTGCACCACGCCGACTCGGCCAACGAACTGCGCCTGATGATCAAGCTGGGCCAAAAGGCCGGGCTGAAGAAGATGGAAGCCTCGCTAAATGGCGTTACGTTGGTGAACATCGACGAGACGTGAACCGCTCATCCGCCGCCGCACAGACGGCGGAACCTGACTCCTTTTCCGGCCCGTTCTTCCGGCTGCGCGCTGCAAGTACCCAAATCCGGCAAGCCGGCAGGGCCCAAACCGCGCACGGCATGGCTGTTCATGTGTTGTGCGATCCGTCGCAATAGATGCCGTTGTTGCTCTTGCCACAGCCGCAGATGTAGACCGTTTCGTCCTTTTCCGCCTTGTGTTCCACCGGCCCGCTGGCCCCGGGGACATCGTTGTGGGCGCCGTCGCAGAAGGGCGGATTGGCGGTGTGGTTGCAGGTGCAGATCCAGGCGCTTTCACCGGCCTTCACTTCGATGGCGTAGGGTGCGTTCTTGTCGTACATGCTCATGGGGCAGATCTCCTCTTTTTTATTGCTATTGGCTATTAGCGGCGTTGCCGGTTGTGCGGGGCCTGCAGATCAAGCTCCGGCCCCAGCGGCACGATGCGCGTCGGGTTGATGCTGGTGTGACTGTAATAATAGTGTCGCTTAATGTGCGGGAAATGAACCGTTTCGGCAATACCCGGCAGCTGATACAGCTCGCGCAGGTAGCCGGACAGGTTGGGGTAATCGGCGATACGCCGCAGATTGCACTTGAAGTGGCCGACGTAGACGGCATCGAAGCGCACCAGGGTGGTGAACAGCCGCCAGTCGGCCTCGGTGATCTGCGCGCCGACCAGATAGCGTTGACCGGCGAGGCGCCGCTCCACCTCATCCAGCGCATCGAACAGGCGCCGGAAGGCCCGCTCGTAGGCCGCCTGGCTGGCGGCGAAGCCGGTGCGGTAGACGCCGTTGTTGATGTTGTCATAGACGAAGGCATTGATCGCATCGATCTCTTCGCGCAGGGCCGCCGGGTAATAGTCGGGGCCGCTGGCGCCACAGCCATCGAAGGCGCTGTTGAACATGCGGATGATCTCCGAGGACTCGTTGTTGACGATGGTCTGGCGCCGCTTGTCCCACAGCACCGGCACGGTGACGATGCCGGTATAGTCGGGCCGCGCCAGGGTATAGGCCTGGTACAGATAGTCGAAGCCGTTCACCGCATCGTCGTCGACACCCGCAAAGGGTTCGCCGCCGGCACTGGCGAATTTCCAGCCCTCGTCGCCCATGTCCGGATGCACCACCGATACCGAGACCATATCCTCCAGGCCCTTCAGCCTGCGGAAGATCAGGGCGCGGTGCGCCCAGGGGCAGGCGAGGCAGACGTAGAGGTGGTAGCGCCCGGGCGCGGCTGGAAATCCTCCTTCACCGCTGGGGCCGGGGCGGCCATCGGCGGTGATCCAGTTTCGGAACTGGGCGTCCTGGCGGATGAATTCACCGTCTTCCCGCTCGGCATCCAGCCAGTCGTCCCTGAGCACGCCGTCGACCAGCAGGCTCATGCCTTGGCCCCCCGTGCCGCGTGGGCGTCACGGTCTGGCACCCGCCGGGCATCGAGACTCAGCGCACTGGCGGCCAACAGCAGGCGCCCGGCCGAATCGAGTTTCCGTTGCATCTGTCTTCTCCCCTGATGGGTTTGCGTGGCCTTATTATGATTCGCATTAGGGCTTTCTCGGCGATCCACTGCTGCAGGTGAAGTTCGTCGCCGTGGCGCACCCGGCGCATCCCCTGCACGCCCTGGGACGGCCGCTGAACATGACCGACCTGCGCCGCGAAACCCAGGTGGTGGCGCGCGACTCCGGCACCGCCCACAAGCGTGACGCCGGCTGGCTGGGGGCCGAGCAGCGCTGGACCGTGAGCAGCCTGGAAACGGCCCGGTCCGCCGTCTGTCACGGCCTGGGCTTCGCCTGGCTGCCCGACCACCTGATCGCCCCGGCCCTGGCCGACGGTCGCCTCGAACCCCTGCCGCTGCGCGAAGGACAGCATTATTACGCCTCTCTCAGCCTGATTGTCGCCAGCCCGGATCGGCCTGGACCGGCGGCGCGGGAACTGCTGCGCATCCTGCGCGAAACGGTGGCCGCCTGGCCGGCGACGAGCTGATTTTTGCGTGGAATGAAAGGTATGTGAATCAGAAGCGGTGGTGACGCCCTGGCCGTGAACGCTGCGCGGGAATGGGCGCAGGCCGTCGTTCATGCGGTTTGCCCAGGTGCAGGGCGCCGACGGCACCGACGATGCCGCCGATAACGAAGGCCATGAGAATGGATTCGATCATATTCCGGTCTCCTTGCGGTTTGTCCCCGGTTGTCTCCCCTGCCGTCTGTAGCGACTACAGGGTGGGGAAGTTTAGCCACGGAGCCCGCCGCAAGAGACTCATTCCTCCATCAGCGCATCCAGCTCGCCATCCATGTGCATCTCCGTGAGTTCGCTGAAACCGCCGATCCACCGTCCGTCGATGGTGATCTGCGGCACCGTACGGGCGTGATTGCTGATCGCCAACATCTCCTTCAGCGCCTCGTGGTCCTCGTCGATGCGGGCCTCATCGTAGGGGATGTGCCACTTGGCGAGCAGCAGCTTGGCCTTGTCGCAGATGGGGCAGGTGGCGGTGGAATAGATTTTGATGCGAGCCATGGGAAGACCTTTGGGTTGTGAAGTTGAATCTATTGTCGATGCTGCCGATAGGATAGAGGGATGCAGCGTTTGCGTACATCCTCCCGTGCGGGAACCCTTTACGGTGTCCCGGCGTCTCCGGGACAGCCATGAAATGTGATTCATACCGCTGCGCCAGCGCTGTGCAGGAACTACGCTTCAGGATTGAGTCGATGCAGCGGGAAAACAGATGGGAATCAGGACAGACCGATGATGAAACGTGAAGTGCTAGAGAAAAAACTGACGCAACTGAAGGCCAAGCAGCAGCTGATGGAAAAGGCCTGGAAGGAAGCCGG
>DRQN01000208.1 GCA_011371455.1 Gammaproteobacteria bacterium
GGAGCTTGGCGCCGATGCGGTGGCCGCTGAGGTGGCTCAGCTTGCTGCAGATGAACTGCGGCAGATAGGCGGGGTCGCGCCAGCGCAGGCCCTCGAGGGCGGCGCGCACGCTGGTGCCGCCGGTCTTGGCGATGTGCACGAAGAGAAAGTTGTACTTGCGTGAGAGCAGCATGGCGGAACGGGTCTGGGTGAAAGGACAGGGATTATACGTGGCCGGCCGTTTTGTTTCTCCATTGAAGCTCAAGGCCAAGGGGAATCTGCTACAGAAACGTTCACCACAGGGGCACGGAAGACACAGGGAAGGGTGGGGATGCCGCTTGGCGGTATCGGCGACCTTGTGACGCAGGTGCCAGCCATCGCCTGAGGTGGCGCGGAGCGCCACGGGATGTGTTACACCGCAGAGCGGTGTAACAAGTTCTCCCCCCATTCTTCTCTGTGTCTTCCGTGCCCCTGTGGTGAACCGTCTTTTGCCGCTGCTACGTCTGTTCCTGGGGCTTCGGCGCCCGCGGCAGGCCGAGGATGTCGAGGTATTCGTCGGCGCTGCGCGCCACGGCAAAGTCGGCCACCGCCGCCCGCACGACCTCGGCGCCGGGCGGCCTGGCCAGGGTGTCGAGAATGGCCTGGCCGAGGGCGGCGGCGTCGCCCACTGCCACCAGCGGGCCGAAGCGCCCGTCCTGCAGGGTCTCGCGCGGGCCGCTGGGACAGTCGGTGGACACCACCGGGGTGCCGCAGGCCATGGCCTCGGTGAGCACGTTGGGCGAGCCCTCCCAGCGAGATGAGAGCACGAACAGGTCGGCGGCGCGCATCCAGGCGTAGGGGTTGGCGGCGAAGCCTGGCAGGTCCAGGTCCCCGGCCACGCCCAGTTCGGCGGCCAGGGCCAGCAATTCGTTACGCTGGCCGCCATCGCCGAGGATGATCAGCCGGCAGGGCCGCGCGGCGCGGGCCTGGGCGAAGGCACGGATCAGGGTGGGAAAGTCCTTCTGCCGGGTCAGGCGGCCGGCGCCGAGGATCACCGGCGCCTCTGGCTCGCCCAGCCAGGGATGCTCGACCGGCTCGCAGGCCAGGGCCAGCAGGCGCGGCGTGATCACCGGGTTGTGCGCCACGCTGATGCGCTCGGGCGGCAGGCCCGTGACCCGCGCCGTGTCCTCGGCCACCCCCCGGGAGACGGCGATCACCCGCTCGGCCATGCGATAGCTCCAGCGCATGGGCAGGGTGCGCGTGACCCGTTTCAGCCAGCCGCGCCCGGCCAGCGCCGCCGACAGGTTGGTGCCCAGGCGGATGGCGATGCGCGTGTCCACACCGCTGAGGCGCCGCGCCCACAGCGCCGCGCGCCCGGCGCGGTCCTTGGCTACCAGCAGCACCGGCGGGCGATGCTCGCGCAGCCAGCGGGCCAGGGGCCGGACGCTGGCGAGGGTGTGCTGCACGCCGAGGCGGACCACGTTCACTCCCTCGGGCAGCTCGCGCAGGTGCTCGCCCTCGGTGCGGATCAGCAACAGATCGACGCAGTAGCCGCGGCGGACGAATTCCTCCACCAGGTTCAGCACCATGCGCTCGACGCCACCGGCGCCGGAGAAGGAGATGAGGATGGCAAGACGGGGGGCGTCAGTCATGTGGCCACCCCTTGCGAAGAAACACGAAGGGCGCACGTCGTGGGGTGGGCACTGCCCACCGGGGAGGGGCGTGATAGATGGTGGGCAATGCCCACCCTACGGAATCGATGACTGCAGCCAAGGCTTTACCTTGCGGGAGCGGCTTCAGCCGCGAAGGGCTTGCCATATCCTTCGCGGCTGAAGCCGCTCCCGCAAGACGATTCCTTTCTTGTTTTTCTTGGCGCCCTTTGCGTCTTCGCGCCTTTGCGTTGAAAAGGGCCGGCCGCACGGCGGACATTTTACGCTTCACTGATCCACTCCAGCGGGTCCTCCTCGGCCGCCGGCACCCGTCCCGGTTCTTCGACGAACAGGCGGTGCCAGATGGCGAACTGCATCAACCCCCAGATCTCGCGGCTGGCGTCCTTGCCGGCCTGTTGCGCGGCGAGCATCTCGGCCACGCCCTCGGTGCGGAACCACTGGCGGATGGCCGGGTTGCGCGGCAGCTTCTCGCTCAAGGCGGTGAGGAAGTCGCCCTGCAGCCAGTCGCCCACCGGCACGTGGAAGCCGCGTTTCTTGCGGTACAGGTGATCGTGGGGCAGGTATTGCTCGGCCCAGCGCTTGAGGAACAGCTTGCCCTGTCCGGGCCTGATCTTCAGGTCGCTCGGCAGCGACAGGCCGAACTCGACGATGCGGTGGTCGAGAAACGGCACCCGTCCCTCCAGGCCGAAGCCCATCAGCATGCGGTCGGCCTTGACCAGCAGGTTGTCGGGCAGGGCGGTGACCAGGTCGACGTACTGGCTGCGCTGCACGTCGTCCCAGGCGCGTGGCGTGGCCTGCCAGGCGTCGATGAAGGGCTTGCGCACGGCCGCCTCCGCGGCTCGCAGTTCGGCGCCGAAGACCCGCTTCGGCCAGGGTCTGCGCCAATGGCCACGGGTGCGGAAGCCGCCGGAGCCGGGGGCGATCAGGTTCTTCGCCCAGCGCTGCAGGGCGGACTTGCGGTAGCGGCCGTAGCCGGCGAACACCTCGTCGCCGCCCTCGCCGGTGAACACCACTTTCAATTCCCGGCTGGCGTGCTGGGCGAGGATGTCGGTGGGCAGGCTGGCGTAGTCGCGCATCAGGTCGTCGGCGGTCCACACCGTGTGCACCAGGCGCCGGAACACCGCCTGCTGGTCCAGCTTGAGCGGCGTGTGTTCGGTGCGGAACCGTTGCGCGATGCGCTCGGCGTCATCCAGCTCGTCGTTCAGGCGTGCGCCGCTGAAGCCCACGGAGAAGCTGCGGATGGGCTTGTCCTGGTAGCGGTCGAGCATGGCCAGGAGGATGGCGGAGTCGACGCCGCCGGAGAGGAACAGGCCAAAGGGCACGTCCGAGCGCATGTGCTCGTGCATGGCGCTGTCCA
>DRQN01000209.1 GCA_011371455.1 Gammaproteobacteria bacterium
CCGGCCAACGCTGGAACATCTCGCCCCACCTGCTGTCGGCCGTGAAGGATACCGGCGCCACCGAGCCGAAATCACCTGCCGGCAAGAAGAAAAAACGGCTCAGATAATCAGGTATGGGGCAATGGCGGTGTGGAATGGCCGCTTACGTGTGCCGTTTTGATGTCCTTCTGCTGTGCGTGTTTGTCGCCACCCCACAGCAGGATGATGAGCACACCGTCTTTCTGGTAGTAGTACACGCGATAGCCCGGGCCGTAGTGAATCCGCAACTCGCTGAGCCCGCGGCCGATGGGCGCGACGTCTCCTGGCAGTTCCTCGGTCAGGCGATGAATTCTCGCCGTTATTCGCGCGCGAGCCCGGTTGTCTTTCACGACTTTGGAAGGTGGCCGGCTTGTAAGCGGCGCTTGCCTGCCGGGTCGGTCTCTACCGCGGCAGCAGTTTGCGATGGGTGTGAATGGACATGAGGATACCGAAAGCCGCCATCAGGGTCACCATGGAGGTGCCGCCGTAGCTGACCAGCGGCAGGGGCAGGCCGACCACGGGCAGCAGGCCGGTGACCATGCCGATGTTGACGAAGAGGTAGATGAAGAAGGTCATCACCAGGCTGCCGGCGAGCAGGCGGGTGAAGGTGTCCTGGGCCTGTACGGCGATGAGCAGGCCGCGCATGATGATGAACAGGTAGATGGCCAGCAGCACGAGGATGCCGAGCAGGCCGAATTCCTCGGCGTAGGCGGCGAAGATGAAGTCGGTGCTGCGCTCGGGCAGGAAGTTGAGCTGCGATTGGGTGCCGTTGAGCCAGCCCTTGCCGTAGAGGCCACCGGAGCCGATGGCGATCTTGGACTGGATGATGTGGTAGCCGGCGCCCAGCGGGTCTTGTTCCGGGTTGAGGAAGGTGAGTACGCGCTGGCGCTGGTAGTCGTGCATGAAGTACCACAACACCGGGGCGAGGGCGGCGCCGAGAGCGGCGAGCCCGGTCACCAGGCGCCAGGGGATACCGGCGAAAAGCAGTACGAAGAGGCCGGCGCTGGCGACCAGCAGGGCGGTGCCGAGGTCGGGTTGCCTGGCGATCAGCAGGGTCGGCA
Source organism: Gammaproteobacteria bacterium (assembly GCA_011371455.1). Lineage (GTDB taxonomy): Bacteria > Pseudomonadota > Gammaproteobacteria > SZUA-152 > SZUA-152 > DRQN01. The sequence continues at coordinate 1,080 of DRQN01000209.1, forward strand.
CGAGGATGATCAGGCTGGCCATGGCGAGGCGTTTGGCGCTCGGCGGCAGCGGGTGGTCGCTGAGGTACCAGGCTACCATCATGGGCATGGCCAGCTTCATCAGCTCCGAGGGCTGAAAGCGGAACAGGCCCAGGTCCAGCCAGCGCTGTGCGCCCTTGCCGATCTCGCCGGCCACCAGCACCGCCACCAGCAGGCCGAGGCCGCCGGCGAAGATCCACGGTGTCCAGCGCTTCAGCGGCGCCGGGTTGAGCTGGGCGAGGGCGAACATCACCGTGAAAGCGACGCCCAGGCGCACTACCTGGCGCCACACCAGGTCGATGTCCTGGCCGCTGGCGCTGTACAGCACGAACAGGCTGATGCCCGACAGCAGCAACAGGGCGAGCAGCAGTGGCGGGTCCAGGTGCAGGCTCTGGGTGAGGCTGCGGCGACGCTGGCCGAGGTCGTGGACAGGGGTGTCGAGCAGGTTCATGGGGTCTCTCCCGCGTCGTTGTCGCTCTTGAGTCGTCCTTTGTCGAGCAGCCAGGCGTCCATTACCTTGCGTGCGATGGGGGCGGCCACGGCGCCGCCGCTGCCGCCGTTCTCGACGATTACGGCAACGGCGATCTTGGGGGCGTGGGCCGGCGCAAAGGCGATAAACAGGGCGTGGTCGCGCAGGCGTTTTTCGATGTCCTCTTCCACGTATTCCTCGTTCTGCTTGATGCTGAATACCTGCGCGGTGCCGGTCTTGCCGGCGATCTCATAGGGTGCGTTTTCGCCGATGCGGCGTGCGGTGCCGCGATGGCTGTGCACCACCCCGGTCATGGTCTTGATGATGTAGTGCCAGTTGGCGTGGTCTTCTGCCGGCACGGCGAGGTTGGAGACGACGGGGAAGTCCACTACTTCGCCGCTGTCCGGGTCTTCACTGGCGGCGACGATGCGCGGCCGCAGGTGCTGGCCGTAGGTGGAGAGGGTGGCGGTGGCGGAGGCCAGGGCCAGCGGCGTGACCAGGTTGAAGCCCTGGCCGATGCCGGTAATCAGGGTCTCGCCGGGATACCAGGGTTCGCGTTTGACGCGTCGCTTCCACTCGCGCGAGGGTACCAGGCCGGCGAGTTCGCCGCTGGTGTCGATACCGGTGAGGTCGTTGAAACCGAAGGGTTCGAGAAAGCCGGAGATGCGGTCGATGCCGAGGCTCAGGGCCAGGTCGTAGTAGTAAACGTCGCAGGACTCCACCATCGAGCGGGTCAGGTCCACCGGGCCGTGGCCGCTCTTTTTCCAGTCGCGGTATTTGTGGTCGTCGCCGTCGAGCATGTACCAGCCGGGACAGTAGATGCTGGCATTGGGCTCCACCGCGCCGTACTCCAGCCCGGCCAGGCCGATGAAGGGCTTGAGGGTGGAGCCGGGGGGGTAGCGGCCGCGCAGCGCGCGATTGAATAGTGGCTGGTCGGGGGAGTCACGCAGGCCGCGGTAGGTTTTGCTGTCGATGCCACCGACGAACAGGTTGGGGTCGAAGCCGGGCATGCTCGCCAGCACCAGCACGCTGCCGTCGCGCGGGTCGATGGCCACCACCGCGCCGCGTTCCTCGCCCAGGGCCTGCTCGGCGACGCGCTGCAGGTCGGCGTCCAGGGTCAGGTGCAGGTTGAGACCGGGCACCGGCGGGGTCTGCTCCAGCACGCGCAGGGTGCGGCCCTGGGCGTTGGTTTCTACCCGCTGTACGCCGACGTCGCCGTGCAGGATGTCCTCGTAGAATTTCTCCACGCCGGTCTTGCCGATGAAGTCGGTGCCTTCGTAGTTGCTGGCGTCGATGTCTTGCAGCTCGCGTTCGTTGATGCGGCCGACGTAGCCCAGGGCGTGCACCGCCAGGCTGCCCTGCGGGTAGTGGCGGTAGAGGCGTGCGGCGATGTCGACGCCGGGGAAGCGGTGGCGGTTGACGGCGAAGCGCGCCACCTCCTCGTCGGACAGGCGGGTGCGCAGGGTGATGGGCTTGAAGCGGCGGCTGCGTTGGTAGCGCTTGCGAAAGCGCTCTTCGTCGTCCTCGCTGATGGCGATGAGTTGGCGCAGTTCCTCGATGGTGGCGTCCACGTCGTCCACCTGTTCGGGGACGATCTGCAGGCTGTAACTGGGCAGGTTCTGCGCCAGCAGTACGCCGTTGCGGTCGAAGATCAGCCCGCGGGTGGGCGGCAGGGCGGCGATGTGCACGCGGTTCTGGTCCGACAGCACGGTGTAGGTGTCGTGCTTGATGACCTGCAAGTCCACCAGCCGCGCCACCAGCACCAGCATCAGGGCGATGCAGAGCACCAGCGCGACGATGGCGCGGCTGGTGAACAAGCGGGTTTCGCGGAAGTGGTCCTTGAGGGTGATGGGTCTGGCCATGGTTCGCTGGCGTCACGTGCTCCGCGGGCGGGGTAACGGCGGCGGTGCGATATTTTCAGGGAGGCGCATGATGGGTTCGACCGCTCAACGCACCCGATATTCGCGCCGCAGATGGCGCAAGGTGAGATAGACCAGCGGCCAGGCCAGCAGGCTGCTGAGGGCGGGCAGCCAGTAGGCCCAGGTCTCGATGGACTGGCCGATGATGCCCTTGATCCAGAGCGTCAGCATCAGGTGCAGGGCTACCAGCAGCATCACGCTCACCGACTGCTGCCAGAGGGGGAACACGCGAATGCGCTGGTGCAGGCGCAGGGCCAGGTAGGCGACGATGGCCAGGGTCAGGGCGTTCTGCCCCAGCAGCGCGCCGCTGGCCACGTCCAGCAGCAGCCCGGTCAGCCAGCCGATGACCACGCCGACGCGCTCGGGGAGGGCGATGCACCAGTACACCAGCACCAGCACCAGCCAATCCGGGCGCAGCGGCTCGGCCCAGTCCGGCAGGGCCAGCATGTGCAGGGCCAGGGCGATGATGAAACTGAGGACGATGACGCCACCGCCGTGATGCTGGCCGATGCTCACGGCGTGGCGGCCTCTGCGGTTGTTTCGGTATCCGTTCCGGCGGCATCGCCCTGCCGCGGGTGTCCCGCAGGCCACACCAGTAGCACCTCGCGCGAGCGCTCCAGCTTGGCGGTGGGGATGGCGTGGATCACCGCGTAGGGCTGGGTGGGGTCCTTTTCCACGTGGCTGACCACCGCCACCGGGTAGTCCGGCGGAAAGCGCCCGCCGAGGCCGGAGCTGACCAGCAGGTCGCCCTCGACGATGTCGGTGCTGATGGGCAGGTAGGGGATGGAGAGCCGGTCCGGCGCGCCGGTGCCCACGGCGATGGCGCGAAGGCCGCTGCGGTTGAGCTGCACGGGAATCGCGTGGTTGGCATCGGTGATCAGCATGGCGGTGGCGGACAGCGGGCCGAGGTGCACGATCTGCCCCATCACGCCGTCGGCCTCGATCAGCGGCTGGCCCAGGTAGGCGCCGTCGCGGCTGCCCTTGTTGATCACGATCTGGCGCGTGAAGGGTTCCAGGTCCACCGCCAGCAGCTCGCCGATCAGCACCTGTTCGCCGACTTTCTTCGACGATTGCAGCAGTTCGCGCAGGCGCAGGTTCTCGGCCTTGATCGCGTTGAGCTTCAGCAGGCGGGCCTTGAACAGGGTGTGCTGCATCTTCAGGCGGGCGTTCTCCTCCAGCAGGGCCTCGCGCGAGGAGAGGTTTTCGCCGATCCAGCTGGAGGCGGAGACCGGCAGGTTGACCAGGTACTGCAGTGGATAGACCAGTACCGAGATGCCGCCGCGCAGGTCTTCGAGCCAGTTCTGCCGGTGATCCACCGCCATCAGCGCCGCGGAGACGAACACCAGTATCACCAGCCGCGTGGTGATGGAGGGGCCCTGGATAAATAGCGGTTTTATGTTGCTGCTCTCCCGGGTCGGGACAGGGCCTCGCAGGCGAAGCCCTGTTGTGAGGCCTTATTCCGAGGCAAAGACGTCGGTGCCGGTCTCGTCGATCATCTCCAGCGCGCGGCCGCCACCACGGGCCACGCAGGTCAGCGGTTCCTCGGCCACCAGCACCGGCAGACCGGTCTCCTCCGCCAGCAGACGGTCGAAGTCGCGCAGCAGGGCGCCGCCACCGGTGAGCACCATGCCACGCTCGGCGACGTCGGCGCCCAGTTCGGGCGGAGTCTGCTCCAGGGCGGTCTTCACCGCGCTGACGATGCCGGACAGGGGCTCCTGCAAGGCCTCGAGGATTTCATTGCTGTTGAGCGTGAAACTGCGCGGGATGCCTTCCGCCAGGTTTCGGCCCTTGACCTCCATCTCCAGGACTTCGTCGCCGGGATAGGCGCTGCCGATCTCCTGCTTGATGCGCTCGGCGGTGGTTTCGCCGATCAGGGTGCCGTAGTTACGGCGCACGTAATTGATGATGGCCTCGTCGAAGCGGTCGCCGCCGATGCGCACCGAGGCGGAATAGACGATGCCGGTGAGGGAGATCACCGCCACCTCGGTGGTGCCGCCACCGATGTCCAGCACCATGGAGCCGCTGGCCTCGCTGACCGGCAGACCGGCGCCGATGGCCGCCGCCATGGGCTCCTCGATCAGGTACACCTCGCGCGCGCCGGCACCGGCGGCGGATTCGCGGATGGCGCGGCGCTCCACCTGGGTGGAACCGCAGGGCACGCACACCAGCACGCGCGGGCTGGGGTGGAAGAACTTGAACTTGTCCTTGTGCACCTTGTGAATGAAATGCTGCAACATCTTTTCGGTGACCGTGAAATCGGCGATCACGCCGTCTTTCAGTGGGCGGATGGCCTGGATGTTGCCCGGCGTGCGGCCCAGCATGCGCTTGGCCTCGGCGCCCACGGCGGCGATGTTCTTGGGGTTGCCGGTGCCGCGTTCCATGCGGATGGCGACCACCGAGGGTTCATTGAGGACGATGCCTTCGCCCTTGACATAGATCAGTGTGTTGGCGGTGCCCAGATCGATGGACAGGTCATTGGAAAACAGGCCACGTAATCGTGCAAACATGAAATTTGGCTCAGGGAAACGGGTTGCTGGACGGGCCCTGGAAACAGGCCGGGAAAATTTGCGCTACTGTAGCAATGCCAAGGGGTTTCGGCAAGGCGCGCCCTCGTGCAGGCTTTGGGCCACAGGGGATTCTGGGGTAAACTCTGCGCTCCATTTTATCCGCCTTGTTCGCTTGCCGAGAGACTCCCCCTATGTCGCTGCAAAAGGAAGACGTTGAAAAGATCGCCCACCTGGCCCGCCTGGCCGTCGACGAGGCGGACATCCCGGAATACGCGCGCAATCTGTCCGACATCCTCGAACTGGTCGAGCGCATGGACGCCATCGATACCGGGGCGGTTACGCCCATGGCCCATCCGCTGGACATGCCGCAGCGCCTGCGCGAGGACGTGGTCAGCGAAGAAAACCAGCGCGAGCGTTTTCAGAAGATCGCGCCGCAGGTGGAAAACGGCCTCTATCTGGTGCCGCAGGTCATCGAGTAAGGCCAGCGAACAACCCGTGACGGTAACGCCCGTCACGGCCGGATTCGCTTTTCCACATCGTCGCCCATAACATCAAATCGACACCCTCACCGCCCATGCACACGAAAACCCTAGCCGAACTGTCCCGTGGCCTCGCCGCCGGTGAATATACCAGCGTCGACCTGACCCGCCACTTCCTGCAGCGCATCGAAGCCCTCGGTGGCGAACTCAACTGCCTGATTACCGTCACCGCCGACCAGGCCCTGGCCCAGGCCCGCGAGGCCGACGAGCGGCGCGCCCGCGGCGAGGCCGGCCCGCTCACCGGCATCCCCCTGGTGCACAAGGACATCTTCTGCACCGACGGCGTGAAGACCAGCTGCGGCTCGAAGATGCTCGACAACTTCATCGCCCCCTACGACGCCACCGTGGTGCGCAAGTTGAAGGAGGCCGGCATGCCCATGCTGGGCAAGGCCAACATGGACGAGTTCGCCATGGGTTCATCCAATGAAACGTCCTTCTACGGCGCGGTGAAGAACCCCTGGAACACCGACACCGTGCCCGGCGGCTCCTCCGGCGGTTCCGCCGCGGTGGTGGCGGCGCACCTGGCGCCGTTTGCCACCGGCACCGACACCGGCGGCTCCATCCGCCAGCCGGCGGCGCTGTGCGGCATCACCGGCCTCAAGCCCACCTACGGGCGCGTGTCGCGCTACGGCATGATCGCCTTCGCCTCCAGTCTCGACCAGGGCGGCCCCATGACCCGCACGGCCGAGGACGCGGCCATGGTGCTCAATGTCATGGCCGGTTTCGACGAGCGCGACTCCACCAGCGTCGAGCGCGAGGTGCCGGACTACACCGACGGTCTCGACAAGCCCCTGAGAGGCCTGCGCATCGGCCTGCCCAGGGAATACTTCGGCGAGGGCCTGAACGCCGGGGTGGCGAAGGTGATCGAGGCGGCCATCGATCAATACAAGCAGTTAGGCGCGGAAGTGATCGAGGTCGGCCTGCCCAACGCGGAATTGTCGGTCCCCACCTATTATGTCGTCGCACCGGCCGAGTGCTCCTCCAACCTGTCGCGCTTCGACGGCGTGCGCTTCGGCTATCGTTGCGAGGAACCGAAGGATCTGGAAGACCTGTACAAGCGCTCGCGCGGCGAGGGCTTCGGCCCCGAGGTCAAGCGCCGTATCATGATCGGCACCTATGCCCTGTCCGCCGGTTACTACGACGCCTACTACCTGAAGGCGCAGAAGATGCGGCATCTCATCAGCGACGATTTCAGACAGGCCTTCGAGCAGGTGGATGTGATCATGGGCCCCACCGCTCCCGATGTGGCCTTCAAGCTGGGTGAAAAGAGCGACGACCCGGTGAGTATGTACCTGTCGGACATCTACACCATCGCCGCCAACCTCGCCGGCCTGCCGGGCATGTCCATCCCCGCCGGCTTCGTCGACGGCCTGCCGGTGGGGCTGCAGATCATCGGCAACTACTTCGACGAGGCGCGTCTGCTCAACGTGGCGCATAAATATCAGCAGTCAACAAATTGGCATGAGCAAATTCCGAAAGGGTTTTAGCCACAGAGACACAGAGTGCACAGAGAAATGGAAAACAATGAGATCACGGAAAAGATCATTGGTTGTGCGATTGAGGTTCACAGGACGCTGGGGCCAGGGTTGCTGGAGTCGGTGTATGAATCTGCACTTTATATCGAGCTGGAGAGGGCAGGACTTCGATTCCAGCAACAAAAACAACTGCCGGTGTATTACAAAGAATGCCGGATAGGCGATTGCCGGCTCGACTTGCTGGTGGAGAATCGGGTGGTAATAGAGCTGAAGAGTGTGGATCGTTTTGAGCCTGTGTTCGAAGCGCAAATATTGGGTTATATGCGATTGGGAAAATTTGATGTTGGTCTATTGATCGACTTTAACTCCAGCTTACTGAAAAACGGCATTAAAAGGTTTGTCTTATGAATAACTCTGTGTCCTCTGCGTCTCCGTGGCAAGGCAGTTGGGAAGTCGTCATCGGGCTGGAGATCCACGCCCAGCTTGCCACCAGGAGCAAGATATTCTCCGGCGCCTCCACCGCCTACGGCGCCGAGCCCAACAC
>DRQN01000210.1 GCA_011371455.1 Gammaproteobacteria bacterium
TAACTGCATTGGCTATTAACTAAGATGGCATTCGTGACGATCATACAGATAGTGAATGCTTTTACAGGGACAAGCGACGACAAAGCTCCTTGCGAGCCGACGCCAGAAATTCGCGGAACAATACTTCATGACCGCCTGTCCCAGCAACGTGTAGCCGCGCCTGGCACCAGGATCAGGCAAGAGAGAGAGACGTAACATGGCAAAAGGACAACTGCTTGTTTCGACAGCAAAAAAGCCCCCAATCCTCTTGCTGTGGGCCCTGTGCTTCGCCCTGTCGGGCGTGAGCCTAGCAGGTGGCCTGCCGACCAACCGCATTTCAGACATCCAGAATACCCGTCATAATTTCTCCGCCACCATCACACCATCCCTACCGGGCGGGGAGTCGCGCAATGTGGCGGCGATCAGCGAATCGGAGATTTGCGTGTTCTGTCACACGCCCCACTCCGCCGAACCAGACGTCGGGCCACTCTGGAACCGCAAATTGTCGGGGGCCACCTATGCGCCTTACGATTCCGCCTCCATGGAGGCGACCGTCGGCCAGCCCACCGACTCCTCCAAGTTGTGCCTGTCCTGCCACGATGGATCGCTGGCCATCGGCGCGGTCAATGTGCTCGACGGCGCACTGACCGACCAGGATCCGACCACACCGGACATCGACATGGCCATTCAGGGCGGCGGCACCGTCATGCCGGCCGGCGAAGGGATCACGACCGGTTACACCCGCAACCTGGGTACCGACCTCACCAACGATCACCCGATCTCTTTCACTTTCGATTCCGCCCTGGCCGACGCAGACGGGGAATTGCGCGACCCGAGTCTCGTCTCCCACCTGGGCACCCGCGCCAGCGGCGTCCAGCCCACCGTCCCGCTGGAGCAGGGCCGGGTGGAATGCATCAGCTGCCACGACCCCCACATCCGCAGCACGAACGCCAATGAAGACATCAAGTTCCTGCGCCTCAACCGGCTGCAAAAGGCTTCCCCAAGCACCACCCTCTTCAACGAGGCGACAGACACCATTTGCCTGGCCTGCCACGACAAGGCGGGATGGATAGGCTCCGCACACGCCGATGAGGTGGTGGCCAATGAGCAGTATTCGGCAAGCGCGGCCACACTGCGAGACTTCCCGCTCGGCACACAGGTATGGGAGTCCGCCTGCCTCGCCTGCCACGACACCCACTCGGTGCAGGGCTCCAGAAGGCTGCTGCGAGAGGGCACGGATGGCCTCACAACCGCCAGCGGCGCCAAGCAAGGCGGTGGCCCGGCCATCGAGGAAGCCTGTTACACCTGCCATTCCAGCGACGGCGGCACGCTGACGAGTCAGGGCTTCGGCACCGAAGTGCCTGACATCAAAAGCGACTTCTCACTCCCCATTCACATGCCCATCGGCAGCGCCGAGCAACCCGCGAATGCGGAAGTCCACGACATCGGCTCAAGCACATTGGCGGGCAGCGGCAAGGACTTTCTGGAGTCCCCGGCCAAGCTGGGGAAAGGCAACCTGCTCAACCGTCACGCCGAGTGCACCGACTGCCACAACCCGCATCGCGTCATCAGAAACCGCCAGTTCAACGCCGACCCCTCGACGCCGGACGCCGCCGGCACCCACGACCACAGCGCGCCACACAGCAACCTCGCCTCCGGCGTCCTGCGCGGCACCTGGGGTGTCGAGCCGGTCTACCTCTCCGATGAGTTTACCGTCAACCCGTTCGACTTCCAGGTCAAGCGTGGCAATCCGCCGATCAATGGCCCCACCGATGTGAATCAGACCTATGTCACGCGCGAGTACCAGGTCTGTCTCAAGTGCCACTCCAACTATGCCTATGACACGCCGCCCCAGCTGGGAGACTCGGGTGGCAATACGCCGTACGGCACCAATAACGTGACCCAGTACACCAACCAGGCCATGGAATTCCGCGCACCCCCTCTCCACAAAGGCGAGGGCACCTCGGGAACCTCCGGCGGCGCGGCACCCGCCTACGCGACCAACAACCACCGCTCCTGGCACCCGGTCATGGACGACACCGGCCGCACCGCCGCGGTCCGGCTCATGGATGCCACCAACTTCCTGGCACCATGGAATGACGCCACCGGCACCAATGTCGGCACCCAGACCATGTACTGCTCCGACTGCCACGGCTCGAACACCGCGACGGGCACCGTGGTGCCGGACGGTGGCGAGAACGGCAACCCCTGGGGCCCCCACGGCTCACAAAACAACTTCCTCCTCAAAGGGCCATGGGACAACACCACCGGCTACGTACAGCAGGGGGTGTCCGGCACCACCACGGACCACCTGTGCTTCAAGTGCCACAACTGGGACGACTACGCCAACCCCAACAACACCAACCCCGGCCTGAGCGGCTTCAGGGATTCCGAGGGGATCAGCTTTGTGGGCTGCGGCTGGATGCCCTTTGACACCTCCAAGGTCAACCTGCACATCCTGCATGCCGATATCGCCAACAGCGCCCCGGCAACCGGTGGCTTCGGCAGCACGTTCGCCTGCACCAACTGTCATGTGGCCGTGCCCCATGGCTGGAAAAACAAGGCGCTGCTGGTCAACCTGAACGACGTGGGCCCGGAGGCCGGTCTGCCGGCGGGCACCGTCATCGACAGATACACCGACCCCAACTGGGTCGGCGACGGCTATGTCAACGGCCCCTATTACCTCAATGCCAAGCTCTATGTCGTCACCTTCAAACAAAGCGGGCACTGGACCGAGAACGACTGCGGCTACCAAAGCAGCGGCGGCCCGTTCCCCATGATACAGGCCTGCGATGCAACGCCCTGAGGTTACCGCCTTCACATGCAAGAGGAATCATCGTGATGAAAATGCAAAAGCGAGATAAACGTATTATCAAAAATGCCGCGGGCACAGGAGTGGCCGCCGTCATTCTGGCCGCCGTCATCACCACCCCCGCCGTGTCCGCCATGCCCTCCGCAACGGCCCACGTGCTCGCCCACCCGCCGACGACCGGGGATTGCACCACCTGCCACCCCAAACCCATCAAGCCGAAACGCAACAATTGAAAGCCTGAACGCCATCATCCGCCTGAATTGCGCGCACCTTAATCCGGGCGGCAAACGTGGCATAATGGACATCCACCTTCGCCACGACCGGATGTCCATTGTCACAATCCTTGCAACAAATCACGCTCACCCGCCCCGACGACTGGCACCTGCACCTGCGTGACGGCGCAGCCATGGCCGCCGTGGCACCCTACAGTGCGCGCCAGTTCCATCGCGCCATCATCATGCCCAACCTGCGTCCACCGGTAACCACCACCGCGCAGGCCCTGGCCTACCGCCGGCGCATCCTCGACGCCCTGCCGGCGGACAGCAACTTCCAGCCGCTGATGACCCTGTACCTGACCGACAACACCACCGCCGAGGAGGTGCGCCGCGCCAGGGACAGCGGCCACGTGCACGCCGTGAAGCTCTACCCCGCCGGCGCCACCACCAATTCCGACGCCGGCGTCACCGATCCGGGGAAAGTGGACGACACCCTGGCGGCCATGGCCGAAATTGGCCTGCCGCTGCTGGTGCACGGCGAGATGACCCGCGACGACATCGACGTCTTCGACCGGGAAAAGGCCTTCATCGACCACCAGCTGGCGCCGCTGACCGAGCGCCACCCCGACCTGCGCGTGGTGTTCGAGCACATCACCACCCGCGACGCCGTCGAGTTCGTACACGACAGCGGACCGAACGTCGCCGCCACCCTTACCCCACAGCACCTGCTGTTCAACCGCAACGCCATGCTGGTGGGCGGCATGCATCCACACTTCTACTGCCTGCCGGTGCTGAAGCGCGAAAGCCATCGCCAGGCCCTGATCGCAGCCGCCACCAGCGGCAACCCGAAATTCTTCCTCGGCACCGACAGCGCCCCGCACGCAAAAGACGCCAAAGAATCCGCCTGCGGCTGCGCCGGCATCTTCAGCGCCCATGCCGCCATCGAGCTATACGCCACCGCCTTCGAACAGGCCGGCGCGCTGAACCGGCTGGAAGGCTTCGCCAGCCACTTCGGCGCCGATTTCTATGGCCTGCCACGCAACAAAGAGCAGGTAACGCTGGTCAGACAAGACTGGCAGGTGCCCGACACCCTGCCCTTCGCCGATACCCGGGGCGAGGCGCCGCTGGTGCCCTTTCTGGCCGGTGAGGCACTGCACTGGAAACTGCAACCATAGGCACAAGCACGGCCAGCCCGGCAACAAAAACGACCGCAACCTGACGAGACGACAGACACCGTGAACCCCGATGCCCCCGAAAGCGCCGAAGAACTGGCGGAAACCGCACCCGCAAAGAGCGGCATCGCGCGCCGCTTTCGCGGCTTCCTGCCCGTCGTCGTCGACGTCGAGACCGCCGGCTTCAACGCCGAAACCGACGCCCTGCTGGAGATCGCCGCCGTGCCCATCCACATGGACAGCGAGGGCCAGGTATATCCGGGGCAAACCGTCAGCGCCCACGTGCAGCCCTTTCCCGGCGCCAACCTGGAGGCCTCGGCACTGGCCTTCACCGGCATCGACCCGCACCACCCCCTACGCATCGCCGAGGCCGAAGGCCCGGCGCTGAAAAAGATCTTCGAACCCATCCGCAACGCCATCAAGGGCAGCGGCTGCTCGCGCGCCATCCTGGTCGGCCACAACCCGGCCTTCGATCTCGCCTTCCTCAAGGCCGCGGTGGCGCGCACCGGCATCAAGCGCAACCCCTTTCACCAGTTCAGCACCTTCGACACCGCCACCCTCGCCGGCCTCGCCTACGGGCAGACCGTGCTGGCGCGCGCCATCGCCGCCGCCGGTATCGAATGGGACGACAGCCAGGCCCACTCCGCCGTCTACGACACGGAAAAGACCGCCGAACTGTTCTGCAAGATCGTCAACCTGTGGGGCGACCCAAACCGGCACGGACGCTGAAATCGGCACAAAATCGCCCAAACTCCGTTATCGTTCATCCTGAATCCGTGGATTCAGGGCGGATGAAGCACGCAACTGCTTGATTCATATAGCGAGACGAATCAATGAGTTGTGTCATTCGCCGTCATGAACCCACGGATTCAGGGTTCATATCGGAACCAGTAATAATTGAGTCTCCAACAAATAGCCTTAAGATATGGCATCACCAACCACAGCGAGGTCCCCGTGAGCACCCATCCACCCCCTCAAACCGGTCTCGATGCCAGCGACATCATCCTGTACTACCTCGAACAAATCGGCTGCGACTATATCTTCGGCATCCCCGGCGGTGCCATCGAACCCCTGTATGACGCCCTTGCGCGCAGCTCGCGGCGCGGTGGCATTCGCCCGGTGGTGGCGCGGCACGAAAACGGCGCCGTATTCATGGCCGACGGCTACGCCCGCCAGACCGGGCGCCTCGGCGTCTGCTGCGCCACCACCGGCCCCGGCACCACCAACATGATCACCGGCCTCGCCGACGCCCACCAAAACAACGTACCGCTGCTGGCCATCTCGGCACAGACACCACTGCCCACTTTCGGCCGCGGCGCCTTCCAGGAATCCTCCTGCACCGGCATCGACACCGTCAACATGCTGCAGCACTGCACCCGCTACAGCACCCTCGTTTCACACATCGACCAGCTGCAACACAAACTGATCACCGCCGTGATGACCGCCTTCCACTCCCCGCGCGGGCCGGTGCACCTGAGCATTCCTCTCGACGTCATGCGACAAAAGCTGCCCGACGGCACGCCCCGTTTCGATCTGCCGAAACTGTTGCAAACGCCCCACATCGTCGACCCGGAAAAGACCACCGCCCTGCTCGAAGACATCGCCCGGGCGCGGCGGGTCGCGATCGTTCTCGGTGGCGGTTGCGGCGAGGCCATCGGCGCCATCCTGGCCTTTGCCGAACGCCTCGACGCCTACCTCATCACCACCCCCCACGGCAAAGGCCTGGTCAACCCGGATCACCCACGCTACCGCGGCGTGATCGGCTTTGCCGGCCACAGCAGCGCACGGGCGGTACTGACCGCCGCCGAGGTGGACCTGATCATCGCCGTGGAAACCAACCTCAGCGAATGGGCCAGCGGTGGCTGGAGCGAGACCGCCCTGCTCAACGAACGCCTGGTGCACATCGATTCGGTGAGCGAGAACCTGACCCGCTCGCCCATGGCGCGGCTGCATGTGCGCGGCCACGTATTGGCCATCTTCGAGGAAATCATGGCGCAGATGGAGGCCGCCGGCGCGAACGACAAACAGGCACCGAAACCACTACCGCCCATCACTGCCGAAGACACCCCCCGCTTCAGCCTGGACGAAGAGACAAAGTGCCTCTCCGACGCCACGCCCATCAAGCCCCAGCGCCTGATGCACGAACTCAACCAGCGCTTTCCGGCCAATACCCGATTCTTCGCCGACACCGGCAACAGCGTCGCCTGGGCCGTGCACTATCTGCAACCCAAGGAACGCCGCTCGCACAACCGCCGCGGCGTCAATGGCGGCCTGTTCCGCACCAGCATCGAATTCTCCTCCATGGGCTGGGCCATCGGCGCCGCCGTCGGCGCCGCCCTGGCCTATCCCGACGGACCGGTGGTGAGCATCACCGGCGACGGCAGCTTTCTCATGAGTGGACAGGAACTGAGCGTCGCCGTCGCCGAGCAATTGAGCGTCATCTTCGTGATCCTCAATGATCACGCCCTGGGGATGGTCAAGCATGGCCAGCGCCTGGCCGGCGCCGAGTCCATCGCCCACCAGCTGCCAGAAACGGACTTCGCCGCCCTGGCGCGGGCCATGGGTGCCGAAGGCATCATCATTCACTCACCGCAAGACATGCAGGCGCTGGACATCGAAACCCTGTGCAGCCGGCAAGGACCGACGGTGCTGGACGTGCGCATCGACGCGGAGGAGGTTCCGCCCATGAGCCTGCGTGTGCAGGGCCTGCGGCGGGAAAACGAACGGCGGCGGACGGTAGTGGGCTGAGCACACAGCCACAATCAGGGTGTGGCGCGTTTTGTGTGCCCACGCGGTACTGCAGGGCACGGGGCAATGTGTGGACACAAAAGGCGTGCCCACCCAGACCCTTACCGCTTGAAACCATCCATGCGGCATCGGCTTCCGCCGGGAAACGCCGACCCCTGTTTCCCTGCCGAAAAAAAGCCCCGACATCCCTGAAATGCCGAGGCTGATTCGTTCGGAAACGATGGGGCTCAGTCGTCTTCCTTGCTCCTGCCGGCCATGGCTTCCTTGACCATCTTCTGCAGATCACCGCTCTGGTACAGCTCCAGGGTGATGTCGCAGCCGCCGATCAACTCGCCGTTGATGTACAGCTGGGGGAAGGTCGGCCAGTCGGCGAAACGCGGCAGGTTCTCGAAGATTTCCGGGTCCGAGAGCACGTTCACATAGGCAAATTCTTCACCGCAGGCCCCCAGGGCCTCGGCGGCACGGGAGGAAAATCCGCATTGCGGCAGTTGCGGCGTGCCCTTCATGTACAGCACGACGGGGTGGCTTTCGACCTGCTGTTTGATGCGTTCCAATACGTCCATCTTGCTCAACCTCTGTTCAATTCGGAAACTTGCTACATGGGGCCTCCGTGCAGCCATTTAAAGTCTACCCGATTATTCCTGAGCATTGAAGTCAGGATTTACCGAGAGCCCGGCGGCTAATCCGGCGCCGTATCCACGTTTCGCTGCAGCCACAGTTCCAGCAAGGCCAGGTGCCACAGCTTGCTGCCCTGCAGCTTGGTGAAGTAGCGGTCCGGCGCGGCCAGCAGCTTCTCCACGTAGGCGCGTTCGAACACTCCACGCGCACGGCAGGCCTCGGCGTCGAGGATGTCGCGCATGAAGTCGAGGAACTCGCCGCGCACGTACTTCAGCGCCGGCATGGGAAAGTAGCCCTTGGGGCGGTCGATGACCGCGTCCGGGATCAGGCCGCGGGCGATGCGCTTGAGCACGTGCTTACCGTCGGACCCGAGCTTGAGTTCCGGCGGCATCTGCATGGCCAGCTCCACCAGTTCGTGGTCGAGGAAGGGCACGCGCGCCTCCAGGCCCCAGGCCATGGTCATGTTGTCGACGCGCTTGACCGGGTCGTCGACGATGAGGGTGGTGACGTCGAAGCGCAGCACGCGGTCGAGGAAGCTGCCGGCGCCCGGCTCGGCCAGGCGTTCGGCCACCAGCTTCGAGGTCCAGTCCTCGCCACGGTAAGGCGTGGTGACGGTCTCCAGGAATTCCTCGTGGGGACGGTCGAAGTAGTGGCGGGCGAAGCGCTCCAGGTCCGTGCCGCTGTCCGCCGCCATGCGCGGGTACCAGAAATAGCCGCCGAACACCTCGTCCGCGCCCTGGCCGCTCTGCACCACTTTCACGTCCTTTGATACCCGCTCGGCGAGCAGGTAGAAGGCCACCGCGTCCTGCCCCACCATGGGCTCGGCCATGTTGTCCACGGCCTCCGGCAGGCGCGGCAGCACCTCGCTGTTGGGGATATGGTATTTGGTGTGGCGGGTCTGGAAGCGTTCCACCACCGCGTCCGAATACTCGAA
>DRQN01000211.1 GCA_011371455.1 Gammaproteobacteria bacterium
ATCACCCACTTGGGGCGCTTCTTCGCCACCGCCGAGCCGGGGAACAGGTAGAAGGTCGCGTTGCGCGCGCCCTGGTAGGCCTGCGGGCCCTTGCGCGGGCGCGGGCCGCGGCCCTTCACCGCCGGCGGTTTGCGGTCGGGCTCCTCCATGCGGTTGCCCAGGTTGCCCAGCAGGCCGGTGAGCAGGGCGCGGTGCAGGGCGGCGTAGTCGGCCGGCTCCGTGTTCAGGGGCAGGCCCAGTTCGCGGGCGGTCTGCTTGAGCTGCTGCCAGGTCTCGCGCCACTCGCGCATGCGCATGAAGGCGAGGAAGGACTTGCGGCAGTACTTGCGCAGCTGGCTGTTGGACAGGTGCCTGCGCTGTTCCTCGTAGTGGTTCCACAGGTTGAGCAGGGAGACGAAGTCCGAGTGCTCGTCGGCGAAGCGCCGGTGCCGTTCGTCGGCCTGCTGCTGTTTCTCCTGCGGGCGCTCGCGCGGGTCCTGGATGCTCAGGGCGCTGGCGACCACCAGCACCTCGCTGAGGCAGCCCTGCCGACCGGCTTCGAGGATCATGCGGCCGATGCGCGGGTCCAGGGGCAGGCGCGCCAGCCGGCGGCCCAGGGGGGTGAGCCGGTGGTGCTCGTCCAGGGCGCCCAGCTCGTGCAGCAGGCGGTAGCCGTCGTGGATGAAGCGCCGGTCCGGCGGGTCGATGAAGGGGAACTCCTCCGGGTTGCCCAGGCCGAGCTGGCGCATCTGCAGGATGACCGAGGCCAGGTTGGTGCGGCGCAGCTCCGGCTCGGTGAATTCGGGCCGATTGAGGAAGTCCTCCTCCGAGTACAGGCGGATGCAGACCCCGGCGGCGACGCGCCCGCAGCGCCCGGCGCGCTGGTTGGCCGAGGACCGGGAGATCTTCTCGACGGGCAGGCGCTGCACCTTGCTGCGGTAGCTGTAGCGGCTGATGCGCGCGGTGCCGGGGTCGATCACGTAGCGGATGCCGGGCACCGTGAGCGAGGTCTCGGCGACGTTGGTGGCGAGCACGATGCGCCGCCGCGCGGAGGGCCTGAACACGCGGTTCTGCTCGGCGGCGCTGAGGCGCGAGTACAGGGGCAGGATCTCCGTGTGCGCCGGGTGGTGCTTGCGCAGGGCCTCGGCGGTGTCGCGGATCTCGCGCTCGCCGCTGAGGAAGACCAGGATGTCGCCGCGGTTGTCGATGGCGGCGATCTCGTCCACCGCGTCGAGGATGGCCTGCTGCTGGTCGCGGTCCTTCTCGTCGTCGTCGCCCTGCAGCGGCCGGTAGCGGATCTCCACCGGGTAACTGCGCCCGGAGACCTCGATGACGGGCGCGTGGTCGAAGTGCGCGGCGAAGCGTCCGGTGTCGATGGTGGCCGAGGTGATGATCAGCTTGAGGTCGGGCCGCCTGGGCAGCAGGCGCTTGAGGTAGCCGAGCAGGAAGTCGATGTTGAGGCTGCGCTCGTGGGCCTCGTCGATGATCAGGGTATCGTACTGGCTCAGGCTGCGGTCGCCCTGCAGCTCGGCCAGGAGGATGCCGTCGGTCATCAACTTGATGTTGGATTCGGGACGGGTGTGGTCGGAGAAACGCACCTTGTAGCCCACCACCTGGCCGGGTTCGGTATTCAGTTCTTCCGCGATGCGCGCGGCGACGCTGCGCGCGGCGATGCGCCGCGGCTGGGTGTGGCCGATGAGTCCAGCGCTGCCGCGGCCCAGGGCGAGACAGATCTTGGGCAGCTGGGTGGTCTTGCCGGAGCCGGTCTCGCCGGCCACCACCACGACCTGGTGGCTCTCGATGGCCTCGGCGATGTCGCGCCAGCGGCCGCCGATGGGCAGCTCCTCGTCGATGCGCACCGGCGGCAGGGCCTCGCGGCGCTGGGCGACGCGGCCCTGCGAGGCGGCGATGTCCTGTTCCAGCCTCGCCAGCCGCTCGCCCACGTCGCGCCCCGCCTGCAGGGCATGGCGCAGCCCGTGCAGGCGCTTGCGCAGCGCCGGGCGGTCGGCGCTCATGCAGCGGTCGAGGGCATCGTAGAGGGTGTTCAGGGTCTGGCGGATGGAATCGGGCATTTGGGTAACTTCAATTAAAGGCATTCACCACAGAGACACAGAGCACACAGAGAAGACCTGCTTTCAATCTTTAACCGCAAAGGTCGCCAAGAGCCGCAAAGAAAAACTTGGCGTCTCTTGGCGACCTTCGCGGTTATCTGCTTTTGATTTTCTCCGTGCACTCCGTGCCTCTGTGGTGAAAATCCGTTTTTCAAGACTCGCCCTGCTTCACCCGCACCCACAGGGCCTCCCAGCGGTCCAGGTCCAGTTCGTGGAGGGTCAGGCCCTCGGCGGCGGCCAGGACCTCCATGGCGGCGAAGCGGCGTTCGAACTTGGCGTTGGCGCGGCGCAGGGCGGTCTCCGGGTCCACGCCGGCCTTGCGGGCGAGGTTGGCGGCGACGAACAGCACGTCGCCCATCTCGTCTTCGACACGCTCGGTATCGATGATTCCCTGCTCCACCTCGTGACGCAGCTCGTCCAGCTCCTCCTGCATCTTGTCGAACACCGGCGGCAGTTCGGGCCAGTCGAAGCCGACACGCGCGGCGCGCCTGGTGAGCTTGGCGGCGCGGCTCAGCGACGGCAGGGCCCGGGCCACGCCGGCCAGGGTGCCGGTGCCGTGTCTGGCCTCGCGCTCGCGGGCCTTGTGCGCCTCCCAGGCGGCGGTCTGCGCCTCGGCGTCGCCGATCTCGGCATCGCCGAAGACATGGGGATGGCGGCGAACCAGCTTGTCGCAGATGGCCTCCACCACGTCATCGAAGCCGAAGTCGCCCTGCTCCTCGGCGATGCGCGCATAGAACACCACCTGGAACAGCAGGTCGCCCAGCTCGTCGCGCAGCTCGGCCATGTCGCCGCGGGCGATGGCCTCGGCCACCTCGTAGGCCTCTTCGAGGGTGTGCGGGACGATGCTCTCCAGGGTCTGCTCGCGGTCCCAGGGACAGCCGTGCTCGGGATCGCGCAGGCGGGCCATGATGGCCACCAGGGCATTGATATTGCTCACGTTAATCGAAATCTCGCTCGAAAGTCGGGCCCGTGTGGCAGGAGACTGGAATGGGTGATATTACCCGAAGCAGCGGCGAGACTCGACCGCGTCCGCAAAGGACGCCGCAACACGGATGAAAAGAAGAAGTGAAGGGCTTATTGCCGAGACTTGGCGAGCACCACACGCGAAGCGGTGGCTGGCCTGTCGCCGCCGTCCTGTAGCGAGGCCAGGTAGCGGCTGGCACGCGGGTCGCCATCCCGGCTGGCCATGCGCAACAATGCCAGGCCACGTACCTGATTGCCCTGCTGCAGGGCCATGATGGCATCGCGGTAGGCGCAGGACGCGGCAAATGCCTGGCCACTGAGACCAAACAGGAGAACGAGCAAGATCAACGGTCGCAAAGCAAACATGGTGTTTCCTCCACCCAGGGGTTTACTCAGGTAAGTAAGGCAGCTGATGTCCCCGCTGTCAAACAGGACACGGGTGATTTGCGGGCTGTTAGAATGCGCGGATTGTCGCCCGAGAAAAACGCAAGGAATCCACACCATGGCACAACTGGTTCTGGCCTCGACCTCACCGTTTCGCAAGGCCCTGCTGGAGCGGCTCGGCCAGCCCTTTTCGACCGCCCGGCCGGAGGCCGATGAAACGCGGCGGCCCAATGAGGCAGCGCACGCATTGGTCGAACGGCTGTCGGCAGACAAGGCCCGTGCCGTGGCCGGCCGGTTTCCCGAGGCGCTCATCATCGGCTCCGACCAGGTGGCGGTATTGGGCGACGAGGTTCTGGGCAAGCCGGGTACGCACGAAAGGGCCGTCGAGCAACTCACGGCGGCGAGCGGTAAAGAGGTGTTGTTTCTGACCGGGCTGTGTCTGCTGAAT
>DRQN01000212.1 GCA_011371455.1 Gammaproteobacteria bacterium
CAGCTCGATCCCGCCAAGGCCAGCGAGGCCGAGCTGCGCGGACAGGACATCTTCTTCGGCAAGGGCCGCTGCAGCACCTGCCACACGCCGCCCTATTACACCGACAACCAGATGCATGACCTGCAGACCGAGCGCTTCTTCAAGCCGGTGATGGTCAACGGCCGTCAGGCCAGCGTCGATGGCAAGCTCAAGACCATTCCCCTGCGCGGCGTCAAGGACAACCCGCCCTACCTGCACGACGGCCGTTTGCTGACCCTGGAGGACACGGTGGAATTCTTCAACCTGATTCTGCAGCTCGACCTGAGCGCGGCAGAGAAGGGCGATCTCGTGGCCTTCCTGCGCGCCCTGTAACGCCCCTTACAGTTGGCAAATTGCAGGCCCTCCACCGTGAGCGTGGAGGGCCTGCTCGTTGTGCCCAGCATGGGCGCACCCCTGCGGGTGCAAGTCCCGCCACGAGCTGGTCATGGCGAGTGAAGCGAAGCGCAACTGCGGAAGGGCGGCCGGCCGTGGAGAGGAAGCGTGCCGCCGCTTCGCGCGGCCCATTCACCCGTCATCTCTGCCGTTACACTACGTCGATTTCCCCTACCTCTCAACCGGCTGTGGCTGGCGCGACACGTGCCGGTGCCGGACAACACCGCCAGTTACTTTCGCAACCTGGAGACGGTGCCGCGCCTGTAGCGCAAGGCCCGCCCCGGCGCCGACTACGCCTGGTCACTCGAGCTGCTGCAGCGCTTCAAGGAAAGCTACCCCGAGGTGCCCACCAGGTCCGGCCTGATGCTGGACCTGGGCGAGGAGACGGAGGAGATCGTCGAGGTGCTGCGCGACCTGCGCGCCCACGGCTGCGACATGCTCACCCTGGGCCAGTACCTGCAGCCCAGCCGCGACCACCTGGCGGTGGACCGCTTCGTCACCCCGGGGAATTCGACCGGCTGGCGGAGATCGCCCGCGAACTGGGTTTCAGTAACGTCGCCAGCGGGCCCATGGTGCGTCATCGTATCATGCCGATTTGCAGGCCATTGGCGAAACGATGAAAAATTAACCCGGCCGTCGGGCCATAAAAACGGGGGAGCACGCCGGTCCTCCCGTTCATTGTCAAGCAAGCACATCAGCCGGTGCTACGGCGCCTGCCAGCGGTTGGACCAGAGGTTGTACATCGTGCCGTCGTACTGCTCCCACGCCACCACGGCGTTGCCATTGCCATCCATCGCCACGCTGGGATTGTGCGCACTCCCGGTATTGTCCGTCTCGACGAGCTGGGCCGTGCCCCAGCCCGCACCCAAGACGTAGCGGTTTGACCAGAGCCGCCCATAGTTCGTCCAGACCACCACCGCATTGCCGTTGCCGTCCATCGCCACCTGGGGACTCTGCACACCGGAGGTATTGTCCGTCTCGATGAGTTGAGGAGCCTCCCAACCCGTGCCCGGAACATAGCGTTTGGACCAGAGGTTGTACCGCGTGCCGTCCGCCAGCCTCCACACCGCCACGGCGTTGCCGCTGCCGTCCATGGCCACCTGGGGACTCAACGCATTCATGGCATCTTCTGTTTCGATGAGTTCCGCCGTGCCCCAGCCCGTGCCCGAGACATAGCGGTTGGACCAGACGTGGTAGAGCGTGCCGTCGTAGAGTTCCCATACCGCCACGGCATTGCCGCTGTCGTCCATGGCTACCCGGGGATTCATTGCATTTCCGGCATCGTTCGCCTCGATGAGTTGGGCACCTTCCCAATCCGTGCCCGGGACATAGCGGTTGGACCAGATGCTGTCGCGCGTACCGTCGAACTGCGACCACACCACCACAGCAGTGCCGTTGCCGTCCATGGCCACCTGAGGATAGCTTGCATCTCCGGTGTCGTCCGTTTCTATGAGCTGGGCGCCTTCCCAGCCCGTGCCCGAAACATAGCGGTTGGAATAGATGTTGAAACGCGAACCATCGTACTGATACCACACCACAATGGCATTGCCACTGTCATCGACCGCCACCTGGGGCCTGTAGGCAGACCCGGATACGTTGTCGATGGCCTGGGGCATGCTCCAGCCAAAGCCCGGAACATAGTGATTGGCCCAGATGTTGTAGTTCGAACCGTCGAACTGGTACCACACCGCCACGACGGTGCCACCGGGATCAACCGCCACCTTGGGATACCACGCCCTCCCCGACTCGTCCGTCTCGACGAGCTGGACCTCACCCCAGCCGACACCCGGGACATAACGGCTGGAATAGACGCTATCGGGCGCCCCGTTGAACTGCGGCTGTTTCCAAACCGCCGTGGCATAGCCATTCGAATCCACCACCACCTGTGGATCCCTGGCAGAACCGGTACTGTTGAGCTCGAGCAAGGCCGGCACCTGCCAGCCGATACTTCCGTCGCCACCGTTGCAGACGAAACCCGTCTGGGTGATCTCGTCCGGGTCCAGGCTGCCGTTCCCGTTGCTGTCCACGCCGGAATCGATACGCAGGCCACCCATGGGACAGTTGACCCCCACCGGCTCAGGATTCATGTCCACCAGGGTGGTGCCGCCGTTGCACACCTTCTCGCTGACATCCACCTCGCTGGCATCCAGCACGCCGTTGCCGTTCTCGTCGATGCCCGTCTCCACCAGGATGCCGCCCGCGGGGCAGTCGGCATCTCCCGGGGCGACCACCGAGGTCTTCGCCGCCACCGAGGGTTTGCCTCCACTGCCGGTATCAGGGGAAGAACCGCCCCCGCCGCCGCCACAGGACGCGATCACCGGAACCAGAACCAGAAAACCTATCCACTGAGCCATTCTCCGCGTCATCGTCCTGCCTCCATCTCAAAGAGGTAACACCTTCACCACGAGGCCTCCCTCGTGCCCTCTACCTTCATTCTATTTACTCAAGTTGCGGAGTTCAAATTTGCACTGAATCGACACGTAACAAGCTGACAAACAAGGAAGTAGGCCTCGCGAAAGGTTGTGATGCAGGTGTTCGACGCCCAACATCTAAAGCCGACCGGAGGCCCCGATGAGTAAATGGCACGAACAAGCGGATATTACCAAGCTTGACAGACGAAACAGACGAAGCGCACAGCTATATGGCCCAGACGCCGGGGGTATTTCGGCGACTGGATGAATGGCTGCGCCATCGTCTGCGCGCCCTGCAGCTCAAGCACTGGAAGCGGGGCAAGACCATGTACCGGGAACTGAAGGCGATGGGGGCCACGGACGAAGTGGCCCGGCGCATTGCGGCGAATAGTCGGCGGTGGTGGCGCAGCAGCCGCTACCTGCTGAACGCGGTGATGCCGATTGTCTTCTTTGACCGGCTGGGTGTGCCACGCCTCTCATGACCTCAACTTCCCGAACCGCCCGGTGCGGACCCGCATGCCGGGTGGTGTGGGAGTCAGGTGGGCACGTCTTTATGTGCCCACGCGGTATTGCAGGGCATGGGATAATGCGTGGGTACATAAAACGTGCCCACCCTTGACTCATTTCATATTGGACAAGACTGATTCTTCCGCCGGCGGTGGATTCTGCTATCGTTGGGCCTTCAATGGCACCTTCCCGATCATTTCGCTCCCACCTGGCTCAGACCTGACTCCACGGATTCAGGCCAGAAACAGGGGGGAGGCGGCACGTTTTTCCCAGCGATACAAAAGGCTTCACCCATGGCGATACAGACGATCCCGACCCAGCCCTTCCCCGACCAGAAGCCCGGCACCTCCGGCCTGCGCAAGAAGGTCACGGTATTCCAGCAGCCGCATTATCTGGAGAACTTCGTGCAGTCCATCTTCGACAGCCTGGAAGGCTTCGAAGGCAAGACCCTGGTGGTGGGCGGCGACGGTCGCTACGGTAACCTCGAGGCGACCAGGACCATCCTGCGCATGGCCGCCGCCAACGGCTTCGGCCGCGTGCTGGTGGGGCGTGACGCCCTGTTGTCGACCCCGGCGGCCTCCTGCGTGATCCGCAAGCACGGCGCCTTCGGCGGCATCATCCTCTCCGCCAGCCACAACCCGGGCGGGCCGGACGGCGACTTCGGCATCAAGTACAACACCGGCAACGGCGGTCCGGCGCCGGAAAAGATCACCAACGCCATCTTCGAGCGCAGCAAGACCATCCGCGAATACCGCATCGCCGACGCGGTAGAGATGGCGCTGGACCGGGAGCACGAATTCACGTTGGACGGCATGGCCGTGAGCGTCATCGATCCGGTGGCCGACTACGCCGAGCTGATGGCCGGGCTGTTCGATTTCAGGGCCATCGGCCACTTGTTCGAGTCCGGCTTCCGCATGCGTTTCGACGCCATGCACGCCATCACCGGGCCCTACGCCACGGCAATTCTCGAACGCCAGCTGGGCGCGCCCAGGGGCACGGTGATCAACGGCGTACCGTTGCCCGACTTCGGCGGCGGCCACCCCGACCCCAATCTCACCTATGCCAAGGCGCTGGTCGACGAGCAGTTTGGCGACGAGGCGCTGGACTTTGGCGCCGCCTCCGACGGCGACGGCGACCGCAACATGATCCTCGGCCGGCGTTTCTTCGTCACCCCCAGCGACAGCCTGGCCCTGCTCACCGCCCACGCCACGCTGGCGCCGGGCTATGCCGACGGCCTCGC
>DRQN01000213.1 GCA_011371455.1 Gammaproteobacteria bacterium
GCGCAGTTCGATGGTGGCGTGTCCGGTGGCGAGGGTGATGCCTTCGCTGGCGTCGATGATGAGGCTGCCGTCGGGACGCACGGTGAACCCCCGGGCGGGTCGCGCTCCCGGTGCGCGCAGGCGATGGGTGACGATGACGCCGTCGCCGGTGGCGAGGAAGACCACGCGGTCGCCCGCCCGCAGGGGCGGTACGCCGTCGGCGTGGGCGATGACGGGGAATTCCTCGCGCCCGAGCCGGAGGGCGCGGGCTTCGCCGTTTTCGGCCTCCGCCACGTCGGCGATGCGGGGCGCGGCGGCGCCCTGTTGCGGGATCTGTCCGATGGGTTTGATGTTGTGTGTCATGGTGTTTTCCTGTTGTTTCATCGCGCCGGGGCGCCTGCCTCCACAGAAATCAGTCGTGTCCCTAGTTGTTGCCGATACTGCCGCCCTTGATGTTGATGCTGGCGCCGTTGATGTTTACCGAGGCGCTGCCGGTGACGCTGAGGTCGCCGCCGGTGGAGATCTCGATGGCGCCGCCGGACTGGCCGATGTGGATGGGTCCGCCACCGTTACCCTTGACGGTGATGGCCTTCGCCGCTTCGAGCCCGATCTTGCCGGCGCTGGCGAGGATGTCGAGGTTCTGGTTGCGCACTTCCACGGACATGCTCTGGTTGACGTCGACGATCATGTCCCGGGCGGCGGCCATTTCGATGTCTTCGGTTTCGGCCTGCATCTGGATGTTGTCGCCGGCCTTGAGGCGAATGTCGGTGGCGGCCTGCACTTCCACTTCCTTGTTCTTGGTCATGAGCCGCTGGGCGTTTTCCACCGTGACGATGTGGTCGTTGCCCGTTTGCACGGTCTGGCTGTCGCCCGATTCCACCAGCAGGGTCTTGGCCGCGTAGTGCTCCATGTCGCCTTCTTCGGTGGCGAGGCGCACCTTGTGTCCCTCGGCATTGGCGTCCAGCGTGAGGATGTTCTTGCGTTCGCGGGTGAAGAGTTCGGTGCGTTCTTCGCCCTTGCGGTCTTCCATGAGCAGTTCGTTGCCGCCCCAGGTGCGCAGGATGTTCTGGCTGTTGTTGTCTGCGGTCACCGGGGGGGGCGTGTCGGAATTGGGCAGCACGCCCATCATGAAGGGCCGGTCGAGATCGCCGTTGACACAGGTGATGGCCACCTCGGTGCCGGCATGCAGCGGAAA
Source organism: Gammaproteobacteria bacterium (assembly GCA_011371455.1). Classification (GTDB taxonomy): domain Bacteria; phylum Pseudomonadota; class Gammaproteobacteria; order SZUA-152; family SZUA-152; genus DRQN01. The sequence goes on from DRQN01000213.1 coordinate 1,175, forward strand.
ATGCACGCCGTATTCCCGGCCGGCGTAGTTCTGCATCAGGCGGACCGGGTGACTGGCCTCGCCTTCCGGCGCTTCGGAAAGATCGAAGGCCAGCCGCACGCGGTAACGGCCCTGATCGTCGAGGTAGGCATAGTTGCCGCCGGTGCTTTCCACGCGGGCGGTGAAGGCACCGTGCACGTCCGGGCCGGCCAGGATCGCTGGCCGATAGGGAACGCCCGCACGCACCAGCAGGGCCTTGTTGCGATAGGTGAACTTGCGCGGGTCGTCGCCATGCACGAACGCCGCCGACTGGTCGCCATGGTGTTCCACCTTGATGACCAGGTAGTCGCCATCGAGCGCGCCGCCGGGGTAGCCGGTCAGGGTGAACGTCACGCCCGGTACCAGGCCACGACAGTCGGTCTCGGCGATGAAGGTCTCGCGCTGCCAGTCCAGGGCCTGCTGGCGGATGCGGGCAATGAAGTCGCCCTCGTCGAGGGTCTTGATGTTTTCCCCGTAACGGTACTCGGCGCCTGCGCCGGGTATTCCTTCCCCGCCCTTGCTGGCCGTTTCCAGGTCTGCTTCCGGCGTGCGGTAATTGTAGTCCTTGAGGCGCACCTCGCTGGCAAGCAACCTGGCCTGCCGGCGCAGGGCGAACACACTTTCCACCGGGCGCACCTGGCCGCTCTGTTCCTGATAGAGAATACTACCGCTGCCGTCCAGCCTGGGCAGTTCCTCGACGGCATCGAACACGCGCAGCCTCGCCTGGTTCGCTTCCTGGGAAAAGACGTAAAACAGGCCATAGTGCGCCATCAGGCGGGCCATGAAGTCGTAGTCGCTTTCCTCATACTGGACGGTGAACTCCCTGACTGGATAGGCTTCGTTGAGCTTGAACTCGAACGAGGCCGCGTCGAATCCGGCCGCAAGGAGTACGTCTTCGACGATCTGACGAACGTCCTTGTTCAGAAACACCCGGTTCTGCCGGTTCTTTCGCAGTACCGTGAGGGGCGAGTGAAAGGTCAGGTCATGTTGTTGGGCGTCGACGCCGTCGCCGGCGTGCGATATGTCGGTGACCACTCCGTGCACCCATACGGGCCGGGCGTCCCACATCAGGGTCAACACCACGGGCTTGCCGATCACCCTTTCCGGGCTTGGCGGCTGCTGTGCATCGACGCGCACTTTGAAATGATAGTCATCCGAAATGCCGTGCCTGTCTCCTTCGAAGGAACGCACGGTAAACATGTCTTCGGGCAGCCCTTTGACTTCGAGGTAAAAATGGGTGCGGTTGGCGGCGAGCGCCTCGAGGCCGACTAGGTTGGCCAGGTCCTTTAATGCGTCCATGATTGATCCTGCGTGTTTATGTTTCCGTTGGGTTGTCTAAACCAGTGCCTTGAGTTCGTCCCCGGCTTGCAGGCGGGCTTCACCCTCCCCGGTAGTGTCGTCCCCGTCAGCGGCATGATCGGCGAACACCAGCGACAGCTCGCCCTGTTCGTCCAGTTCGAGGGTGAGAATGTCGGGCATGTCGTCGTCGGCCATGTAGGCGAGCAGACTGCGCGCTACTTCCGGCAGCAACTGCTGGTCGATCATGCTGTTGATGAAACGCGCACCGGTGTCGGTCTGCGCGCAACGTGCGGCCAGATAGGTCAGCGCCTCGGACTGGACACGGAAGGCCATGTCGTGGGCCTCCTTCAGCCGCTGCGCTACCTGGTCGAGCTTGAGTGCGACGATATTGGCGAGGGCTTCATCCTGTAGCGGCAGATAGGGCACCACCTGCATGCGGCCCAGCATGGCCGGCGCGAAGTGGCGCAGCAGGGCGGGCTGAATGGCTTCGCGAACCTCTCCAAAAGTGGGCGGCCGCCACGCCTTGCCCGCGTTGTCTTCGGCGCTCTCGCTGTCCGCTGGTGTGCTGAGTGTGACGATTTCATCGGTGCCGAGATTGGAAGTCATTATGATCACGGTGTTCTTGAAGTCGATTTCGCGGCCCTCGCCGTCGCGCATGAAACCGCGGTCGAAAACCTGGTAGAAAAGGTTCATCACGTCCGGGTGGGCCTTTTCCACTTCATCGAGCAGGACGACGGAATAGGGGCGCTGGCGCACCGCTTCGGTGAGCACACCGCCTTCGCCGTAACCCACGTAGCCCGGCGGCGAGCCCTTGAGCTGCGAGACGGTGTGGGCTTCCTGGTATTCGCTCATGTTTATCGTCACCAGGAAGCGTTCTCCACCAAACATTTCCTCGGCGATGGCGCGCGCGGTCTCGGTCTTGCCGACACCCGACGGGCCGGCCAGCAGGAAGACGCCGAGCGGTGATTCGCTGGCCTTGAGCCCGGCGCGCGAGCTGCGGATTGCGCGCGCAATGGCCGCAATGGCCGGCGTCTGTCCGATCACGCGGCTGCCGATACGCGCCTCGAATTCCATCAGGCGCGCGATATCGTCCTTGACCATGTTGCCCACCGGGACACCGGTCCAGTCGGCGATGATCTCGGCAATGGCCGACTCGTTTACCTCGACCTGCACCATGGGGAGTTCGCCCTGTAGCGTCTTGAGGCGTTCCCGGGCCTGGCGGGTTTCAAGGCGCAGCCTGTCGTGAGCCTTCTGCTTCCCGCCACCACTCTCCCCGGCAAGCCCGCGCAACTTTTCACTACAGGCGCGGATCTCATCCACCAGCACGCTCTCCCCGCTCCATTGGCCATGCTGTTGCTCGATGCGCTTGCGCGTCTCATCGAGATCCTTTTTCAGCGTCTGGATGAGGCGCGGATCCACGTCGATGCCGTGGGCCTCTTCCTCGCGCAGGAAGGCCAGGCGTTTTTCCAGGTGTCTTACATGGCTCTCGGCCGCTTCCAGGTCAGAGGGCTTGACGGCCTGGCTCATGCGAATGCGCGCCGCGGCGGTGTCGAGCAGGTCGATGGCCTTGTCGGGAAGGTAGCGGCCATTGATGTAACGGTCCGACAGGGTGACGGCGGCATTGATGGCATCGTCGGTGATCAGGATACCGTGATGTTCCTGGTAGCGTTGTTTCAGGCCGTTGAGCATGACGATGGCACGCTCGATGGAGGGCTCGTCCACCTTGACCAGTTGGAAACGCCGTTCGAGGGCCGCGTCGCGCTCGAAATATTTCTTGTATTCCGACCAGGTGGTGGCGGCGATGGTACGCAATTCACCGCGCGCCAGCGCGGGCTTGAGCAGGTTGGCCGCGTCGGACATGCCCGCCTCGCCGCCGGCGCCGATCAGCGTATGGGCCTCGTCGATAAACAGGATGATGGGCGTGGCTGAGTTCTTGACTTCGTCAATCACCTGGCGGAGGCGTTTTTCGAACTCACCCTTGACGCCGGCGCCGGCCTGTAACAGGCCCATGTCGAGCACATGCAGGCGTACGCCCGCAAGTTGTGTGGGCACTTCCCCGGCCGCGATGCGGGTGGCCAGCCCTTCGACCAGCGCGGTTTTGCCCACGCCGGGATCTCCCACCAGGATCGGGTTGTTTTTGCGCCGACGACTGAGGATGTCGATCATCAGGCGCACTTCCTCGTCCCGCCCGAGGACGGGATCGATCTTGCCGTCACGAGCCTTCTGTGTCAGTTCCTCGGTGAACCTGGCCAGCGCCGTTTCACCGCTCTCCCCCTTGCGGCCAGCCTTGCCGGACGCTGCTTTTTTGCCCTTGCCGTCGCTCTTTACGATCTTCAACGGCGGTGTGTAGCTCCACTGCGGCTCGACGGAGCTTTTCAGGATCTCGCGGTGATTCCTGCGCAGGGCATCGAGTGACACGCCGTCCAGGCAGGCGAAGGCC
>DRQN01000214.1 GCA_011371455.1 Gammaproteobacteria bacterium
GCCATGCCGACGCGCCGGGTACCGACGCAGGCAACACGGCGCTCAGCGAAGAACGGGCCCGCATGGTGCACGCCCTGCTCACCTTCCGCCACGGTGTCTGGCTGGAGCAGTTCGTCCAACGGCGCTGGGGAATTTATTGTAAGTGGGTTGGTAGTTTAGATGACGTGGTCCTAGGTCAAGGGCGACCGGACGGACGGCTTTCCGGGTTGGGTGGGTCCCTGTCCGATAGGTGGGGGTCCGTATTGCACTCGCGCACCTCGTCGATATCCGGCAGCCCGCCGGCATCGGTACCCTGCCCGCCCTCGGCGGCCAGCAACACGGATATGGCTCGCCCCGGGGGTGGAAAAGCCAGTATTGCAGGGCATGGGATGCTGGTCACGGCCCTGTCTGATGTCTCTGTTCTTCCATGATCAGGGGTGTGGCCAGCGGGCTCATGGCAGTTAATAACAACACAGCGGTGACGAATGCGGCCCAGGGAGGACGAAATCTCATGAGGACTTCCGCCGCACTTCGATCACGTTCGGCAGCTGTTCGACCTTGGCCAGCACACCGCTGAGCTGCGTGGCATCGTGCACGTCCAGCGACAGCGTCATGTCGGCAATGTGGGTGCGCCGGTCGGTAAAGGTATTCACGCCCATCACGTTGAGCCGTTCGTTACTGAGGATTTCGCTGATATCGCGCAGCAGGCCCGGGCGATCGTAGGCGCGTACCTGGATCTCCACCGGATAGGTGTTCTGCACATTTTGCGACCACGTCACCTCCAGCAGGCGCTCATGCTCCGCCTGCTGCAGGCGCAGCAGGTTGGGACAGTCACGGCGGTGAATAGTGACGCCGCGGCCGCGGGTGATGTAGCCGACGATGGCGTCGAAAGGCACCGGCTTGCAGCAGCCCGCCATGTGGGTCATCAGATCGCCCACGCCCATCACGTGCACGTCGCCACCACCGGCGACCTCGCCGTGGCGCACCTGTGGCGGGGGCATTTCCGTGGCTGGCGGCAGCACTTGTTCGTTGACCGCACCGGCAATCTGCGCGCTGGTGACGTCGCCACAGCCGAGGGCGGCGAGGAAGTCATCCAGGCGCTCGTATTTGAAACGCTTGGCCAGCCGTTCCAGGTTCAGGTCCGTCACCGACAGGCGGTGCAGCTCCCGGTCCAGCAGCGCGCGCCCATCGCTTACGTTGCGGTCGAAATCCTGCAGCCGGAACCAGCTGCGCACCTTGGCGCGCGCGCGCGAGCTTTTCAGATAGCCCAGGTGCGGATTGAGCCAGTCGCGGCTGGGCGATGGTTCGCGGGCGGTGAGAACCTCTACCTGCTCGCCGTTCTGTAGCTCGTAGCCGATGGGGACGATGCGGCCATTGACCTTGGCGCCACGGTAACGATGGCCGACATCGGTGTGAATGTGATAGGCGAAGTCCAGCGGTGTCGCCCCGCGCGGCAGATCCACCACCTTGCCGTTGGGCGTCAGCACGTAGACGCGATCCTGAAACACCTCGGACTTGAACCGGTCGATGAAATCACCGGCATCGCGCTCCTCGTCCTTCCATTCGAGGATCTGCCGCAGCCAGGCGATCTTCTCACCGTATTGCGTGTCCTGCTGCCCACCCTCCTTGTAGCCCCAATGGGCGGCGACGCCATATTCGGAATGCTGGTGCATCTCGTAGGTGCGAATCTGGATCTCCAGGGTCTTGCCCTCGGGGCCCACCACGGCAGTGTGCAGGGACTGGTACATGTTCTCCTTGGGCGAGGCGATGTAATCGTCGAACTCGCTGCGGATGGGCTGCCAGCGGCTGTGCACCAGGCCCAGAACGGCATAGCAGTCGGCCACCGTGTCGACCAGCACGCGGGCCGCGCGCACATCGAACAATTGCTTGAAATCCACGGACTTGCCGGACATTTTCCGCCAGATGCTGTAGATATGCTTGGGGCGCCCGGCGACCTCGCCGTGGATGCCGGCCTGGGCCAGCTCGGCGCGGATCTGCTCCAGCACCAGGTTGATGTAGCGCTCGCGGTCGACGCGCCGCTCGTCGAGCAGCTTCGCCACCCGCATATAGGTATCCGGCTGCAGAAAGCGGAAGCTGAGGTCTTCCAGCTCCCATTTCAGCTGCCAGATGCCGAGGCGGTTGGCCAGCGGGGCGAAGATATCCATGGTCTCCTGCGCCACGCGGCGGCGCTCCTCATCGGGGCGGTGCTTGAGCTCGCGCATGATCTGCACCCGCTCGGCCAGCTTGACGAACACCACCCGCACGTCCTCGGCCATGCCCAGCAGCAGCTTGCGCAGGCCTTCGAGGTGATGGGTATTGCCGTTCTGCGTCTGCTGATGGAAATCGTCGACGATACGCATCCTGCGCACCCCCTCGACCAGCCCGGCCACCGCCTCGCTGAAGGCCGCGCGCACCTCGGCCGCAGACAGGTCATCCTCATCCAGGCTGCAGATGAAACCCGCCACCAGGGTATCGGCATCCATCTGCAGGCTGGCGAGGATATCCACCACTGCGCGTGCATGGCCCACCGCCGCCTCGGCCGCGCCCTGCTGGCGCGCCAGGCCCAGCGCCCGGCCCAGGGACGAGACATCGATGACCGGGTTCTTTTCCGTCAGCTGATCCAGCCAGCACTGGTCGTGGGTGCAGAAATCGCCGCTGGAGGGGGTTTGCGTCGTCACCATGGACTAATCAAATGCCGGCGCACAGACGGGCCTGCTGCAGGGCGACCACCGTCTTGGCATCGACAATCTCGCCCGCGCAGACCCTCGCCAGTGCATCGTGCAGGGAAAGCCAGTGGATTTCGATGTATTCACCATGCTCGTGGGCAGTGGGCACCGGCGAGAGCCGGCGGGCCAGAAACAAATGGATGCGTTCGTCGCAAATGCCGGGCGATGGCAGCAGCTTGGCCAGCGGCTGCCAGTGCGCGGCCCGCACGCCGGCCTCCTCGGCCAGCTCCCGTTGCGCGCAGTGCTGCGCGGCTTCCCCCGCTTCCAGCCGGCCGGCGGGGATCTCCCACAACCAGCCATCGGCCGCATAACGGTACTGGCGAATCAGGCACACACGGGCCTCCTCGTCCACCGCCAGCGCCCCGGCGCCGCCGGGGTGACGAACGATCTCCAGCGTTTCCCGCTTTCCGTCGGGAAACACCACGCGTTCTTCCTTCAGCGTAAGGGCCCGTCCCTGATAGATAAGCGTGTGGTCCGCAGCCATGCAGGCGACTCGGCCTACCAGGCCGACGGCAGGCGCTCATTGATGGTGATGATCTTGTTCTTGCTGGTGATGTAACCACCGGCGGTGAGATCCCGCAGGATGCGGCTAACCATCTCGCGCGAGGCCCCCACCATGCTGGCGATATCGCGCTGGGTCAGGCGCTGGCTTATCACCAGTTTGCCGTCTTTCTCCTCGGCCAGATCCAGCAGGGTGTGGGCGACGCGCCCGTAGACATCCATCAAGGCCAGGCTGCGCACGTTTTCGGTCAGCTCGCGCAGGCGGCGCGCCAGGCCGCGGATCACGGTCAAGGCGATCTTGGGATTATTTTCCAGGCATTCATCGAAAGCGGACTTGGACACCGCCGCCAGACGGGTCTCCTCCAGGGTCATCACCGATGCCGAACGCGGTGCATCATCCAGCATTGCCAGTTCACCAAAGTACTCACCCTCGCCCTGGATATTGAGCGTCACTTCCTTGCCTTCCTCATCATTGAGGAACACCTTTACCTTACCCGAGAGCAAGATATACAGCGAATCCGAATAATCCCCCTCGCAGATGATCAACGTATTCCTTGGATACTGGCGGATCACCGCCAGATCCGAGATTGCCTGTAAATCCTCATCAGGCAAGTCCTTGAACAACGCAATATTCTTTATATTCATTGCACCAATTCCCATGCCGGGATCCCTTTTCGGCGGCGAACGAGACAGCGTTCTTAATTAACGTGAAAATATCACAAAATAAAGCGTGAATATTACCTGGTGGCACCATCCCAAAACGCCTATGCTTTTGATCGTCTAAGGACGGCAGAGGGAGAGACAAGGACGTCTACCCTGTTTCATAGAGTAAACTCCCCCCTCGGAATTTCGCGGAATCCTTGCACAGTTGGCCATGAACAGCAACATACCAGCACAGACACGCCCCCGACAGGAAACCGCCGTGGCGCCCAGCGAGAAAAAGGAACCCCTCGTGGCCTGGCGGGAATTCGCCGCCGGCATGGAATTTCTGCGCCGTTACGGCGTCCACGACACCGCCAACTCCAGCGGCATCCGCAGGGACAATCTGCGCCTGCTGCATCGCGCCCTGCTGCAAGACAGCGAATACCGGAAACAAACCCTCGACGCACGCCGGGGAGCGGCCGGGCTAACGCGCCCCCGCTGGCAAATACTGACCTGTTCCCGGCAGTTGCACGCCCACCTCATCAGCATGCCAGCCAACAGCAGCATCCGGCTCACCACCCAGGCCGGCTATCTTGGCATGTTCCTGGTTATCGCCGGTTCGGCCGAAACCCTTGGCCGAACGGAAACACCGACCCGCCCCCGGCACAGCTGGTGGCCACACCGCAGGCTTCCCAGCCGCCAGAGCCATCACTATCTCAAGACCAATGACGTTACCTGCGCCAACCCCGAGACAGCCGATACCGGCCTGCTGGTAACGGGCAAAAAAACCTGCGTCATCCTCGCCGTATTCACGGCCACGCCCGCCTCTCAACGGCAGCCGGCAACAGTCAGTGACAGGCCGCAGGCACAACAGTTCCCTTTCTCCAGCGCCGGCTGATCGATCATCCCTCCGCGACGACCATAAACCAGCCAGCACGAACAACACCCCCTGATCGCTTTTTTGCTATGCTCCCCCGCAGACCGCCCCGGGAGTTATCTGCATGCAAAGCGGACGATCCGTCCTGAAAAAAACCGCGCCCCTGTTAGTCATCCTTGGCCTCGCCATCGGCGGCGCCATCCTGCTGGTAGCCACCAAACCCCAGGCGCCGCCACCGGAAAGCGAAGAAAAGGTCTGGGTGGTCACCACGCAGAGCGCAGAACCGGCACGCCATTTCCCTGTCGTCACCCTCTATGGCCGCATCGAATCGGCCCGTGCCAGCCGGTTGACCTCCTCCCTGAGCACCGAGGTCATGGAGATCCTTTGCGAAGAAGGCGAACGGGTCAGCAAGGGCCAGCCCCTGGTGCGCCTGGACGAGCGGGACGCACAGCTGCGCCTGAAACAGCGTGACGCGGAGCTGGCGGAAATCCGCGCCCTGATCGCCAGTGAAAAACACCGTTACGACAGCGATCTGCGCATCCTGGAAAGCGAACGCAGGCTGCAGGACCTGGCCCAACAAGAAGTAGCGCGTGCGCAGCGCCTCAAGGCGGGCAAGCTCGCCGCCCAGGCGCGCATCGACGAGGCCCAGCAGGTGAAATTGCGCCAGGATATCGCCGTAGCCCAGCGCCAACTCGCGGTGCGGGATCACGAGGCCCGCCTGGCGCGCCTGCAGGCACAACTGAAAAAGGCCGAATCCCTGCTGGCGGTGGCCAGGCTCGACGTCGAACGCAGCCTGCTGCGTGCGCCCTTCGATGGACGCATCACCCGGATACCCGCCTCGCCGGGCAATCGCACGCGTCCCGGCGAGGTGCTGGTGGAGCTCTATGCGCTGGACGCCCTGCAAGTCCGCGCCCAGGTGCCCAACGCCAAGCTGGCCAGCGTCGAAACGGCGCTGAATGGCGGCCACGCCCTCATCGCACGGGCACAGACCGGCACCCGGCAACGGCTGGACCTGCAGCTCACCCACCTGGCCGGCGACATCAAGCCCGGCCGCGGCGGGCGCGATGGCCTGTTCGAACTGAAAAACCCCGGCGCGGAGCTGGCCATCGGCGACATCGTCTCCTTGCAACTGCAACTGCCGGCGGTGGAGGACAGCCTCGCCCTGCCGCGCGAGGCCCTGTATGGCAATGACCGCATCTACACCATCCACGACGGCCGGCTGAAAGGGCACCGCGTCGAGCGCCTCGGCGAGACCCTCGACAACAGCACCGCGCCGCCGCTCGAGAACGCCCAGGCCAGCGAAACCGCCAACTGGCTGCTGGTGCGCAGCGCCAGCATCGCTCCGGGCGACCTCGTCGTCACCACCCAATTGCCCAACGCCGTGGAAGGCCTGAAGGTGCGCGCCCGCCGCGCCGCCACGCCATGAGCGACCGTCCGCGCGGACTGATCCGGCTGTTTGCGCGTCACCGCGTGGCCGCCAACCTGCTCATGGCGCTGATGGTGCTCGCCGGCAGCTGGGCCCTGGCCAAACTCAACACCCAGTTCTTCCCCAGTTTCGAGCTGGACATCATCACCGTGCGCGTCGCCTGGAGCGGCGCCAGCGCCGAGGACGTGGAGCGCGGCATCACCGCGCCGCTGGAGCAGGCGCTGCGCAGTCTCGACAACCTGCACAGCATGACCTCCACCTCGGCCATGGGCATCGCCGCCATCAGCCTGGAATTCGACGACGGCACCGACATGAGCGCGGCGCTGGAACAGGTCAACGGCATCATCGCCCTGGCGCGCAACCTGCCGGAGGACGCGGAAAGGCCGGAGGTCAGCCGCATCATCCGCTACGAATCCGTGGCCCGTCTGTTGCTCAGCGGCGTCCACGATCGCCAGGAACTGCGCCCCCTGGCCGAACAGATGCGCGACGAACTGCTGGCACGCGGCATCTCCAAGGTCGAGATCAACGGCCTGCCGAAGGAAGAAATCGCCATCCAGGTACCCCCGGAACGCCTGCTGGAACTGGACATGACCCTGGAACAGATCGGCAGCCAGATCCAGAAACAGAGCCGCGACCTGCCCGCCGGCTCCGTCGGCCGCGGCGACATCGCCCGCCAGCTGCGCGCCCTCGAACAGCGCCGCGACATCACCGGCCTGGAACAGCTGCCGCTGATCAGCGACGCCGACGGCCGCCTCATCACCCTGGAAGACATCGCCAGCCTCGAACGCCGCCCCATCCAGGGCCAGACCACCCTCAGCGTCGACGGTGAACCGGCCGTGGAACTGCGCCTGTTCCGCGCCGAATCCGCCGCCTCGCTCGGCTCCGCGCGCATTCTGGAAGACTGGCTGGCGGAGACCCGCCCCACCCTGCCGCCCAACATTCAATTGCGGGTCTACGATGAGATGTGGCAGCTGATCAGCGAACGCATCAACCTGCTGCTGGTCAACGGCGGCGGCGGCCTGCTGCTGGTGATCGGCATCCTGCTGCTGTTCCTCAACCGCCGCGTCGCCTTCTGGGTCACGGTGGGCATTCCGGTGTCGTTCATGGCCGCGCTGGCGGCGCTGTATCTGGGCGGCGGCAGCATCAACATGATCAGCCTGTTCGGCCTCATCATGGCCCTGGGCATCATCGTCGACGACGCCATCGTGGTGGGCGAGGACGCCCTCGCCCACTTCGAAAAGGGCGAATCCCCCACCCAGGCCGTGGAAGGCGGCGCCTATCGCATGCTGGCGCCGGTGATGTCCTCCTCGCTCACCACCGTCGCCGCCTTCATTCCCCTGATGCTGGTCGGCGGCGTCATCGGCAATATGATGTTCGAGATCCCGCTGGTGGTGATCTGCGTCATCATCGCCTCGCTGATCGAATGCTTCCTGATCCTGCCGGGTCATCTGCGCGTCTCCTTCGAGCGCCACGGCAAGCAGGTGCGGCGGCCGCCCGGCAACTTCCGCCGCCGCTTCGATGCCGGCTTCGACCGCTTCCGCAACGGCCCCTTCCGCCGCATGGTCAGCCGGGCCGTGGCCCACCGCGGCATCACCCTCACCGGCGCCGTCGGCACCCTGATCCTGGCCTTCGGCCTGATCGCCGGCGGCCGCCTCGGCTTCACCTTCTTCCCCAATGTGGAAGGCCGCCTGATCTTCGCCTCCGTGACCTTCACCGCCGGTAGCCCGGCCGAGCGGGTCGAGGCCTTCCTCGGCCACCTGCAGGACACCCTGCACGAAACCGAGCAGGCCCTGGGTGGCGACCTGGTGGTCATCTCCGTGGCCAGCGAGGGCAGTGCGCAGAGCGCCGGCGGCGGCCCGCCCCGCGCCGGGCAACACAACGGTTCCCTGCTGGTGGAAATGGTGTCGCCGGAAAAGCGCGACATCAGCAACCGGGAATTCATCAGTGAGTGGGAAAAGCGCCTGACCATCCCCGCCGGGGTAGAGATCTTCACCCTCGCCGAACGCCGCGCCGGCCACCCCGGGCGGGACATCGACATCAACCTCACCGGCCCCAACGCCATGGACCTGAAACTGGCCGCGCAGGCGATCATCGACGCCCTGAAAACCGTCCCCGGCGTGCTGGCCCTGGAGGACGATCTGCCGTGGGGCCAGGAACAGCTGATCTACCGCCTGACGCCCACCGGCGAGGCACTGGGCCTGGACGTGGAAAGCGTCGGCCGGCAGCTGCGCACCGCCTTCGACGGCTCGCTGGTGCAGCTCTATCTGGACGGGCAGGACGAGGTGGAGGTGCGCATCAGCCTGCCGGACGCGGTGCGCGACCACCTCGCCGGGCTGGAAAACCTGCAGATCATCCTGCCCGATGGCGGCAGCGTGCCACTGGGCAACGTGGTCGAATTCAGCCACCGGCGCGGCTTCGACGTGCTGCGCCACAGCGAGGGCCGGCTGGCCGTGTCGGTGCGCGCCGACGTGGATCACAGCAAGAACAACAGCAACGTGATCCGCGAAAACCTGCGCCAGAACGTGCTGCCCGGGATCGAGTCCCGCTACAACGTGCAGGTGGACTTCCAGGGCCGCGCCCAGGATCAGGACAACACCATGAGCGACCTCAAGCGCGGCGCCCTGTACGCCTTCATCCTCATGTACATCATCCTCGCCTGGGTCTTCGCCTCCTACAGCAAGCCGCTGGTGGTGATGGCCGTCATCCCCTTCGGCCTGGTGGGCGCCATCGTCGGCCACTGGGTGATGGACCTGGAACTGACGGTGCTGTCACTGTTCGGCTTCTTCGGCCTGTCCGGCATCGTCATCAACGACTCGATCATCCTGGTGACCTTCTACCAGCAACTGCTGGCCAGGGGCATGGCGGTCAACGAGGCCATCGTCGAGGCCGCCTGCCAGCGCCTGCGCGCGGTGCTGCTGACCTCCCTCACCACCATCGCCGGGCTGACCCCGCTGCTGTTCGAGACCTCCCTGCAGGCGCAGTTCCTGATCCCCATGGCC
>DRQN01000215.1 GCA_011371455.1 Gammaproteobacteria bacterium
CCTCGGAACTGGCCAAGCACCTGCTGGGCTTCAAGGACCTGTTCCTGGTGGGCTTCTTCCTCACCATCGGCCTGGCCGGCGGCCTGACCCTGCACACCCTGGGCATCGCCCTGCTGCTGGCCCTGCTGGTGCCGCTCAAGAGCGGCCTGTTCTTCTGGCTGTTCACGCGCTTCCGCCTGCGCGCGCGCAGCGCCTTCCTCGCCAGCCTCAGCCTCGCCAACTACAGCGAATTCGGCCTCATCGTCGGCGCCGTAGCGGTGGCCAGCGGCTGGCTATCGACGGAATGGCTGGCCATCATCGCCATCGCCCTGGCCATCTCCTTCATCGGCGCCGCGCCCCTCAACAGCAATGCCCACGGCCTCTATGGCCGCCTGCGCGAGCAGCTGAAACGTTTCGAAACCGGCCAGCGCATCACCGAAGAAGCGCGCATCGAACCGGGGCCGGCCACGGCGCTGGTGCTCGGCATGGGGCGTGTGGGACTCGGCACCTACGACAGCCTGCACCAGCGCCTTGGCGACCTGGTGCTCGGCATCGACCAGAACGCCCAGGCCGTCGAGCGCCACCGCGCCGCCGGCCGACGGGTAATCCTCGGCAGCTCCACCGACCCCGAGTTCTGGGAACGCATCCGCATGGACTTCGACCAACTGCGGCTGGTGATGCTGGCCATGCCCAGCGAGCACGAAAACCTGGAAGCCGCGCGCCAGCTGCGGCGCCTGGGCTACAACGGCCACATCGCCGCCATCGCCCGCTTCCCCGACGAAATCGGCCACCTCAAGGCCGCCGGCGTAAACTTCGTCGTCGACCTCTACGCCGGCGCCGGCGCCGGTTTCGCCGACGATGTCTGGCAGGAACTGGATGGTCGTCTTGGAGAGGCTCCCGACAGAGCCGGGTAACTCCTTTATTCACCACAGAGGCACGGAGGGCACAGAGAAAAGCGTTTGCTTTCTCGCCAAGACGCCAAGGGTGCAAAAGGAAAATATCAGAACAGACATTCCGCGTGGGCATGAAAAGCCTGTCCACCTGTCTTATTGGTTATTTCTATCACGCCAGTAGCCAGGCTTACGGCTTTGGTGGGCAATAGCAATAATCCATAATTTGCCATTTTCAGCGCGATAAATGACCGAGAAGGGAAAACGCATCAACACCGCTTTGCGAAAAACATCATCAATTGGCTTGCCGATAGCGGGATGCGCATCGATAAGCTCTGCAATCCTCTCCACCTCGGAGATAAATCCTTCACCAAGCCCCGGAACCTCACTCTCATAATAGGCAGATGCAGCCTGGAACTCCTCGCTTGCTTGCGGGTGGAATTCGATGCTCATTTTTTCAAGCGATCCCTCGCGCTTTTAAAGACATCTTCCGCAGAAACAGCCTCAACAACTCCCTCTTTTAAATCACGGAACCTTCGCTGCACCTCTTCCAACCAGGCTCTTTCTGCTTCCGGATCCCGCTCTCCGTCAAGGTCGGCCACTAGATCCCTCAGCAGATGGATTCGCTCATCATCGCTCAGGGAGCGAATTTCGCGCTCTAACTCTTCAACTCTTCTTGCCATACCACTCTCCATTACTTGAAGGACTTTGCCGTCTTCACCGCCCAGCCATGTGGTCACGTCTTATGTGGCTACGCGGTTGATCCACATTTTGACATTCTGCGGCCGCAGCCTCCCATCGTAGTCAGGCTATCCGCCACAAACAAGCGCGCAGGATGTGACGAGCCGGCGAACCACTGAGCCGGTTCATTCCGCAACTCTCTCAACCCATCGTCTCCCGCAGGCGTTTGCGCAGCTTGCTCAGCGGCAGCGTGTTGAGCACGTCATCCTTTTCCAGCCATCCCCGCCGCGCCTGGTTGATGCCGTAGACAAGATTGCCGAAGCCGTCGGGGCTGTGGCTGTCGCTGTTGATGCCGAGCAGGACACCGCGTTCGCGGGCGAGGCGGCAGTGGCTGTCTTTGAGGTCGAGGCGCAGGGGCTGGGCATTGAGTTCGAGGAAGCAGCCGCGTTCGCGGGCGGCTTCGACGACGCGCGCCATGTCCACGGCATAGGGCTCGCGCTTGAGCAGCAGGCGGCCGCCGGGATGGGCGAGGAGGGTGAAGTACTTGTGCTCCATGGCACGCAGGATGCGGGCCGTCTGTTTCTTTTCCGACAGGCCGAAGTGATCGTGCACCGCACCGACCACTAAATCCAGTTGGGCGAGCACGCTGTCCGGCAGGTCGAGGCTGCCGTCTTCGAGGATGTCGACTTCGATGCCCTTGAGCAGGGTGATGCCGCACAGCCTTTCGTTGAGACGGTCGATCGCTTCGATCTGTTGCCGCAGGCGTTTTTCATCCAGGCCATGGGCCACGCTGAGATGCTGCGAGTGGTCGGTGATGGCGAGGTATTCGAGGCCAGCCTCGCGGGCGGCAAGGGCCATGGTTTCGATGTCGGCGTGGCCGTCGCTGGCGCGGGTGTGGCAGTGCAGGTCGCCGCGCAGGTCGGTGCGTTCGATGAGCCGGGGCAGGCGGCCTTCTCGGGCGGCGGCGATCTCGCCACGATTTTCGCGCAGTTCGGGGGAAATGTACGGCAGGCCGACGGCGGCGAACACCGATGCTTCGCTGTCGCCGGCGATGGCGCGCTCGCCCTTGAAGACGCCGTATTCGTTGATCTTCAGGCCGCGCTGCTGGCCGAGGCGGCGTATCTGGATGTTGTGCGCCTTGCTGCCGGTGAAGTAGTGCAGGGCCGCGCCGAGGCTGCGCGAGGGTACGACGCGCAGGTCTACCTGCAGGCCGCTGCGCAGGATCACGCTGGCGCGGGTGCTGCCGCTGGCGATCACTTCGGCCACTTCGTCGTAGCCGCTGAAACGCGCCATCACCGGGCTGCCGGGGGCGGCGGTGACGAGGATGTCGAGGTCGCCCACGGTCTCACGGCCACGGCGGTAGCTGCCGGCGATCACCACCTGTTCCACGCCAGCAATCTCGCGCAGCCAGGCCGTCAGGGGTTCGGCATACTGACGGGCGACGCTGTACAGGAAGCGGCGCTCCTGGGTGCGGTGGGCGGCGATGGCGTCGAGGATACGCTGCTCGGTCTTGGCGCCGAAGCCGGGCAGCGCCCGCAGGCGGCCGGCCTGGGCGGCCTCGGCCAGTTGTTCGAGGGTCTCGATGCCCAGCTCGTCAAACAGCAGCCGCACCCGCTTGGGACCGAGGCCGGGGATGCGCAGCAGATCCTCCAGGCTGGCCGGCAACTCGCGGTGCAATTTCTCCAGCGCGCGCACCTTGCCGGTCTGCACCTTCTCGACGATCTTCGCCGCCAGGTCCTTGCCGATGCCGGGCAGCTGGGTGAGATCCTCGCCCTCGGCCACCATCTCCGCCAGCTCGCGTCCCAGGCTGCGCACGCTGCGCGCCGCATTGCGGTAGGCGCGCACGCGGAAGGGATTGGCATTGCCGATCTCCAGCAGATCGGCCATTTCATCGAAGATGGCGGCGATGTCTTCGTTGTGCACCGGCATGGCCTTCCTCTCGCCTGCATTTCCTTCCA
>DRQN01000216.1 GCA_011371455.1 Gammaproteobacteria bacterium
ACGCGGCCAGCAGCCAGCCGGTCAGGGACATGGCCTCGCGGACGAAGCCGCGCATCAGGCTGAGCAGGGCCGAAACCACGATTATGCCGGGAATCAGGTAATCCACCCAGACCATCAGACACGACCCGTCGCAACATGAAACAGCAGCGATTTTAGCAGACCTTGAGTCATGGGTAACGCAGTACGATGCCTTTGAGCTTGGCCTCGCGGGCGAGGCGCTGCTGGAGTTTTTCCGCCAGATCGCGGCGCACCTCCGGCCCCACGCGCACCCGGTAAACCGACTTTCCGCCCTTGTCCTCCACCGCCTCGACAAACGCAGAATGGCCCATCTTGCGCAGCTTGTCGCGCAGGGCATGCGCGTTCCTGGCGCTGGAGAAACTGCCCACCTGCACCACCCAGGCGGTGGCCTGGCCATCGCCCGCCTTGCTGACGGCACTGTGTTTTGGCGTCGCGGCATCGATGGGCAGGTCTGGCTTGGCAACGGGCTCCGCGGCGGGCTTGGGCTTGGCGGCAGGCTTTTCGGCGGATTTGGCCGGCAACGCCTGTGGCACCGGTTTCTCTTCCTCGGGCGCCGGCAATGCCTCCACCGGCACCGGCGGCGCCTGAGCCACGGGCGGCGCCGGCGGCGCTTCCGGCAGCGGTGCAAAGCGGTAGTCCGGCTCGACGGGAATCGTGCTGACCGGCTGCTGGCGCGTATAACGGCCCTCGCCCGGCAACAACATGGGAATGATGATAATGGCCAGCGAGACCAGCACCACGGCCCCGACCAGTCGCTGTTTGAGTTGGATATTCACGGAAATGTCCGGGTTCCTTCGCGCCGTACCCATCAGGGCAGCAGTCAGAGCGCGATTATACGCGCTAAACGAGGGCCGCAGCCACCGTATGAAACGAGCCAAAGATGACAATCCGGTCACCGTCATCGGCCGCCGCCAACGCCGCGGCACGGGCCGAGACCACGTCATCGAAGCACTGCCCCACGCCCCCCAGCGCCTCGCGCAGCCGCGCCGCCGAGGCGCCGCGCGGCACATCCAGCGAGGCCAGGTACCAGTCATCCACCCGCATACGCAGGCCCGCCACGGTGGCGGCGATATCCTTGTCGTCCAGCATCGCCAGCACCGCCCGGGTGCGCCCCGGGCAGGGCTGGCGGGCGAGGTTCTGCGCCAGGGCGCGAGCACTGTGAGGATTGTGCGCCACGTCGAGGATCTGCACCGGCCGCCCCGGCAGCACCTGAAAACGCCC
Organism: Gammaproteobacteria bacterium; assembly: GCA_011371455.1. Lineage (GTDB taxonomy): Bacteria > Pseudomonadota > Gammaproteobacteria > SZUA-152 > SZUA-152 > DRQN01. Next base: position 1,240 of record DRQN01000216.1, read on the forward strand.
CGGCAACTGCACCGCCAGCAGGCCACTGCGCACCGCCTGCTGGCTGACGGGAAACTGCTCGCCCAGCCGTGCCAACACCATCAGCACCCCGGCGGCGTTGGCCAGCTGAAAATCGCCACGCAGGGCCGGCAGCGGCAGGGCATTGCGGCTCTGCTCGGCGGCCACCCAGCGCCACTGGTCACCCTGCGCCTGGTAATGGTAGTCGCGCCCGACGAGGGCCAGCGGCGCACCCAACTCCCCGGCACGCGCCAGCACAGACCGCGGCGGCTGCGGATCACTGACCACCACCGGCCGCCCGGCGCGCATGATGCCGGCCTTCTCCAGGCCGATGGCCTCGCGGTCATTGCCCAGCCAGGCCACGTGGTCCACGTCCACCGGGGTGATCAGGGCCACATCGGCGTCCAGCACGTTGACCGCGTCCAGGCGCCCGCCCAGGCCCACCTCCAGCACCGCGATCTCCACCCCGCGCCGCTGCAGGCAGTCGATGGCGGCCAGGGTACCGAATTCGAAATAGGTCAGGGAGATGTCGCCACGCGCGGCGTCGATGCGGGCAAAGCTGTCGCACAGCTCGCCATCGGCGACCGGTTCGCCCTGGACGCGAACGCGTTCGTTGTAGCGCAGCAGGTGCGGCGAGGTGTAGCTGCCGACGCGATAGCCGGCAGCGAGCAGGATGCTTTCCAGCATGGCCACACTGGAGCCCTTGCCATTGGTGCCGGCAACGGTGACCACGGTGAAGTCGGGATCGGCCAGGCCCATGTGTTCCAGCACCGCGCGCACGCGCTCCAGACCCAGTTCGATCTCGCTGGGGTGCAGGGACTCCTGCCAGTGGAGCCAGTCGTTGAGGGTTTGGAATGCCATAGGGCTGAGGACTGAGGACTGAGGACTGAGTGATTTTGGTCTTTACTTAGTCCTCAGTCCTTAGTCCTCAGTCCTGTCTTTTCAGGCCGCCGGCCGCCCCGTCAGCATGGTCAGCACGCTGGCCAGGCGGTCGCGCATTTCGCGGCGGTCGATGATCATGTCCACGGCGCCGTGTTCGAGCAGGAATTCACTGCGCTGGAAGCCTTCCGGCAGGGTCTGGCGCACGGTCTGTTCGATGACGCGCGGGCCGGCGAAGCCGATCAGGGCCTTGGGTTCGGCCACGTTGAGGTCGCCGAGCATGGCCAGGCTGGCGGACACACCGCCCATGGTGGGGTCGGTCATCACCGAGATGTAGGGAATGCCGCGCTTGCTCATGCGGGTCAGGGCGGCGCTGGTCTTGGCCATCTGCATCAGCGAAAAGAGCGCCTCCTGCATGCGCGCGCCGCCGGAGGCGGTGAAGCAGACGAAAGGAATGTTGTGCTCGATGGCGGTGTCCACGCAGCGCACGAAGCGCTCGCCCACCACCGAACCCATGGAGCCGCCCATGAATTTGAATTCGAAGGCCGCCGCCACCAGCGGCACCCCCTTCACCTGCCCCATCATGCCGACCAGGGCGTCCTTCTCGCCGGTGGCCTTCTGTGCCTGGGTCAGGCGATCCTTGTACTTCTTCAGGTCCTTGAACTTGAGGGCGTCCACCGGCTCCAGGTTCTCGCCAATTTCCTCGCGCGGTTCTTCGTCGAGAAAGGCCTCGAGGCGGCGGCGGGCGCCAATGCGCATATGGTGGTCGCACTTGGGGCAGACGTCCAGATTGCGCTCCAGATCGGCGCGGTAGAGCACCGCATCGCAGGCCGGACACTTGGCCCACAGGCCTTCGGGGACGGTCTTCTTCTGTTTGCCGTCGATACGGATGCGCGAGGGTATCAATTTTTCCAGCCAGCTCATGGGTTTCAACCTGTCTCTTTGTTATCCGTTGCTATCCGCCGTCTTCCATGGCCGCACGCATGCGGGCAAGGACATCGGCGATATCTGCGATAATTTTATCGCTTTGCCCGGCATCCTGCTCGATCTTTTTCACCAGCGCGCTGCCCACGACCACGGCATCGGCCACAGCGGCCACGGCGCGCGCGGAATCGGCGTCTTTGATGCCGAAGCCGACGCCCACGGGCAGCTCGGTGTAGCGGCGGATCCGGGTCAGCTTGTCGGCCACGGACTGCACGTCCAGGCCGCCGGCGCCGGTCACGCCCTTCAGCGCCACGTAGTAGACGTAGCCGCTGGCCGCGGCGCAGATTTTTTTGATGCGCTCGTCATCGGTGGTGGGCGCGAGCAGGAAGATGGGGTCGAGGCCGTGGCCTCGCAGGGCCACCAGCAGGTCGTGGGCCTCCTCCGGCGGCAGGTCGACGCTGAGCACGCCGTCCACGCCGGCCTCACCGGCGGCCTTTGCGAAGGCCGCGTAGCCCATCACCTCGACGGGATTGAGATAGCCCATGAGTACCACCGGCGTGTCGGCGTCGGTCTTGCGGAATTCGGCCACCATGGCCAACACGTCGCGCAGACTGGTGCCGTGTTCCAGGGCGCGCTCGGCGGCGCGCTGGATCACCGGGCCGTCGGCCATGGGGTCGGAGAACGGCACGCCCAGCTCGATGACGTCGGCGCCGGCGGCGACCATGGCGTGCATCAGGGGCACGGTGATGGCCGGCTCCGGGTCGCCGGCGGTGACGTAGGGGATGAGGGCCTTGCGGCCCGCGTTTTTCAGTCGTTCAAAACAATTCGTGATACGGCCCATGTTGGTTCTCTTGGCTTTTCGCTTCAGTACAGTACACGAACGGAAATCCGGCATCCCGGTCGCGGATACGGGCCATGCCCGCAATCAAAGACACTTGCCACAGAGACGCAGAGGGCACGGAGAAAGCTTGATGTTCGTTATCTCTGCGTTCTCCGTGCCTCTGTGGCAAACAGATTTTTCGCGGGCGACCCCGCGGGCTTCAAACCTTGATGCCCTCCAAGGCGGCCACGGTGTGGATGTCCTTGTCGCCGCGCCCGGAGAGGTTGACGACGATGATCCGCTCGCGCTCCATGGTCGGCGCCAGCTTGGCGGCGTAGGCCAGGGCGTGGCTGGACTCCAGCGCCGGCATGATGCCCTCGGTGCGGGTCAGGTCGTGGAAGGCGGCCAGGGCCTCGTCGTCGCTGATGGCCACGTACCGGGCGCGGCCTGCGTCCTTCAACCAGGCGTGCTCGGGGCCGACGCCGGGGTAGTCGAGGCCGGCGGAGATCGAATGCGTCTCGATGATCTGGCCGTTGTCGTCTTCCATCAGGTAGGTGCGGTTGCCGTGCAGCACGCCGGGGCGGCCGGCGCACAGGGGCGCGGCATGGTGCCCGGTGGCCAGGCCCTCGCCGGCGGCCTCGACGCCGTAAATGGCCACCTCCTGGTCGTCGAGGAAGGGGTAGAACAGGCCGATGGCGTTGGAGCCGCCGCCCACGCAGGCCACCAGGGCGTCGGGCAGGCGGCCGGCCTGTTCGAGGATCTGCGCGCGTGCCTCGCGGCCGATGATGGCCTGGAAATCGCGCACCATGGCCGGGTACGGGTGCGGGCCGGCGACGGTGCCGATGATGTAGAAGGTGTCGTCGATGTTGGTGACCCAGTCGCGCATGGCCTCGTTGAGGGCGTCCTTGAGGGTCTTCGAGCCGGA
>DRQN01000217.1 GCA_011371455.1 Gammaproteobacteria bacterium
CCCAGGGTGCCGGCCATCTCGCCCTCGGAGGCGGCCTTCATGGCGGCGCAGATGTCGTCGTAGCTGGCTTCCTTCTCCAGCTCGCAGGTCAGGTCGACCACGGAGACGTCGGAGGTGGGCACGCGGAAGGCCATGCCGGTGAGCTTGCCGTTCAGCTCGGGCAGCACCACGCCCACGGCCTTGGCGGCGCCGGTGGAGGACGGGATGATGTTCTCGAGGATGCCGCGGCCGCCGCGCCAGTCCTTCATGGAGGGGCCGTCGACGGTCTTCTGCGTGGCGGTGGCGGCGTGCACGGTGGTCATCAGGCCGCGCTTGATGCCCCACTTGTCGTTGAGCACCTTGGCGATGGGCGCCAGGCAGTTGGTGGTGCAGGAAGCGGCGGAAACGATGGCCTGGCCGGCGTAGGTGTCGTGATTGACGCCGTGCACGAACATCGGCGTGCCGTCCTTGGAGGGGGCGGACATCACCACCTTCCTGGCGCCGGCGTCGATGTGGGCCTGGCAGGTCTCCTCGGTGAGGAAGAAGCCGGTGCACTCGATCACCAGCTCGGCGCCGATGTCGCTCCACTTGAGGTTGGCCGGATCGCGCTCGGCGGTGAGGCGGATGGTCTTGCCGTTGACGATCAGGTTGTTGCCGTCGACAGCGACGTCGCCATCGAACCGGCCGTGCACGGAATCGTACTTGAGCATGTAGGCCAGGTAATCGGCGTCCAGCAGGTCGTTGATGCCGACCACCTCGATGTCCGTGAAATCCTTGGCGATGGCGCGGAAGGCCATGCGGCCGATGCGGCCAAAACCGTTGATACCGACTTTCAAAGTCATAATTCACTCTCCCAGTTTTTTAACAAAATAAAAACCTTTTGCCACAGAGGACACAGAGTTGCCGGCGTGTATTTTCCAATACCTTCAGTACTCTGTGTCTCCGTGGCCAGTTATATTTCAGAGCACGTCCTCGACGGCGGCGACCACGTTCTCCACGGTGAAGCCGAACTCCTTGAACAGCTCGTTGGCGGGGGCAGACTCACCGAAGCGATCCAGACCGACGACCTTGCTGGCGTACTTGTACCAGGCAGCGGTAACGCCGGCCTCGACGGCCACCACGGCCATCACGTTGCTGGGCAGCACGGATTCGCGGTACTCGGCGTCCTGGGCCTCGAACACGTCCACGGCCGGCATGGAGACCACGCGGATCTTCTTGCCCTTGGCGCTCAGCGCCTCGGCGGCGTCCATGGCCAGGCCGACCTCGGAGCCGGTGGCGATGATGATCGCATCGGGCTCGTCGCAGCCGCAGTCACGCAGCACGTAGGCGCCCTTGCGGATGTTGGCGATCTGCTCCTCGGTGCGGGTCTGATGCGGCAGGCCCTGGCGGGAGAAGATCAGGCAGGTGGGACCGTCGGCCTTCTCGATGGCGGCGCGCCAGGCGACGGCGGTCTCCACCGCGTCGCAGGGGCGCCACACGGACATGTTGGGGATCATGCGCAGGGTGGCGATCTGCTCCACCGGCTGATGCGTCGGACCGTCTTCGCCCAGGCCGATGGAGTCGTGGGTGTAGACGAACAGGGTGCGCTGCTTCATCAGCGCCGCCATGCGCAGGGCGTTGCGGGCGTACTCGGAGAACATCAGGAAGGTGCCGCCGAAGGGGATGAAGCCGCCGTGCAGGGCCAGGCCGTTCATGACGTGGGACATGCCGAACTCGCGCACGCCGTAGGACATGTAGTTGCCGTCGGTGACGGTGTTGGTGATGCTCACCGCGCCCGGCCAGGAGGTCAGGTTGGACGGCGTCAGGTCGGCGGAGCCGCCGAGAAACTCGGGCAGCGCCGGGGCGTAGCCGGTGATGCTGTTCTGCGAGGCCTTGCGCGAGGCGATGGACTCGGCCTTGTCGTTGACCTGCTTGATGAAGTCGTCGGCGAACTCGGCCCAGTTGGCGGGCAGCTCGCCGTTCATGCGGCGCTCGAACTCGGCGGCCAGCTCGGGGTACTCGGCCTTGTAGGCCTCGAACCTGGCGTTCCACTCGGCCTCGGCGGCGTCGCCCTTGGCCTTGGCGTCCCAACCGGCGTAGATGTCTTCCGGGATCTCGAAGGGGCCGTACTTCCAACCCAGGTTCTCGCGCGTGGCCTTGATCTCGTCGTCGCCCAGCGGCGCGCCGTGGCAATCGTGGCTGCCGCACAGGTTGGGCGAACCGAAACCGATCACGGTCTTGGTGCAGATCAGGGTGGGCTTGTCGTTGACCGACTTGGCCTCGTGGATGGCGCGGTCCACGGCCTCGGCGTCGTGGCCGTCGACGTCACGGATCACGTGCCAGCCATAGGCCTCGAAACGCTTCGGGGTATCGTCCTTGAACCAGCCGTCGACGTGGCCGTCGATGGAGATGCCGTTGTCGTCCCAGAAGGCGACCAGCTTGCCCAGGCCCCAGGTACCGGCGATGGCGGCGGCCTCGTGGGAGATGCCTTCCATCATGCAGCCGTCGCCGAGGAACACGTAGGTGTAGTGGTCGACGATATGGTGGCCGTCACGGTTGAACTGGCCGGCCAGGGTGCGCTCGGCCAGGGCCATGCCCACGCCGTTGGTGATGCCCTGGCCCAAGGGGCCGGTGGTGGTCTCGACGCCCGGGGCGTAGCCGTATTCGGGGTGGCCGGGGGTCTTGGAGTGCAGCTGACGGAACTGCTTGAGGTCTTCGATGCTGAGGTCGTAGCCGGTCAGGTGCAGCAGGGAGTAGATGAGCATGGAGCCATGGCCGTTGGACAGAATGAAACGGTCACGGTCGAACCACTTGGGGTTGTTGGGGTTGTGCTTCAGGTGGCTGTTCCACAGCACTTCGGCGATATCCGCCATGCCCATGGGGGCGCCGGGGTGACCGGAATTGGCCTTCTGCACGGCATCCATGCTCAGGGCGCGGATGGCATTGGCAAGCTCTCTACGAGACGGCATGTGACTCTCCTATCTTCTCAATTAAATTCGGTTAAACGTAATTCGGTCAAAAGTGATTCGATCAAGCGTATTTCAGTCAAAGGAAAGCCTGGATGGTCGATCCTTGCGGGTAACGGGGACCGCTGGCGCCGCCATGACGGCCCCGGGTCTGGCATCGATCTGCGAAACGCGTGTCGGACGGGGCCGCCTCGCGGGCGTACCTGCTTCCCGTGACACGGACAGGCACCTGCTCTCCCTGGGTCGGTTGTCGCGGCTCCCGTGGGCGCGCCATACCTTGCTTATTCTGTGCTTGGGCTGCCGACCGTACGTCGATCGGCGACCGAAAAGGCGAAGAACCGCCAATTCTCGCCGATCCGGGCGGGCAGGGCAATAGCGGCGCCATCGGCGAACTCAGGCGCCATCCCCCTTCCACTTGATGGAGCAGCCCATGCTGGGGATCTGCTGCTCGGGGCCGCGGCCCGTTTCCGCCACCTGTTTCATGGCCTCGAACAGGTCACGGCGGGCGCCCGGCACCAGCTCCTTGCGGCTCGCGTCGAGGCGGCCGCGATACTGCAGTTCGAGGTCGGCGTTATAACCGAAGAAGTCCGGCGTGCACACGGCGCCATAGGCCTTGGCTACTTGCTGGGTTTCGTCGATGAGGTACGGAAAGGGGAAATCGAATTCCTCGGCCACACGGCGCATGTTGTCGAAGCTGTCTTCCGGATATTCGCTGGGATCGTTGGCCATGATGGCCACACTGTTGATGCCGAGGCCACGCAGTTCGCGGGTGTCATACACCAGGCGCTCGCGGATGGATTTGACGTAGGGGCAGTGGTTGCAGATGAACATCACCAGCAGGCCCTTCTCTCCCCGGCAGTCGGCCAGGGTCCAGACCTTGCCATCGACGCCGGGCAGGGCGAAGTCCACCGCAGGCTTGCCGAAATCACAGACCGGGGTTTCCATTCTTACCATGCATTGCACCTCTTGTTATCCGATGCCGGAATTGTCACCAAAAAACAGCGCACATCATACACCAGTCGCCAACAAACTGAACCGCTACGCGGACCCACCGATCAGCTCGGTAATCAGCTGGCGCAAGCGTGCCGCCTGCCGCTGCAGGGTCAGGCGCTGGGCAATGACGATGGCGCGCAGCTCGGACAGGGCCTGCTCGAAGTCGTCGTTGACCACCACGAAATCGAACTCGTCGTAGTGGGACATGTCCGCCTCGGCATCGCGCAGGCGACGCTCGATGACGGTCTCGCTATCCTGGCCGCGGCCGGTGAGGCGTTCACGCAGCGCCGCCTTGGAGGGCGGCAGAATGAAGATGCTGCGGCAGTCCGGAAACAGCTTGCGCACCTGCCGCGCGCCCTGCCAGTCGATCTCCAGGATCACGTCGCGGCCGTGTTCCAGCGGCCCGCTCACGGCCTGCCTGGATGTGCCGTAGTGGTTGTCGAACACCTGTGCATGTTCGAGGAAGTCCCCCTCCACCACCATCGCCAGGAAGCGCTCGGCGTCGACGAAGTGGTAATCCCGGCCGTCCACCTCGCCGGGGCGCATGGCACGCGTGGTGTGGGACACGGACACCTCGATGCCGTCCATGGACGCCAGCAGGGCCTTCACCAGGCTGGTCTTGCCCGCCCCCGAGGGCGCGGAGATCACATACAGGGTGCCGCGGTCCACGGCTGTCTCGGCATTCTTATTCAATGTTCTGCACCTGTTCGCGCATCTGCTCGATGAGCACCTTGAGTTCCACCGAGGCCTGGGTCAGCCCGGCGTCCACGGACTTGGCGCCGAGGGTGTTGGCCTCGCGGTTGAGTTCCTGCATGAGGAAGTCGAGGCGCCGGCCCACCGGCTCGTCCTGCGCCAGGGTGCGGCGCACCTCGGCGATGTGGGTGTCGAGGCGGTCCAGCTCCTCGTCCACGTCGGCCTTGTTGGCCAGCAGGGCGATCTCCTGCTCGACGCGATCGTTGTCCAGCTCGCCGGCCAGCTCCGAGAGCCGCGCCTGCAGGCGCTCGCGCACGGCTTGCAACACCTCGGGCAGACGCTTGCGCACCGCGGCCACCTGTTCCTCCATGGCCGCACAGCGCTGTTCGATGATGGCCTTGAGCTTCTCGCCTTCGCGCTCGCGATTGGCCATCAGCTCGTCCAGCGCCTCGTCCAGCAGCGCCAGCGCCGCCTCGCCGATACGCGCAAAATCCTGCTCCGGCGTCACCAGCACGCCGGGCCAGCGCAGCACGTCGAAGGAATTCACCGGCGCGGCGTTGTAGAGGATGCCGTCGATCTCGCGGCTGACGTGCGACAGTTTCTTCGCCAGCTCACGGTCGATCTGCAGCGGCTGATCGGCCTGCGGCACGGGCTGGAAGCGCAGGGTGGCATCCAGCTTGCCCCGCTTGATGCGCCTGCCGACGTGCTCGCGCACCCTGGGCTCCAGCGAGCGCAGATCCTCCGGCAGGCGCGGGCTGACTTCAGAAAAGCGATGGTTGACCGATCTTAATTCCCAAACGAGGAGCCCGTCATCGGTACGGGCTTCACGGCGGGCGAAGCCCGTCATACTGCGGATCATGGCGATACCCCTGCGCGCGCCCACTGGCGAGATGAAACCTGAATCCGTGGATTCATGACGGCGAATGACACAACTCGTTGATCCGTCTCGCGTAATGAAAAATCCCGGCAATAGCCCCCGCTATTCCCTCGTTTTTCATTACGCGATACGAATCAAGCAGTTGCATGCTTCATCCGCCCTAAACCCACGGATTCAGGTGAAAATGAGCACGAATTCTAACCGCTATCCCCCCAGGTATCCATGTGACGGCGGCCGGCCGGCATAGCCATCAGCCGCGACGGCCATCACCATGCCACTACGCCTGAGCCGGCACGAGCCCGGCAGCGCCCTGCCCAAGGGCACCCGCCTGGAGCACTATCGAATACGCCAGCCCCTCAACGCCGGCGGCTTCGGCATCGTCTACCTGTGCCACGACGAGCAAAGCGACCGCCAGGTGGTGATCAAGGAGTACATGCCCAACAAGCTGGCCCTGCGCAGCGAGGACGGCACCGTCGCCCCCATCAGCGATGCCCACGCGGAGAACTTCGGCGAGGGCCGCAAGCTGTTCCTGCAGGAGGCCACCGCCCTGGCCCGCCTCGACCACCCCAACATCGTGCGCGTGCTCAACTTCTTCAGCGCCAACGACACCGTCTACATGGTGATGGAATACCGTCCCGGCAAGAACCTGCAAAGCTATATCCACAGCCACAGCGGCGGCCTCAGCGAGACCCTGCTGCGCACCGTGTTCCCGCCCCTGCTCAACGGCCTGCGGCTGGTGCACGACACCGACCTGCTGCACCTCGACATCAAGCCCGGCAACGTCCACCTGTGCCCCGGCGGCATCCCGCTGTTGCTCGACTTCGGCGCCGTGTTCCCGCGCTGCACCTCGCGCAAGCTGCAGGTGGCGCAGGTGGTCACACCCGGCTTCTCGCCGGTGGAACAGTACGACCCCAACGGCTACGTTGGCCCCTGGACCGACATCTACGCCATCGGCGCCACCATGCGCACCTGCATCGAAGGCAGCTCGCCGCCGCCCTCCAACCAGCGCAAGGAAAAGGACAAACTGCGCCCCGCCGCCAGCGTCTTCCGCCGGCGCTACTCCGCCAGCC
>DRQN01000218.1 GCA_011371455.1 Gammaproteobacteria bacterium
CCACCCTGTTCGGCTACGAGAAGGGCGCCTTCACCGGCGCCTACAAGGCCTGCCCCGGCAAGTTCGAGCTGGCCCAGGGCGGCACCCTGCTGCTGGACGAGATCTCCGAAATGGATGCCGCCCTGCAGGCCAAGCTGCTGCGCGTATTGCAGGAGCGGCAGGTGGAGCGTCTGGGCGGCAACAAGCTCATCGAACTGGACGTGCGCGTGCTGGCCACCTCCAACCGCGACATGCGCGGCGAGGTGAAGGCCGGCCGTTTCCGCGAGGATCTGTTCTACCGCCTCAACGTGTTCCCGATCCGCATTCCCGCCCTGCGCGAGCGCGCCGACGATATCGTGCCGCTGGCCGAGCGCCTGTTGCAAAAACATTTCCGCGCCGCCAGCGGCACGCTTTCTGCTTCTTTTTCCCCCGAGCGGCCGGCGAAGGCGCCAGCGCTGAGCGCGGCGGCGAAGACGCTGCTGCAACACCATCACTGGCCCGGCAATGTGCGCGAACTGGACAACGTCATCCAGCGTGCGCTGATTCTGCACAACGGTGAACAGATCGCCGCCGACGATATCCAGTACGAACTGGCCGACGAAGCGCCGCTGCGGACGGAGGCTGGTAACGATGGCCCCAAGTCGCTGGTCGATGAGATGAAGGGGCACGAATACAACCGCATCCTCGCGGTGCTGAAGGCCGATCATGGTAATCGCAAGAGCGCCGCCGAAAAGCTGGGCATCAGCCAGCGCACCCTGCGCTACAAGCTGGCGCGGATGCGCGAGATGGGCATGCCGGTGCCGGGCCGCTACGGCGCGGAGATGTCATGAAACGTTCGCTGATGGGTAACGATTTGCCACAGAGGCACAGAGTTCACAGAGGACGTGTAGGAGCGGACCATGCCCGCGATATGGCAAAAATTAACCGCAAGGATGCGCGTATTTGCTGCCCGTAGATTTACGGGCCTCTGTGTACTCTGCGTCTCTGTGGCGCAATGAATGGTTATGGGTTTTACAGGAGGATTCCACCGTGAATGAAATCGATACCAGCCAGCTGCTCGTGCAAATGCGCGCCATGGCCGCCGCCGCCCAGGGGCAGCCCGCGGCCGCCCCGCAACCGGCCAATGGCCCCGCCGACTTCGGCGCCCTGCTGAAGCAGAGCATCGACGGCGTCAACAAGCTGCAAAAGGCCTCGGGCGACCTGGGCAACGCCTTCGTCATGGGCGACCCCACTGTGAGCCTGGCCGAGGTGATGATCGCCAAGCAGAAATCCGGCATCGCCTTCCAGGCCACGGTGCAGGTGCGCAACAAGCTGCTGGAGGCCTACAAGCAGATAATGTCGATGCAGGTCTGAGGTGGTGCGGCAGCGGTTCTCTGAGGGGCAATAGGGGCAGTATCCTGAAATGGCACTGGTAAAAGCAGAAGAAATGAACGCCTCGTTCTCGGGGCTGAATGGCTTGAACGCACTGCGTCAGATCGGCCTCATAATCGGCCTGGCGGCCAGCGTGGCCATCGGCGTCACGGTGGTGCTGTGGTCGTGGACGCCCAACTACGGGGTGTTGTACGGCGCGCTGGCGGAACAGGACGTGGCCACGGTGCTGGACGCGCTGCGCCAGAATGGTATCGACGCCAAGCTGGACGAGACCTCCGGCGCGGTGCTGGTGCCGGCGTCCGATATTCATTCGGCGCGCATCAAGCTGGCGGCCATGGGGCTGCCCAAGGGCGTCAGCGCCGGCTTCGAGGCGCTGGACAAGAAAAACACCTTCGGCATCAGCCAGTTCATGGAAAAGGCGCGCCACCAGCGGGCGCTGGAGATCGAACTGGCGCGCACCGTGCAGAGTTTGCGCAGCGTGCAGTCGGCGCGCGTGCACCTGGCGGTGCCGCGGCAGTCGGTGTTCGTGCGCAACCGGCAGAAGGCACGCGCCTCGGTGGTGGTCAGCCTGTACCCGGGACGGGTACTGGAGCCGGGGCAGGTCTCGGCGATCGTGCACATGGTGTCTTCCAGCGTGCCGAACCTGGAAACGGACCGGGTGACGGTGGTGGACCAGAAGGGCAACCTGCTCACCAAGGGTGACATGGACCGGCAGCTGGCCCTGAGCAATTCCCAGTTTGAATATACCCGGCGTCTGGAGGCGAGCTACATCGAGCGTATCGAGGGCATCCTCGGCCCGCTGCTGGGCAACGACGCGCTGCGCGCCCAGGTGACGGCGGACCTGGATTTCACCGCCACCGAGCAGACCCAGGAAATGTACAACCCGGAAACCGCCATCCTGCGCAGCAGCCAGACCACCGAGGAATCGTCCAGCGGCGCGGGCGATGGCGGCATTCCCGGCGCCCTCAGCAATCAGCCGCCGGGCACCGCGCAGGCGCCGGAAACCCTGCCGCAGGGCGAGGACGGCGCGGCGCCCGGCGTGCCGACCCATAGCCGTCGCCGCGAGATTCGCAACTTCGAGCTGGACAAGACCATCAGCCACACCCGCTATGCCATGGGCAGCCTGCGGCGCCTGTCGGTGGCGGTGGTGGTGGATGACCGGGTCAGCGTCGATGAGAACGGTGAGGTAACGCGCCAGCAGCGCAGCCCGGAAGAACTGGAGCGCATGACCGAGTTGGTGAAGAAGGCGGTCGGCTTCGATGCCGAGCGCGGCGACAGCGTCAATGTGATCAATGCCGCCTTCACCCCGCAGGCGGAACCCGAGCCGCTGCCGGAGGTGCCGATCTGGAAACAGCCCTGGGTGCAGGATCTGGTGAAGAAGGGCATGGGTGCTCTGCTGGTGATGTTGCTGATCTTCGGTGTGCTGAAGCCGGTGATGAAGTCGCTGGCGGCACCGCGGGCGCAGGAAATGGTCGCTGCCAATGAGGACGGGGAGGGCGCTGCCGCCGCCGAGGGCATGGCCGAGGACACCGTGAGCCTGAGCCAGGAGGCCGTGCAGCCGGCGTTGGGCGGGCCGCCCGGTTCCTACGAGCAGAACCTGGCCACCGCCAATGCGGCCGTCGAACAGGATCCGAAGCTGGTGGCGCAGGTCGTGAAGAACTGGGTCAGGCAAGATGGCTGAGGCACAGGAAAAGCCAAAGGAACTCAGCGGCGTCGAACGCGCCGCGATCCTCCTCATGACGCTGGGGGAGCAGGCGGCGGCCGAGGTGCTCAAGCACATGGACCCGAAGGAGGTGCAGAAGCTGGGCGCGGCGATGGCGCAGATCGACAACGTCACCCGCCACCAGGTCGACGAGGTGCTGCGGCACTTCTGCCAGACGGTGCAGGAGGAGACCGGCCTGGGCCTGGGCTCCGACGAATACGTGCGCAAGGTGCTGGTCAATGCCCTGGGACAGGACAAGGCCGAGGGTCTCATCGATCGCATCATCCAGGGCGGCAACACCAAGGGCCTGGAGACCCTGAAGTGGATGGACCCGCGCGCGGTGGCGGAGGTCATCCGCCTCGAGCATCCGCAGATCATGGCCATCGTGCTGTCCTACCTGGAGCCGGACCAGGCCGCCGAGGTGCTGGCGCTGTTCCCGGAGCGGGTGCGCGTGGACGTGACCCTGCGCATCGCCAGCCTCGACGGCATCCAGCCCAACGCCCTCAACGAACTCAACGACATCCTCGAAAAGCAGTTTTCCGGCAATTCCAACGTCAAGTCGTCCAGTGTCGGCGGCATCAAGGCCGCCGCCAACATCCTCAACTTCATGGACAGCAGCATCGAGGCCGAGATCATGGACAGCATCAAGGAGGTGGATGCCGACCTGGGGCAGAACATCCAGGACCTGATGTTCGTCTTCGACAACCTGCTCGACGTGGACGACCGCGACATCCAGACCATCCTGCGCGAAATCTCCTCCGAGTCGCTGGTGCTGGCCCTGAAGGGCGCAGAGGATGCGCTGAAAGAGAAGATCTTCAAGAACATGTCCAAGCGCGCCGCCGAAATGCTGCGTGACGACCTGGAGGCCAAGGGTCCGGTGAAGCTGTCCGACGTGGAAGCGGCGCAGAAGGAAATTCTCGCCGTGGCCCGTCGTCTCGCCGATGCCGGCGACATCTCGCTGGGCGGTGGCGGCGGCGAAGAGTATGTCTAAGCTGATCGACAAGGATGCGGTCGATGGCGGCTACCGGCGCTGGGAGCCGCCGGCGGTGGCGGAACTGCCCGCCGAGGGCGTCGATGCGCCGTCGCCGGCCAGCCTGCTGACCGCCGAACAGCTGGAAGAGATCCAGGCCCAGGCCTACAAGGAGGCCTGGGACGAAGGTTTCAACAAGGGCCGCGAGGAAGGCCTGGCGGCGGCGCAGGCCGAGATCACCCGGCGCGCCGCGCTGCTGGACCGGCTGGCGCAGGCGCTGAGTCGGCCCTTCGAGGAAATGGATGCGGCGGTGGAACAGGCCCTGGTGGATCTTGCCGTGACCCTCGCCCAGGCCCTGGTGCGCCGTGAGCTGCGCAGCGATCCGGGGCAGGTGGTGGCGGTGGTGCAGGAGGCCCTGGCCGCGTTGCCGGTGGCCTCGC
>DRQN01000219.1 GCA_011371455.1 Gammaproteobacteria bacterium
GAACTGGCACAGGCGCCCTTCGATGGCGAGCGCATCGTCGATTCCACCGGCGCCCTGGACTTCGATGCCGTGCCCAAACGCCTGGGCGTGATCGGTGGCGGTGTCATCGGCCTGGAGCTTGGCAGCGTGTGGTCGCGGCTGGGTGCCAAGACCACGCTGCTGGTACGCGGCGAGCAATTCCTCGCCACCGTCGACCGGCAGATCGCCCGCGCCGTGCAACAGGACATGGCCGGCGAAGGGCTGGACATCCGCCTGGGGGCGAAACTGGTGGCGGTGAAGAAGGGCACCAAGCAGATCGCCGTCACCTATGCGGACGCCGACGGCGAACACAAACTGCAAGTAGATCGCCTGCTGGTGGCCACCGGGCGGCGGCCCAATACGGGCGACATCGGTGCCGAGGACATTGGTCTGAAGCTGGATGCGCGCGGTTTCATCGAAGTGGACGATGCCTGCCGCACCAACCTGCCGGGCGTGTACGCCATCGGTGACGTGGTGCGCGGCCCGATGCTGGCGCACAAGGCCTCGGAGGAGGGCGTGGCGGTGGCCGAGCGCATCGCCGGCCAGCAGCCCGAGGTGGATTATGCCACCATTCCCTTCGTCATCTACACCTGGCCGGAGATCGCCTGGGTGGGGCGCAACGGCGAACAGCTGCAGGCCGATGGCGTGGATTTCAAGTCAGGCGTGTTTCCCTTTCGTGCCAATGGCCGCGCCCATGCCGCCGGCGATACCCAGGGCATGGTAAAGATCCTCAGTGATGCGCGCACGGACCGCATCCTCGGCGTGCACATCTATGGCGCCAATGCCTCGGAACTCATCGGCGAGGCGGTGGTGGCGATGGCGTTTTCCGCCTCCGCCGAAGACCTGGCGCGCACCATTCACGCCCACCCCACCCTTTCCGAGGCCATCCACGAGGCCGCCCTGGCGGTGGACGGGCGGCCCATTCACATCTGATCTAACCAAGAATATCGGCCGTAATGGAGCGCTACCAGTCAGGTAGGGTGGGCACGTTTTCCGTGCCCACGCGGCATTGTTGCCGGCGCCGATTCGGGGTGAATCCTGTCTGTGGTTCATCGATCACACCACGGCATATGAACCGCGGAGGACATGGAGCCGCGAAGCCACAGAGAAGTTCGTTGATCACTCCGTGCCTCTGCGGCTCCGTGACTTTCGTGTTTCCTGCCCGGTCCGTCATTTATTCGCAGCGGGAATGGCTTGCCCGAGGTGGAGACGCCAGCATTGCAGGGCAGGGGATAACGCCAGATTGTTATTTGGCTTAATTGAGAACGCCCCTTAGCCCATTCTTGATTCTCTTACTGCATCCAGTATGTCTTGAGTCGTTGCCTTTGTTTTGACGCCTTGCACATCAAAAGGTGATTTCGCTTCTTTCTTTTTTGATATAAGAGAAAATACACTGCCATCTTTTCGGCGAATTTCAACTTCTTCCCGCTGTGCAATGTTTAATAACTTCGAAAGGTTTTGACGGGCTTCTGAATAAGTGAATACTTTCATGGTAGTCATTCCAATACTTCGATTTTCAGTGCGGATGAGATTTGTTTCATGCGCTTGTCCAGTGTGATCAAGGGGCAGGACAATTTTTTTGCACACTGCAAGAAATAAGCGTCATAAGCATAAATATCGTATTCAAGGGCCAATTCCAGGGCTTGCCGGATGTCGACGGAAATCAGTCTGGCGGGAATCGAATTCGCCGCTGTAAATGCAGATAATGCTTCGCCATGCGTGATCTGCTTTCGCTTGACCATGGCCGTCAGTGCGTTACCCATCTCATAGGGTAGTATTTCCGGGGCGATGACCGTTGTTTCCGCTGTAAGACGGATAATGTTGGCTTTCTCTGGCTCATCCAGGACCACGGCCAGGAAAATATTTGTGTCGGATACGATATCCATGTTGTACAATTGTACATCTGGCTGGGTTTCCGTCAAGGGCTAACCAAAAATATCGGCCGTAATGGAGCGGTACCAGCCCTCGGCATAGATTGCCTCCATGCGCCGGGTCGAGCGCGGTGCGTCACGCGGCCCGACGCCGCCGGCGCCCTTGACGCCGACAATGCCCTCGTCACTGAGCCGGTACACGGCGGCCACGGAGATGCCGTAGTCGGGCGTGATCAGGCTGTAGCAGGTATTCACCCAGGAGGAGGTGCCTACCGTATCGCCATGCAGGGCGGCGACGATCTCGGCGGCGCAGACCTTGCCCTGGCTGCTGGCGGCGAAGCCCGACTTGGGCATCTTGCCGGCGATGCTGGCATCGCCGATCACGTGCACATTCTTGTATATGGTGGACTCAAAGGTCTTCTGGTTCACCGGGCACCAGCCCTGGTCATTGGTGAGCCCGGAGCGGTGGGCGATGTCGCCGGCCAGCTGCGGCGGGATGATATTGGCCACGTCCGTCTTGATCCTTTCATCGTCGGCGGTCACCGTCATGTGTTTCGGATCCACGGCGGTGACCCTGCCTCCCTGTGAGCCGGGCACCCATTCGATGATGTCGGGGTAGAACTCGTCCCAGGCGTCCTGGAACAAGGTTTGTTTGGAAAACTGGTCCTTGGCGTCGAGGATCAGCACCTTTGAGCGGGGCTTGTGCTGCTTGAGGTAGTGGGCGATCATGCTGGCGCGTTCATAGGGCCCTGGCGGGCAGCGGAAGGGATTGGCCGGCGGGGCGATGACCACCACCCCGCCGTCGCGCATTTCATGCAGCTGCTTACGCAACAGGACGGTTTGTTCGCCGGCCTTCCAGGCATGGGGCATGATGAGGCTGGCGGCCGGGTCGTAGCCCTCGATGGCGTTCCAGCGGAAGTCGATCCCCGGCGACAGTACCAGGCGGTCGTAGCTCAGGGTGCGACCGGCGGTGGTGCGCACCGTTTGCTTCACGGGGTCGATGGTGCTGGCCTTGTCCTGAATGAGTTTGATGTGGTGTTTCGATTGCAGTTTCGCATAGTCGTGGCGGATGAAGTCCATGTCATACAGCCCGCCCAGCACGGCGTTACTGAAGGGGCAGGTGTAGAACTGCTTGGACTGTTCGATGAGGGTGACGTCCAGGGAGGGGTCGAAGCGTTTGAGATAGTTGGCGCAGGTGGCCCCGCCGAATCCGCCGCCGACCACGATGATGCGGGCCTTGCTGTTGGGAAGTGCCAGTGATGGAGCACCCAATGCGCCCAGCGCCGAGGCGCTGCCCAGCCATTGGATGAAGCGGCGGCGACTGATGTTGTTCATGACGACTCTCCTGTGTATTTCGTGTTCTGCGAATCGGTCGGCGATGGCCTACGGCTTGCGGGAAAAATAGCCGGCCATGAGGTCGATTTCCTCGTCGGTGTAGCCCTTGGCGATGCGGTTCATCACCGTGCCCTTGCGGCGGTCCGCCTTGTAGGCCTTCATGCTGGAGGCGATCTCGTCGGCGGTCAGGCCCTTCAATGAGGGAATCGAGCCGGGGCTGTCGCCGTCCGGCCCGTGGCAGCCGGCGCAGGGATTGGCCAGCATGGCAGGGCGGTAGTCGGTGGCCAGGGCGGTGGCGGGAAGTATCAGTGCGGCACAGGTGGTGAATGCCGCGAGGCTGATCCAGGGCTTCTGTTTCATGACGTCACCTCTTGCAATTTCGTGAAAAAATTGTCGAACAAGGCCGTGAACGGGCGCAATGAGTGCGCGTGTTCTCCCCCCTCTTTATAGCTCACACCGGGTATGATTACACCCCTGCAGCAGGATATCCCTGAAATAGGTGATATTTTTCTGGCAAAGCGGGGCCGATTCCTTTATAGTCTCTTCCTGCTACAGATAATCGTGATTGGCACTTTTGGTTGTTCCCTCCGCGTTACCCCCTGAATTCCCCGTTTCATTACCTGTACGCAACACCCCATTTTCAGTTTAATTTTTTACAGGTAAAAGTCACATGGCTACAGGTACAGTAAAGTGGTTCAACGAAGCCAAGGGTTTTGGTTTCATTTCTCAGGATGACGGCGGCGCAGACGTGTTCGTGCATTTCAGCGCGATCCAGGGCGGCGGTTTCAAGACC
>DRQN01000220.1 GCA_011371455.1 Gammaproteobacteria bacterium
ATCGACGAGATCGACGCCGTCGGCCGCCACCGTGGCGCCGGCCTGGGCGGCGGTCACGACGAGCGCGAGCAGACCCTCAACCAGCTGCTGGTGGAGATGGACGGCTTCGAGGGCAACGAGGGCGTGATCGTCATCGCCGCCACCAACCGTCCCGACGTGCTCGACCCGGCGCTGCTGCGCCCCGGCCGTTTCGACCGCCAGGTGGTGGTGCCGCTGCCCGACGTGCGCGGCCGCGAGCAGATCCTCAAGGTGCACATGCGCAAGGTGCCGCTGGCCGATGACGTCAAGCCCAGCATCATCGCCCGCGGCACGCCCGGCTTCTCCGGCGCCGATCTGGCCAACCTGGTCAACGAGGCGGCGCTGTTCGCCGCGCGCGCCAACGAAAAGCTGGTCACCATGGCCGACTTCGAGAAGGCCAAGGACAAGATCATGATGGGCGCCGAGCGGCGTTCCATGGTGATGAGTGAGGACGAAAAGCGCCTCACCGCCTATCACGAGGCCGGTCATGCCATCGTCGGCCTCAGCGTGCCGTCCCATGATCCGGTGTACAAGGTGTCCATCATTCCGCGCGGCCGCGCCTTGGGCGTGACCATGTTCCTGCCCGAGGAGGACCGCTACAGCTACAGCAAGGAGCGGCTGGAAAGCCAGATCGCCAGCATGTTCGGCGGCCGCATCGCCGAGGAACTGGTGTTCGGTCCGGAGCACGTCACCACCGGCGCCTCCAACGACATCCAGCGCGCCACCGAGATCGCCCGTAACATGGTCACCAAGTGGGGCCTGTCGGAGAAGCTCGGCCCGCTGACCTATATGGAAGAAGAGGGCGAGGTGTTCCTCGGCCATTCGGTGGCGCAGAACAAGCACGTCTCCGACGAGACGGCGCATATCATCGACGAGGAGATCCGCGTCATCATCGACCGCAACTATGCACGCGCCGAGCAGATTCTCATGGACCAGCGCGACAAGCTGGATAAAATGGCCGATGCCCTGATGAAGTACGAGACCATCGATCGTCCGCAGATCGACGACATCATGGAAGGCCGTGAACCCCGGCCGCCGGCGGACTGGTCCGACAGCGACCAGGACCCCACGGCGCCGACGGGCACCGCCAGCAAGGAAGAGCCGAAAGGCGCGGACTCCACCATCGGTGGGCCGGCTGGCGAGCACTGACATCGCGTCAAGATAAAAAACCGCAGCGCCCGGGGGAACCTTTTCTCCGGGCGCGCCGTTATTTCCACAACGCTTGGGTTCCCATGTCGCAAGTATTGACGTGTGCTGACAGGTCGCTGGATTTGAGCTGCCCGCAGGTGATGGGCATCCTGAACGTGACCCCCGACTCCTTTTCGGACGGGGGTTTGTTCGTTTCTGTGGATGCCGCATTGCAGCAGGCGCGGCAAATGGCCGCAGAAGGCGCTGCCATTATCGATGTGGGCGGTGAATCGACGCGCCCCGGCGCCACCGCCGTTTCCCTGCAGGAAGAGCTGGATCGCGTGGCGCCCGTGATCGAGGCCATTGCGCGCGAGCTGCCAGTCATCGTCTCGGTGGATACCAGCAAGGCGCAGGTGATGCGTGAAGCCGTAGCCTTGGGTGCAGGCCTGATCAATGACGTGCGCGCCTTGCGTGAGCCTGGCGCACTGCAGGCAGCGAGTGATGCCGGTGTGCCGGTGTGCCTGATGCACATGATGGGCGAGCCGGGCTCCATGCAGAAAGATCCGCACTATCGGGATGTGGTGGATGACATCAAGCATTTTTTGCGCGGCCGCATCCGTGCCTGTGAAGAGGCCGGCATTCCTGCCTCGCGCCTGCTCATCGACCCGGGTTTTGGTTTTGGCAAGCGTGTGACGCACAATCTTCTGATCATGCAGCGACTGCGGGAATTTCTCTCCCTGGGCAGTCCCCTGTTGATCGGTGTGTCACGAAAATCGACCATTGGCGCGGTGCTGGACCGTGCCGCGGATGAGCGCCTGGCAGGCAGTCTGGCCCTTGCCGCACTGGCCTGTCAGCAGGGCGCTCGCATCATTCGCGTGCACGACGTTGCGGCGACCGTGGATGTGGTGAGAATGTGCCATGCGGTGAGAGCCGCGTCGTAATATCACTTCAGTAATGTAAGGAATCAGCACGTTATGGAAAAACTGCATTTTGGCACCGATGGGATCCGTGGCCGGGTGGGCGAGGGCGCCATCAACCCCGAGTTCGTTCTCAAGCTGGGCTGGGCCGTGGGCCGGGTGCTTGCCGGCACCAACGCCGGCAAGGTGGTGATCGGCAAGGATACGCGTATTTCCGGTTACATGTTCGAGTCGGCGCTGGAGGCCGGGCTGACGGCTGCGGGTATCGACAGCCTGCTGCTGGGGCCGATGCCGACCCCGGCGATCGCCTATCTCACCCGCACCCTGCACGCCGATGCCGGTATCGTTATCAGTGCCTCGCACAATCCCTTCCACGACAATGGCATCAAATTCTTCTCCGCCGATGGCACCAAGCTCTCCGATGAGATCGAACTGGCCATCGAGGCAGAACTGGGCAAGGCGCTGGTGTGCGTGGATTCCTCCTCGCTGGGCAAGGCCGAGCGCATCGGCGATGCCGCCGGGCGCTATATCGAATTCTGCAAGAGCACCATTCCCTCGTGCATCAGCCTGAAGGGCATGACCGTCGTCGTCGATTGCGCCCACGGCGCCACCTATCACGTCGCCCCGAGCGTGTTCGACGAACTGGGGGCCCGGGTAATCAGCATCGGTGTCGATCCCGATGGGCTGAACATCAACGAGAAATGTGGTTCGACTCACCCCGAGGCCTTGCAACAGGCCGTGCTCGAGCACCAGGCCGACGTGGGTATTGCGCTCGACGGCGATGGCGACCGGCTGATCATGGTGGACCGGCAGGGAGAGGTGCTCGATGGCGACGAGCTGCTCTACATCATTGCCCGTTCACGCCTGAGCGAGGGGCGGCTGGAGGGCGGAGTCGTGGGCACCGTCATGAGCAACCTGGGTCTGGAGGTCGCGCTCAATCGTGACGGCATCGAGTTCCAGCGAGCCAGGGTCGGTGATCGCTATGTCATGGAACTGCTGATGCGCAACGGCTGGATGCTGGGGGGCGAGTCCTCCGGCCACATCATTTGCCTGGATCACACCACCACGGGCGATGCCATCGTCTCTGCGCTGCAGGTGTTGTATGCCATGATCCGTGCCGGCCTGCCCTTGCATGAACTGAAGACGGGCATGACCAAATACCCCCAGCACATGATCAACGTGCGCGTCAGTGGCAAGGTGGACCTGGCCGGCTCCGCACCGATCCAGGCCGCGGTCCGCGATACCGAAGCCCAACTGGGGGGGCGTGGGCGTGTGCTGTTGCGCCCCTCCGGGACGGAGCCCCTGGTGCGGGTCATGATCGAAGGTGAGGATGGCGCCCAAGTAATAGCGCTGACCCGGCAACTGGCCGCCGCCGTGGACGAAGCGCTGTCGGCCTGAGGATTCGGTGCGAAAGTTGGATGAAATCACCCGATTCCAATTGTGTTCCGGGGCGCGGACAGGTAAGCTTTGCGCCGAAATTTTGCTATGTCTCGAAGGGGTTGTGAATGCGCCAGACACTCGTTGCCGGTAATTGGAAGATGAACGGTTCCCGTGAGGAGAATCGCCGCCTGCTCGACGGCATCGAGGCCGGTGTGCGCGAGGGAGTCAGTGCCGAGGTGGTGGTTTGTCCGCCGGCCATTTATATTCCGCAGGCCGCCCGCCGCCTCGATGGCAGCGGCATCTCCTGGGGCGGTCAGGACCTCAGTCAGCACGAAGCCGGTGCCTATACGGGTGAGATATCCGCCGCCATGCTGCTGGACTACCGGTGCAAGTACGTCATTATCGGCCATTCCGAGCGTCGCAGCCTGCACGGCGAGACCGATACCCAGGTGGCGGAAAAATTTCTGGTTGCGCAGAAGGCCGGTCTGGTGCCGATCCTGTGCATCGGCGAACTGCTGGAAGAGCGCGAGGCTGGCGATACCGAGGCCGTGGTCGCGCGCCAGCTGGATGCTGTTGTCGATGCCGCCGGCATTCAAGCCATTGCCGGTTGCGTGATCGCCTATGAGCCGGTATGGGCCATTGGCACCGGCAAGACCGCCAGTCCGCAACAAGCGCAAGATGTCCACGCGTTCATTCGCCAGCGTCTGGCGTCGCAGGATGCGAATGTTGCTGAAAAGGTACAAATCCTTTACGGCGGTAGTGTAAAGCCGGATAATGCCGCCGAGCTGTTTGCCATGGCCGATATCGATGGCGGCCTGATTGGTGGCGCATCACTCGACGCCGGGAGCTTTCTCGCGATTTGCCGCGCAGCCTAATCGTCGTTACGCTTTTCAGGAATTCATTCAATGGTTGAAACGATTTTATTGGTGGTGCATCTACTGGTCGCGATCGCCATAGTCGGGCTGGTATTGATCCAGCATGGCAAGGGCGCTGACGCCGGCGCTGCCTTTGGTGCCGGTGCGGCGGGTGGCGCATCGGGCTCCGTGTTTGGCGCCAAGGGTTCCAGCAATTTCCTGTCCCGCACCACCGCTATTCTGGCGACGGTGTTTTTCATCACCAGTCTCTCGTTGGCCTACCTGTCACGGACGGCAACGGACCAGTCAGACAGCCTGCTCGACCGTGTGCAGGACAGTCCGGCCATCGAAGCGCCAGCCGGGACGGCGGACACGCCGGTTCTTCCCTCCGATGTGCCGGTTGACGACGCACCGAAAAAACCCTGAGTACCCTGTTTTATTGCCGATGTGGTGGAATTGGTAGACACGCTGTCTTGAGGGGGCAGTGGCGAAAGCCGTGCCGGTTCGACTCCGGCCATCGGCACCATTTTTTTCTTCCGTCAGAAAAATGCTGCTTTACAGCTCTCTGTGAGAGCTAACATCTTGATTTTCATGGGTAAATTCAATATACCCCGGCCTTGACAAGCAATTTCGATCTGGCCTAGACTGGGCGTTCGCGTATCTATTTTGGGCTAGACGCTGAACTCGCGTGTTTTTCACATTGGCCAAAAAGCCCTTGAAAAACAACAAGAAATAATCACCACTAACATGAGACTTTAGGTCAGTATGCTAGAGAATTATTTACCTATTCTGGTGTTTCTCATCTTGGGCGTGTTGTTCGGCATCGGCCCCATCCTGATGGGCTACATGCTGGGTCCGAACCGCCCCGACAGCGCCAAGCTGTCTCCCTACGAATGCGGCTTCGAGGCCTTTGAAGACTCGCGCATGAAGTTCGACGTGCGTTTCTATCTCGTTGCCATCCTGTTCATCATTTTCGACCTCGAAATCGCTTTCATGTTCCCCTGGGCCATCGTCCTTGGTGATCTCGGCGAGTTCGGTTTTTGGGCGATGTTCGTGTTCCTGGCCATTCTGGTCGTCGGCTTTGCCTACGAGTGGAAGAAAGGGGCGATGGAATGGGAGTAGAAGGTATTCTCGACAAAGGCGTCGTCACCACTTCCGCCGACAAGCTGATCAACTG
Source organism: Gammaproteobacteria bacterium (assembly GCA_011371455.1). Taxonomy (GTDB): domain Bacteria; phylum Pseudomonadota; class Gammaproteobacteria; order SZUA-152; family SZUA-152; genus DRQN01. The sequence goes on from DRQN01000220.1 coordinate 5,475, forward strand.
GGCGCGTACCGGTTCGTTGTGGCCAATGACCTTTGGCCTGGCCTGTTGCGCGGTGGAAATGATGCAGGCCGGCGCCTCACGCTACGATCTCGACCGCTTTGGCATAATCTTTCGCCCCAGTCCGCGTCAGTCTGATGTGATGATCGTGGCCGGGACGCTGGTGAATAAAATGGCACCGGCCCTGCGCAAGGTCTATGACCAGATGGCCGAGCCACGCTGGGTCATTTCCATGGGCTCCTGTGCCAATGGTGGCGGTTATTACCATTATTCATACTCTGTCGTGCGTGGCTGTGATCGTATCGTCCCGGTCGATATCTATATCCCGGGCTGCCCGCCCACGGCCGAGGCATTGCTGTATGGCATCATTCAGCTGCAGAACAAGATCAAACGCACCAATACGATCGCACGCACTGCGGCAAGCTAAACAAGGAGCTGACTGATGAGTAAGGCGGTTGAGGCTCTTTCAGCCCGTATCCAGGCACGTTTTTCCGATA
>DRQN01000221.1 GCA_011371455.1 Gammaproteobacteria bacterium
CTGAAGCTGTCCATCGTCGAGGCGCATCGCTTCTTCGAAAGTTTTACCGACGGCATGCTGCCGCACGAGATTCCATGGATCGTCGGGCGCATCTGCGGCATCTGCTGTGTCGGCCACCAACTGGCGGCCAGCAAGGCGGTGGAGGCGGCCCTCGGCCTGACGGTCAGCGCGCAGAGTCAGCGCCTGCGCAAACTGCTCAACGAATCACAAATCCTGCAGAGCCACCTGCTGCACGTGTATTTCCTCGCCGTGCCGGACTACCTGGGCGCGCCCAGCGTGCTGCCGCTGATCAAGACCCACCCGGAGGTGGTAAAGCGCGCCCTCAAGCTCAAGCACCTGGCCAACGAGTTCACCACCGTGATCGGCGGCCGCGCCCTGCACCCCATGTCCAACACCCTGCGCGGCTGGCGCAAGCTGCCGGCGCTCGACAAACTGGAACAGATCCATGCACGCCTGCGCGCCGCCCTGCCCGACCTCGACGCCACCGTGAACATCGTCAAGTCGCTGAAGATCCCGGACTTCGAGCGCGAGACCGAGTACGTCTCCCTCAAACATCCGCAGGAATACGCTCTCTACGACGGTGAGATCTACAGCTCCGACAGTGGCGTGTCGGTGCCGGTGAGCGAGTACCGCAACGTCACCAACGAATTCACCGTGCCCCACTCCACCGCCAAGTGGGCGCGCTGGCACCGCGAATCGTACATGGTCGGCGCCCTGGCGCGGGTCAACAATAACTACGATCAGCTACACCCGGCGGCGCAGCAGGCCGCCGACATGCTCGGCCTGCGCGTCCCCTGCTACAACCCCTACATGAACAACGTGGCGCAGGTGGTGGAGATCGTGCACTGCGCACACAACTCGCTGGCGATGCTGGAACAGGTGCTGGACGAAGGACTGGCGAAGGAAGACATCGACTACACGCCGGGGCCGGGCCATGGCGTAGGCGCCATCGAGGTGCCGCGCGGCACCCTGTTCCACGAATTCCGTTTCGATGAACAGGGCCGCTGCTGCGACGCCGACGCGGTCATCCCCACCAGCCAGAACATCAACAACATCGAACGCGACATGAAGGCCTTCGCGCCGCGCATGCTGGCGGAGATGTCGCGCGACGAGCTGACCCTGCACCTGGAGATGCTGCTGCGCGCCTACGACCCTTGCATCTCCTGCTCCGTGCACATGCTGGACGTGGAGTTCGTCGATTGAACGCCCCGGCCCTCACCGTGGCCGGCATCGGCAGCCGCCACTCCAGCGACGACGCCATCGGCCTGTGGCTGGTGGAGCATCTCGGCGAGTTGCCGGCGAGCGTGCGGCGCGTGCAATGGGAAGATGCCGACGCCCTCAGCCTCGCCCATCTGCTGTTGGAAACCGCCGGCCCGCTGCTGATCGTCGACTGCGCCGAGATGGGACTGGGCGGTGGGGAATGGCGTTGCTTTGCGGCCACAGCCGAGGCTAACATGAAATTGATACCACGCAGCCGCAGCGTCTCCACTCACGGCCTGGGCCTGGCCGAGGCGCTGGCCATCGCGCGCCAACTGGGGCAAAGCGGCGTGGTGAACATCTTCGCCGTGCAGCCCTTCGAGCTGGGGCTGCGCCCGCCCACGGAGAACACCCTGAGCGAGGCCATGCAGGCCCGCCTGCCGCAATTACTCACGGCCCTGCGGCAAAACATCGACACACTGCGCAAGCGCATGCCAGAGGAGGCGTGAGCCATGGCAAAGATACTGATCGTCGACGACGACCCCACCATCATCGAACAGGTCACAGAGATCCTGCAAGCAGCCGGCCATCAGGTCGAATCCCGCCTGCATACGGCAGGACTCGGCCAGGCGGTACGCGACATCGCCCCCGACCTCATCATCCTCGACATCCACTTCCCCGACGACCCCCAGGCGGGCATCAAAGCGGCGCGCAGGCTGACACAAGACCCGCGCCTGTGCCGCATTCCCATCCTCATGCTCTCCGCCATCAACCGCAACACCGATCTGCCCTTCAGCCTTTCGGAAAACGACATCAGCGAGGACTTCCTGCCCATCGATGCCTTTATTGACAAACCGGTGCAGGCCGGGCAGTTGTTGCAAAAGGTCGAGAAGCTGCTGAGCCCCGGCGGCGAATCACCGATCCAGCGCTGCAGGGTGGAAGAATAGCCACCCGACAGCAGGCCAAGGCAATACTTCCTTCGCCCAGCAATGCCTGCAATCAAAGGAAAATACTCTTTCACCACAGAGGCACGGAGTTCACAGAGATAATAGTGCGTAGGTTGGGCAAAGGAGCGCAGCGACGTGCCCAACGGAATGCCCGGAATGTTGGGCACGCTACGCTTTGCCCAACCTACAACTGCAGGGTGGAAGAATAGCCAGCCGATAGCAGGCCAAGGCAATACTTCCTTCACCCAGCAATGCTTGCAATCAAAGGAAAATACTCTTTCACCACAGAGGCACGGAGTTCACAGAGATAACAGTGCGTAGGTTGGGCAAAGGAGCGCAGCGACGTGCCCAACGGGATACCCGGAATGTTGGGCACGCTGCGCTTTGCCCAACCTACAACTTTCTCCGTGAACTCCGTGCCTCTGTGGTGAGCCGTTGCTTTTTCACAGGCATGGGCCGCCCCTAAGGTCCACGATTTATCGTTATGCCGGGGAATGACGCGATTCCAGGAGCCGGCAGGAAAGGCTACTCGCAATCCCCCTCCGCCAGGCGCTGGTAATGGCGGAATTCCCGCTCTACATCCTGTTGCGACAACCGCAGCAGTTCCTCGGCCCGCTGCGGCTGGCTGCGCATCAGGGCGGCGAAGCGGCGCTCGGTCAGGGCATAGTCGCGGAACGGAATCGAGGGTGGCTTGGAGTCCAGACGGAAGGGGTTCTTCCCTTGCTCCGCGCGGCGGGGATCGTAGCGGAACAGCGGCCAGTGGCCACTGTCGACGGCCAGGTGCTGCTGGCGATGGTTGTGCGCCAGATCGACGCCATGCTCGATGCAGGGCGAATAGGCGATGATCAGCGACGGCCCCGGATAGGATTCCGCCTCTAAAAAGGCGCGCAGGGTGTGCACGTCCTTGGCGCCATAGGCCACCTGCGCCACGTAGACGTTGCCGTAGTCGATGGCGAAGCGCGCCAGGTCTTTCTTCGCCGTCGGCTTGCCGGCGCTGGAGAATTTGGCCACCGCGCCACGCGGTGTGGCCTTGGAGGTCTGGCCGCCGGTGTTGGAATAGACCTCGGTGTCCAGCACCAGTACATTGACGTCGCGCCCCGAGGCCAACACATGATCAAGGCCGCCGAAGCCGATGTCGTAGGCCCAGCCGTCGCCGCCGATGATCCACACGCTCTTGCGGCACAGGTAGCCGGACAGCTCGCGCAGCGCGCGTGCCTCCGGCGTGGTCTCTTTTTCCAGTTTGGCCATCACCTGCACCACGCGTTCGCGCTGTTCGAAGATGCCCGCCTCGCTGTGTTCGCCGGCCTGCAGGATCGCCTCGACCAGCGCCTCTCCCAGCACCGGCGCCAGGCGCTTTAGCAGCACGACGGCGTGGGCGTGTTTCTGGTCCACCGCGGCGCGGATGCCGAAGCCGAATTCGGCGTTGTCTTCGAACAGGGAGTTGTTCCAGGCCGGGCCGCGGCCCTCGCGGGTCTTGGTCCATGGCGTGACCGGCAGGTTGCCGCCGTA
>DRQN01000222.1 GCA_011371455.1 Gammaproteobacteria bacterium
CTGCCCCCGGAGGCGGTGCTGAAAAAGGTCATCCACGCCCTGGAATCCCCGCGCCCGCAGCCGCGTTACTACGTCACCGTCCCCACCTGGCTGTTCGGCATTCTGCGCCGGCTGCTGTCGACGCGCATGCTGGATCGGGTGCTGCGGGCGGTTTCCCGTGGCGAAAACAAATAGTCTCTATTCACCCTGAACCGTGACCGTAACCCGGCGGTGATGGGGATGGGTGCGATGCTCCAGCAGAAAAATCCCCTGCCAGGTACCCAGCGCGCAACGGCCGCCGCGCACCGGAATGGTCAGATCGCTATGAGTCAGAATGGTGCGCAGATGGGCCGCCATGTCATCGGGGCCTTCCAGGCTGTGCTCATAGGCGGGATCGCCATCGGGCGCCAGCCGCGCGAGAAAATACGCCAGATCACGCCGCACCGACGGATCGGCATTCTCGCACAGCATCAGCGAGGCGCTGGTGTGCGCCACGAACACATGGCACAGGCCGGTGCGGATGCCCGATGCCGCAACGATGCGCTCGACCTCGGCGGTGATATGGGTGCTGCCACGGCCCTGCGTGGCAATTTGGAGATCTTCCTGTGAAATCATGGTCATTCTCACCTGAATCCGTGGGCTCAGGCCTCAGCCCGATGGGAAACACATTTTACTGCATTCCACGCATCGGGTCGGGCAAAGACGTGCAGCGGCGTGCCCAACCTGCTAACGCGAGAGTGCCCCCACTCCGGGCGCACCCAAAAAAGGGCGGCCATCTGGCCGCCCCGGGCGGAGGGTGGTCTGCCCTTACGCTTATTCCATGCTGACCATCACGAATCCCGAGGTCATCCGGGCAGTGGCATCGTCGAACGGCCCACTGGCGGCAAGCTGCCTCACCAGCGCACCGTCGCCAAGACGGACAGCGAGGTCATCGGCGAAGCCGGCGAAGGTGGTGTGCAGCCGATGCGCGCCGGCCTGGCTGATCAGGTACAGGCCTTCACCACCGGTGCGAGGCACGATGCTCGGTGGCTCGGAAAGCCTGGTGAGATCAACCACGACCCGGCCGCGGGAGACATGATGAAAACGGCCGACGCCCTCCAGGCTCAGGCGCATGCCATCGGCGCTCACTGAGGTTATGGCATCGCCGCTGGCGGGCGCCCAGCTGATGCGCATGATGCCTTTCATCAGCGTCACGTCGGATATGCTGTGGGCAGTGAAGTCCGCTGGCGCACTGCCGAAGGGGGTGACGAAACCGCGCACCTTGACCGGCGTGCCATCGCTGAGGCCGGTGAGATCCAGGCTGGCGGTTTCGATTTCGTAGGCGTCTGGATCGGCGTCGTTGCCGGCATCGGTGCCGGTGCCGCTGAAATCGAACAGGGACACGTTGCGGCCGTCGATGGCCTGCAGGTCGATGACCAGGGGTGTCACCGGCACCGGTTCAACCGGGGTGATTCCCGTCTCCACGACAGTGCCGCGCAGGATGGTGAAGCGCATCTGCACGCGCTTGGCCTTCATTTCCAGTCGGCGGGCAAGCGGGCTGTCCACGACGCCGAAGATGCGCACGCGCTGGCCGACGGAGATGTCGTCGATGTCATATTCACCGCCCATGTCGAGCTGGCGTTTGACGATGGTGTCGTCATCGAGGTGCACGATGACTTCGTCGTTGAACATGACGCTGCCACCGGCGCGGATCAGGGTGGCTCCCTTCACGGTCAGGATATCGCCGCTGCGGGCGATGACGTTGCCGGTAATCACATCGGCGTCGCCGCCGGGCACGCTGCTGCCGGCATAGACTTCGCTCGCCACGAAGCGGCGCGGATTGAGTTTGATATCGCCACGCACCAGGGTGGCGCTGAAGCGCGGCAGGGCCTCCATGGCCACCAGGCCGGCATTGCCCTGGTAGCCCTCGCCGTCGACCTCGAACACGGTGTCGTCGGTGGTGGTGACGGTGATGGTGCCGAAGTGGCGGGCAATGTCACGGTGGCTCATGTGGCGGTGGAAGGGACGAACGATGACATCGAAGGTGCCGTTGGCCACGTCGACATCGGCCAGCGGGCCGCGCAGGCGATGGGTCTTGAATTTCTCCACGTCCAGCTCGGCGAGCAGGAGGGGTTCGACGGTGACGATGGGGTCGGGGCTGAATGCAACGCTGTTGGAGGCCTTGAGGTCGAAGTCCAGGGTCAGGTGTGCGGGTACGCCGGGGGCGATGCGCAGGGAGTTTCGGCCTTCCAGTTTCACCGCCACGCTCAGTTCGCTGACCGGGTTGCCGTCGGCGTCGACGATGCTGTCTGCCTTCACCGCATTGCCGCTGGCGTCTTCCACCTGGATGTCGGCGTTGCTGTAGTCCAACACCATCTCGGCCTGCACGTAGAGGCCGCTGGAGACGCTGGCGACGGTAAGGAATTCGGTCATTTCCGTGTATTGGGCGAAATCGACCCGCGTACTCAACGGCAGCGCCTGTACCACTTCGCCGTTGGCCTTGGTGAGAGTGAGGGACTTGACGTCCACGGTGTAGGTGGCGAAATCGCCCTCGGCGTCGGTGAGACCGATGACCAACTCGCCGTCGGCGTCGCCGCTGTCGTCGCCGACATCGGCGCAGCCACCGAGAGCGAAGGCGGTCAGCAACAGAAACAGGGCCGATAGCAGGGTGGCGAGACTGCCACGCCACGGGCCGAAGGGGGTGTGCATTTTCATTGTTCGATCCTCTCTGGAGACGTTATCGGTGGGCATGCGTGCGATGCCCCACATCCGGTTAAACGCGCCGGGGGGAGATCGGTTGACAGAGAGGGGGATTTTTTGGCTAAACCCGACAGCCTCCTGGCACCACCCCCAGGGCCAGCAGCAGGCCATGCGCCTTGGCGCGGGTCTCGTCCAGTTCACGTTCGGGGATCGAGTCATGGACGATGCCGGCACCGGCGCGCAGACTGAGGGCTCGCCCGTGTTGCACGATGGTACGGATGAGGATGTTGAGATCGAGGTCGCCGTCGTGGTTGAGGTAGCCCAGCGAACCGGTATAGGCGCCGCGCCCCTCCCCTTCCAGCTCGCTGATGATCTCCATGCAGCGCACCTTGGGACAGCCGGTGATGGTGCCGCCGGGAAACACCGCGCGGATCACTTCGCCGGGGGTGATGCCGGAACGCAGGCGGCCGCAGACGTTGGAGACGATGTGGTGTACGTGGGCGTAGCTCTCCAGCACCATCAGCTCGTCCACCCGCACCGTGCCGGGAACGCAGAGGCGGCCGAGGTCGTTGCGCTCCAGGTCGATGAGCATGATGTGCTCGGCGCGTTCCTTGGGATGGGCCAGCAATTCGTCCTGCAGGGCCTGATCCCGTTGCGCCTCGGTAGTGCGCGGGCGGGTGCCGGCGATGGGCCGGGTCTCGACGCGCTCGCCGCGTACCCGCACCAGGCGCTCCGGCGATGAGCTGATAATGGCGGCATCGCCGTGCACCGCCAGCGCCGCGAAGGGCGCGGGGTTGTGGCGGCGCAGGCGGCGGTAAATGTCGGCGGGGCGGATGTCGGCGGCCAGATCAAAGCGCCACGGGCGCGACAGGTTGACCTGAAACACGTCGCCTTCGGCGATGTACCGCTTGCAGCGCCGCACCCCGGCCAGATACGGCGCCGGCTCGGCCTCTTGCAGCCTGAGCGGCAGGGGCGACGGCTCGGGCCGCTGCGCGGTCGCCGCCGGCTGTGCGGCGATGTCGGCCTGTAACTGCGCCAGCTGCTCGGGACGCTCGGCCACCAGCCACAGACCATTGCGCCGATGGTCACGGATCAGTGCGGCAGGGATGCGGGTGGCGAAGGCCACGGGCAGGCCGTCGTCGGCCGCTTTCAGGTCGAGGCGGGGCTCGATCTGCGCGGCCAGTTCGTAGCCAAGGTAAAGGAACCAGCCGCCGCGGAAGGGGATGTCGGCCGTGTCTGCCCCGGGCAGGAATTCGCGCCGCCAGGCGGCATCCAGCGCGGCGAGAAAATCGCCGCCATCGGCACTGCTGAGGGTCTCGCCGGGCAGGGCGAAGAGGATATCGTAGCGGGCATCGCCGCCACGCGCGACACTTTCCAGCAGGAAGGGATAGCGCGCGGCGTGGGCCTCGTGCAAGGCCAGCAGATCGGCGCTGGCGTCGAGGAAGCGGGTATGCGGCATGTCGGCGCGGTGGCGGTCAGCGGAAACAAGGCGACGCCTGCGCGCCGCCCGCCCGGATCACCCCGGTTGACGGAATGCCGGCGCGCAAAAGACCAGGGTGCCGTTGGTGCCGCCGAAGCCGAAGGAGTTGGACAGGGCCACGTCGATCTTCATCTCGCGCGCGGTGTGCGGCACGTAGTCGAGGTCGCAGCCCTCACCAGGGTTGTCAAGATTGATGGTGGGCGGCGCCACCTGATCGCGGATCGCCAGGATGGTGAACACCGCCTCGATGCCGCCGGCGGCGCCGAGCAGGTGACCGGTCATGGACTTGGTGGAACTCATGGCCAGCTTGTAGGCATGCTCGCCAAAGGCGGCCTTCACGGCGTCGGTCTCGCCGATGTCACCCGCGGGGGTGGAGGTACCGTGGGCATTGATGTAATCCACCTCGGCGGGCGTGATGGCGGCGTTCTTCAGCGCCGTAACCATGCAGCGCGCCGCCCCCTCGCCACCCGGCGAGGGGGAGGTCATGTGGAAGGCGTCGCCACTCATGCCGAAACCGGCCATCTCGGCGTAGATGCGCGCGCCGCGGGCCCTGGCATGCTCGTATTCTTCCAGCACCACCACGCCGGCGCCGTCGCTGAGCACGAAGCCGTCACGGTCCTTGTCCCAGGGGCGGCTGGCCGCCTCCGGATCATCGTTGCGAGTGGACAGGGCACGCGCGGCGGCGAAGCCACCCAGGCCGGTGGGACAGGTGGCCATCTCGGCGCCGCCGGCGATCATCACGTCGGCGTCGCCGTATTCGATCAGGCGCGCGGCATCGCCGATGGAATGGGTGGCGGTGGCGCAGGCGGTGGTGATGGCGTAGTTGGGGCCCTTCATGCCATACATGATGGACAGGTTGCCGGAGATCATGTTGATGATGTTGCTGGGCACGAAGAAGGGCGAGATCTTGCGCGGGCCGCCCTTGAGGAAGGCCGCATAACCCTCTTCGATGCCGCCCAGGCCGCCAATGCCGGAACCGATGGAGACGCCGATGCGCTCGGCGTTTTCGTCGCTGACTTCGAGACCGGCGTCTTCGATGGCCTGCATGCCGGCGGCCACACCATAGTGGATGAAGGGCGCCATCTTGCGAGCATCCTTGGCCTTCATGTAATCGGTGACATCGAAGTCCTTTACCGAACCACCGAAGCGCACGGGAAAATCGCTGACATCGAAATGGGTAATCGGCGCGATGCCACTCTTGCCCGCCAGAATGTTGGCCCAGGCGTCTGCCACGTTTCCGCCCACCGGGGAAACCATGCCCAGACCGGTAATAACGACGCGTCGTTTCGTCACGGTGATAACCTCACTTCAGCTCACTTCAACTGCGAATCCAGCCGGATGGCCGCGCGGGCCACGCAATCGCCCTCCCCCGGCAAGACACGGGAGGACGCAAGCAACATAAAAACAAAAGGCCGCTGCCACCGATTCGGGCTAGCGGCCTTGCAACTGATTCAGAGGAAGATCAGCTGTCTTTGTGTGCGTTGATGTAATCCGTCGCCTGCTGAACCGTGGTGATCTTCTCGGCGTCTTCGTCGGGAATTTCGGTCTCGAACTCTTCTTCGAGAGCCATCACCAGTTCCACGGTATCCAGGGAATCGGCACCAAGATCGTCAACGAAGGAGGACTCGGCGGTGACTTCTTCCTCTTTCACGCCAAGCTGCTCCACGACAATTTTCTTGACTCGTTCTTCGATGGTGCTCATTTTGGATA
>DRQN01000223.1 GCA_011371455.1 Gammaproteobacteria bacterium
GGGGGCACCAGTTCCCAGACGATCTCGCGCTGCTCGTGTGGCAGCGACTCCATCAGGTGGGCGATTTCCGCTGGATGCAGGCTGCGCAGTTCCCGCTCGACCTGCGCCAGGGTGCCTTCCTCCAGCAGTTTGCTGATGGCCTGCAGGCGCTCGCGGCTGGTGTCTTGTTCCTGTTCCTGGGGCATGGGGCTGGCTCGGCGAAGAATCGCAGGCATTCTACCCTAACGGGCGTTCAATAGGGGCGGCGAGTGGGGAGAGGACGGGATCTATTCGTCTTCGTCGAAACGGCGCGCGATGAGATCCTCGAGGGCGTCGAGGGCGTCGTTCTCATCGCTGCCCTCGGCGATCAGGGTCAGCTCGCTGCCCTTGGCCGCCGCCAGCATCATCACGCCGAGGATGCTCTTGGCATTGACCTCGGCATGGGCCTTGAGCAGCTTGATCTCGCTCTCGAAGCGTGTCGCCGTGGCCACCAGCTTGGCGGCGGCGCGGGCGTGCAGGCCCAGCTTGTTGACGATGGTGACCCGGCGCTGGCTCATGGGCACTTTTCCGGCGATGACAGCATCACGCCCTGGCGGCCGCCCTCCACGGCCCGCTGCGCCAGTTCGCTCAGTTCCAGCTGCGGGTAGTTGAAGACCTTGATCAGCATGGGCAGGTTGAGCCCGGCCACCACCAGCACGTTGTCCTGCCTGGCCAGGGTACAGGCGACATTGCTGGGGGTAGCGCCGAACATGTCGGTGAGCACCAGCACGCCGTCGCCGCTGTCCAGTTCGCGCAGCAGGTTTAACGCAGTGTGCTGCATGGCTACGGGATCGGAATCGAAGGGTACGTCGAGGACGCGGGTGGCCAGCGGGCAGACGCTGAGGGTCTTCACCGCGATCTCCAGCACCACCTCGCCGAGGGCGCCGTGGCTGACCAGCAGGACACCGATCGTCATTGTCTGCGAACCTCCGACATCATTGCGCCAGCTCGCGGTGGCGGATCAAGACATTCTCATAGCGTTGACGAAATTCCTGCCCCAAGCGTTCCGTCAGGTATACCGAGCGGTGCTGGCCGCCGGTGCAGCCGATGGCGATGGTCAGGTAGTTGCGATTGTCCGCCTCGAAGCAGGGAATCCAGTTACGCAGGAAATCACCCACCTGGGTGACGAAGCGTTCCACCCGCTCCTGGCCTTGCAGGAACGCCGCCACTTCGGCGTCACGACCGCTCTGGGCGCGCAGCCTGGGCTCCCAGTGCGGGTTGGGCAGGCAACGGGCATCGAACACGTAATCGGCATCCATGGGCACGCCATGTTTGAAACCGAAGGACAGGAACAGGATCGACAGGGTGGATTGCTGCCGGGCGCCAAGGCGCGAGCGGATCAGGTCACGCAGCTGGTGGATGTTGCTGCGCGAGGTGTCGATGTAGAGGTCGGCGCGGTCGGCGATGGGCGCCAGCAGCAGGCGCTCGTCCTGGATGGCATCGGCCAGCGCCCGTTGCTTGCCGCTGAGGGGGTGCTTGCGGCGAGTCTCGCTGAAGCGCTTCAGGAGGATGGCGTCGTCGGCATCCAGGTAGAGGATCTGGCAGTCCACGCCGGTGGCTTTCAGCTGTTCGAGGATCTGTGGAAAGCTGTCCAGGTCGGAGGCCGGGTTGCGCGCATCGATACCCACCGCGACACGCTCCCGGAAGCCCTCCGGCAGCAGGCGCATTTTTTCCGCGAAGGCTGGCAGCAGACCCACCGGCAGGTTGTCGATGCAGTAATGGTCCAGGTCTTCCAGCACATGCAGGGCGGTGGTCTTGCCCGAGCCGGAGACGCCGCTGATGACGATGAGTTTCATGTTGGCGATGTCTGCTCCAGCAGCTTGCGCTGACGTTCAATGAAGGCTTGCGGGGCATTGTACCCCTTGCGGCGCAAAATGTGATTGCGCGCCGCGGCCTCCACCAGCACCGCCAGATTGCGCCCGGGGGCCACCGGGATGGTCACCTGGGGGATGTCGATATCGAGAATGCGCTGCTCCTGGTGGCTGCCGTGCACGCGGTCGAGATGGTGAAGGTCCTCGGCCGCCATGCGCTGCAGGCGCACGATGAGGCCCAGGTCCTTGGCCTGTTTGATGGCGCTGTCACCGTACATGGCACGCACGTCGAGCAGGCCCAGGCCGCGCACCTCGAGGAAGTCCTGCAGCAATGGCGGACAGCGCCCGCGCACCACCTCCGGGCCGACGCGGAAGAACTCCGGGGCATCGTCGGCGATCAGGCGATGGTTGCGCGTGATCAGCTCCAGCGCCAGCTCGCTCTTGCCGATACCACTTGCCCCGGTGATCAGCACGCCGAGGCCGTTGACCTCCATGAACACGCCATGCAGTACGGCCTTTTCCGCCAACTCGTCGCCCAGGTAGTGGCGCAGGCAGCCGATCAGCTTGATGCTGTCCAGGGACGAGGACATCAGCGGGGTCTGCGTGGCCTCGGCCTCGCGCAGCAGATCCGCCGGCGGCGTGAGGCCTTCGGCGATGATGATCGCCGCCGGCTGCGCCGCCAGCAGTTCGCGGATCAGCTCTTGGCGGGCCGGCGCCGCGAGGGTGTCGAGATAATCGAGTTCGTGCTGGCTGATGACCTGCAGGCGGTTGGGATGGATCAGGTTGAGAAAACCCACCAGCGCCCGCCCCGGGGTCTGCGAGGAATTACCCAGGGCGCGGTCGACGCCGCCACGCCCCGCCAGCCACCGCAAGTGCAGGTGCCGCCCGCGGGACTGGACCAGGGCATCGACGGTGGGAATGCGGCTGCTCAATGCTGCCGGTCCCACTCCAGCAGCAGGTCGTACAGGCTTTGGCTGTCAGGCGCCGCGCGCAGCTGCTCGCGCAGTTCGGCGTCACTGAACATCTTTGCCAGCCGCGCCAGCAGCTGCAGGTGCTCTTCGGTGGAATTTTCCGGCACCAGCAGGGCGAACAGCAGCTGTACCGCCTGGCGGTCCATGGCGTCACAGTCGATGCCCTTTTCCAGTTGCACGAAGGCGCCGAGGGTTTGGTTGGAGGCCTTTATCCGCCCGTGGGGAATGGCCACGCCATGATCGATGGCGGTGGTGCCCAGGCGTTCACGCGCCAACAGGCTGTCGAAGATGTCGATGGCCGGCACGCCAAGGCTGGAATGCTCGGCGAGGATCTCGCTGAGGGTTTCCAGAGCGCGCTTTTTGCTGCCGGCCTGAACATGACCGACGACGCGCTCGGGCGTCAAAATGTCTGCAAGTTGCATGTTGTGAACTGCTTGTTGAAAAGTCGTGATTAAGGCCCTGCGCGCCGGCGGCGAAACAGGCCGTCGCGCAGGGCCGCCCGGGATCGGTCTATTCTTCCGCCAACGGGGCCTTTTTCAGCGAACCCGCGCTGCGGTGGTGATTGGTGATCTTTTCCTTGTGTTTCTTGATCTGCCGATCCAGTTTGTCGACCAGGGCATCGATGGCGGCATACATGTCCTCGCTTTCCGCATTGGCATGCAGGCTGGCGCCGTTGGCATTGATGGTGGCCTCGGCCTTCTGGCGCAGTTTTTCAACGCTGAGTACGGCGTGCACGTTGGTTACCTTGTCGAAATGTCGCTCCAGACGCTCCAGCTTGCCCGTGATGTAGTCACGGAGTGCGGGGGTAACATCGAGATGTTGACCGGTAACGTCGATTTGCATAGTGAACTCCTTTGGTTGCGTGGTTGGAAAGCCCGGCAGGGCGCCGGATTTTCCGCTGATCCAACTCGGCGCATCAGGTAAGGCGCTTGCGTTCGTTGGACGGTGCGATGGACATGGCCTCTCGGTATTTGGCGACCGTGCGCCGGGCCACGTTGATGCCCTGTTCTCCGAGCAGCTGCGCCAGCTTGTTGTCGCTGAGCGGCTTGCCCGGGTTCTCCGCGGCGATGAGCTTCTTCAGGATCGCGCGGATCGCGGTGGCGGAACATTCGCCGCCGTTCGCCGTGCCCACGTGGCTGGAGAAGAAATACTTCAGCTCGAAGATGCCCCGTGGGGTGTGCATGTATTTCTTGGTGGTGACGCGGGAGATGGTGGATTCGTGCATCTCCACCACCTCGGCGATATCGTGCATCACCATGGGCTTCATGGCCTCTTCGCCGTATTCGAAGAAACCGCGTTGACGCTCGACGATGCAGTTGGACACCTTGAGCAGGGTCTCGTTGCGCGAACGCAGGCTCTTCAGGAACCAGCGCGCCTCCTGCAGGCTGTTCTTCAGGAACGCGGCATCCTTGCTGCCGTTCTGCTTGGCCATGCCGGCGTAGAGGCTGTTGATGGCGATCTTCGGCGCGATGTCGGGATTCAGCTCCACCCGCCACTGGCCTTTGACCTTCTTCACGAACACGTCGGGAATGATGTACTCCGGCGGCGTGGAGGCGATCTGCCCGCCGGGGCGCGGGTTGAGGGTCTGGATCAGCTGGATGACCTGCTGCAGGCCGCTCTCCGGCAGTTTCATGCGCCGCTTCAGGGTATGGAAGTCACGCTTGGCGAGCAGATTGAAGTGTTCGTCGACGATCTGCCTCGCCTCCGCCAGCCAGGGGGTGTCTGCGTCGTAGTAGCGCAATTGCAGCAGCATGCTCTCCTGCAGGCTGCGCGCCGCCACGCCGGGGGGATCGAAGTCCTGCACCCGGTTCAGCACCGCCTCCACCTCGTCCAGTTCGATGTCCAGCTCGTCCTGCAGCGACTGGTGGATCTCCTCGCAGCTGCTGGTGAAATAGCCGTCGTCGTCGATGGCGTCGATGAGGGCGGTGGCGATGATGCGGTCGGTATCGCTGAAGGGGGTGAGGTTGAGCTGCCATTGCAGGTGATCCTGCAGGCTCTCGCCCTGGCTTGCGGGCTGTTCGAAGTCGCTGAAATCGTTGTTGTCCTGCGCGCCGCGCGTGACCGGCGTGTAGTTCTCGTAGGTGTCTTCCCAGTCGCTGTCCACGGGCAGATCGTTGGGCATGTCTTCACTGGGGCTGTCGGCGGCGCGCTCGCTGGCGTCTTCCGCCACTGCCGTGCCATCCTCGTCGACGCCGCTTTCCGCCCCCGATTCGCCGGCCGCGGGGGGCGCGCCCTCGGCCGCGCCGTCTTCCACCACTTCCAGCATGGGGTTGGATTCGAGGGCTTCCTGGATTTCGGCCTGCAGTTCCAGCGTGGAGAGCTGCAACAAGCGGATGGCCTGCTGCAACTGCGGTGTCATGGTGAGTTGCTGGCCAAGCTTGAGCTGGAGGGTTTGTTTCATCGACTGCGTAGGTTTCCCCGGGGGTTTGTTTTGATTCTACCCCAATGGTGGCGAGTTGCTAGTGCTCTTTCAAGGTAATGCCTGAGTCCGTGGGTTCAGGGCGGATGAAGTGCGCAACTGCTTGATTCGTATCGCGTAATGAAAAATCGAGGGAATAGCGGGGATTATTGCCGAGATTTTTCATATAGCGAGACGGATCAATGAGTTGTGTAATTCGCCGTCATGAACTCACGGATTCAGGCAATAAATCAGGGTTGAGCATGCCGCAAGGATGCCGCCTCAGAGGCGGAAGTCTTCACCCAGATAGACCTCGCGCACCTGCCGGTGTTCAAGGATCGCTTCCGGCGCGCCCTGTGCGATCACTTCGCCTTCGCTCATGATGTAGGCGCGTGCGCAGATTCCCAAGGTCTCACGCACATTGTGATCGGTGATCAGTACGCCGATGCCGCGCTCGATGAGGTGATGGATGATCTTCTGAATATCCAGCACCGAGATGGGATCGACGCCGGCGAAGGGCTCGTCGAGCAGGATGAAGGCGGGTTCGGTGGCCAGGGCGCGGGCGATTTCCACCCGCCGCCGCTCGCCGCCGGACAGGCTCATGCCCAGCGAGTCACGGATGTGGGTGATGCTGAATTCCTGCAGCAGGGCCTCCATTTTGGCCTGCTGTTGCTGCGGACTGAGTTCGCCGCGGGTCTGCAGGATGGCGAGCAGGTTGTCGGCCACGCTCAGCTTGCGGAACACCGAGGCCTCCTGCGGCAGGTAGCCGATGCCCAGGCGGGCGCGCGCATGCAGGGGATAGGGAGTGATGTCCTGGCCGTCGAGCAGGATCTGGCCCTCGTCGGCCTTGACCAGTCCCACGATCATGTAAAAGCTGGTGGTCTTGCCGGCGCCGTTGGGGCCCAGCAGGCCCACCACCTCGCCGCGTTCGACATTCAGCGAGACCGATTTCACCACCTGCCGCGCGCCGTAACGCTTGGCCAGTTCTTTCACCACCAATCCGCTGTCCGCGGCCGGGTCTGTCGACGCTTGATTCATGGCGGCTCAGTCTCACTCGCCGACGGGCGGCGACGATTTGCTCTTGGGCTGGATCGTCACGCGCACCCGCTGGCCGCCATCCTTGCCCTGCGCCGCGCGAACGCGCTCCTGGCGCATGTCGTACTCGATGCGCTGGCCGCTGAAGCGGTTGCCGCCCTGGGTGAGCCAGGCTTGATCCTGCAGCAGCAGGTGTTCGTCATCGGCGCGGTAGTCCAGCCGCCGCGCCTCGCCGAGGATCTCCTTTTCGCCCTCGCGGCGCTGGCGGAAGCGCACCGGCTCGCCGCGGGCGACGATGCGCTTCAGCGCTTCGCCCTCGATATAGACCGTGACCTCGTCGGCGCGAACCTGCATGCCGCCCTGGGTGATGACCACGTGGCCGGTATAGGTGCTCTGCCCCTGGCGCTCGTCGAACACGGCGCTGTCGGCCTCGATGGTGACGGGCTCGCGCTGCCCCTCGTCGGCAGACGGCGCCGGCGCCGCCAGCAGCCAGCAGGCCAGCAGCAGGCCGGTTTTGATGTCAGTGAGTCGTTGCATAGATTCCCTTGACCTGAGACAGCAGTTGCAGGCGTTCCTGTTTGAACCAGACCTTCATGCCCACGGCGTCGACGCGGCCATAGGCGTGCACGATGGTAGCGGGCTGGTCGGTTTCGGCATATTCCCGCTCGCTGAAAATGCGCAGTTCGCGGGTGAGGACTTCCACCTCTGCCGGCCCTGTGGGCTGCGCCGCGTCGCGCGGGCGGCGCATCACCACCTCGCCGCTGAGAAGGATATCGCGGTCGCCGCCGCGGGCCTCGCCGTGTGCCGCCGCCAGCGTCCACAGCCTGCCATCGGGGCGGTAGAAGGTGAGGAAGGGGGTGTCGAAGTCGGTGCGGTCACCACTGGCGAAGTGCACCGCGCGCGCGGCGCGCATCTCGTAGCGCGGCCGGCCCTGGCTGTCCATGGCGCGCATCACCACGCCTTCCATGAAGGCGTCGGGTACCTCGATGCCGGCCAGCGGTGCCACGGCCGGCGTCTCGGCCTCCTGCTTCCACAGCCATTCGACGCTGAGCCAGGCCACCGCCGCGACCAGCAGCGGGAGGGTGAGTTTACGCCACATGAGGGCTCGCTTTCATCCGTTGCCAGGCGCTATTGCAGGAACGGCTGCATCTGTGCGTCCAGCGTGCCACGGGCCTCCATGATCAGCTCGCAGACGTCGCGCGCCGCGCCCCGGCCACCGCCGTGCGGCGTGTGCCAGTGGGCGTGCTTCAGCACCAGTGGGTGAGCATCGGCGACGGCCACGGCGAGGCCGACGCGCAGCATGATGGGCAGGTCCACCACGTCGTCGCCCACGTAGGCCACCTGCGCCGGCGTCAGTTGCAGCCTGGCGATCAGCGCCTCGAAGGCCGGCAGTTTTTCCACCTTGCCCTGGTAGACGTGTTCGATACCCAGGTTGGCCATGCGGTGGGTGACCACCTGCGAGGTGCGGCCGGTGATGATGCCGACCTCCACGCCGCTGGCGCGCAGCATCTTCATGCCGTGGCCGTCGCGGGAGTGGAAGGCCTTGTATTCCTGGCCATCGTCGCCGAAGAACAGGCCGCCGTCGGTGAGCACGCCATCGACGTCGAAGATGACCAGTTCGATCTGCGCGGCCTTTTGCAGGATGTCTTTCATGAGGGGTTTCCAGTTACCGTATTGTGCAAAATATCCGCTTGTTGAGACCTGAATCCGTGGGTTCAGGGCGGATGAAGTATGCAATTGCTTGATGCGTATCGCGTAATGAAAAATCGAGGGAATAGCGGGGATTATTGCCGGGATTTTTCATATAGCGAGACGGATCAATGAGTTGTGTAATTCGCCGTCATGAACCCACGGATTCAGGTGAGACATCACACCACACCCGCGCGCAGCAGGTCATGCATATTGAGCGCGCCCACCAGCTTGCCGTTGCCGTCCACCACCAGCAGGGCGTTGATCTTGTGCTGCTCCATCAGATGCAGCACCTCCACCGCCAGCTGGCCGCTGTCGACGGTCAGGCAGTCACGGGTCATGACCTCCGCCACGCGGATCTCGCGCACGTTGACCTCGCCGTGGTCCAGCACCCGGCGCAGGTCGCCGTCGGTGAAGATGCCGGCGACGTGGTCCTCACCGTCGACGATGGCGGTCATGCCCAACCCCTTGGCGGTCATTTCCAGCAGGGCCTCGCTGAGGCTGGCGTCCTCGGCCACGCGCGGGGTGCGGTCGCCGGCGTGCATGATGTCGTCGACGTGCAGCAGCAGGCGCCGGCCCAATTGGCCGCCGGGGTGGGAGAGGGCGAAGTCGTCGGCGGTGAAGTCGCGCCGCTCCAGCAGCGCCACTGCCAGGGCGTCGCCCATGGCCAGGGTGGCGGTGGTGCTGGCGGTGGGCGCCAGGCCCAGCGGACAGGCCTCTTTCTCCACGCTGACGTCGATGTGGGCATCGGCGGCGCGGGCGAGGGTGGAATCGGGCTTGCCGGTGAGGGCGATGAGCGGCACGCCGAGGCGCTTGATGAGCGGCAGGATGGTGATGATCTCCGCCGTCTCGCCGGAATTGGACAGCGCCAGCACCACGTCTTCGCCGGTGATCATGCCCATGTCGCCGTGGCTGGCCTCGCCGGGATGGACGAAGAAGGCCGGGCTGCCGGTGCTGGCCAGGGTGGCGGCGATCTTTTCACCGATGTGGCCGGACTTGCCCATGCCCAGCACCACGATGCGGCCGTGGCAGTCGTACATGAAGCGGCAGGCGTGCAGAAAGTCGATGCCGATGCGGTCGCGCAGGGCCAGGACGGCGGCGGCCTCGGTATCGATGACGGCGCGCGCCAGTTGTTGTATCTGGGTATCGTTCATGGCGGTGGTTCTGCCCGTTTGTTACTTGTTGCCATTGTTTATTGTTTGCCACAGAGGCACAGAGAACACAGAGAAAGGCCTTGAAAAAATATCATGCCAGCGAGAGTCGGGATGACGGATCGCGTTTTTCCCTGTGTCCTTCGTGCCTCTGTGACAATTCTACTGTTGGGTGATTTTATAGCCCCGCGCGCGCAGCTGCTCCAGCAGGCCTTCCCGGCCCACCAGGTGCATGGCGCCCACCAGCACCAGCTCGGTGTCGGGATTCTTCAGCATCCGTTCGAGCTTGCCCAGCCAGGCCTGGTTGCGCTTCACCAACAGTTCTTTGTACAAGCCCGGATAATCGCGGCGCATGGGCTCCAGTCCCAGTTTGGCCAGCTGCGCGAGGTCGCCGCTGCGCCAGGCCGCCTTCATGCCGGCCATCATTTCGGCGACCTGTTCGGCGTCGCGCAGGCTGTTGAGGATCAGCGCGTCTTCCTGCCCCCGCCCCATGCCGGCGATGAACGCCAGCTGCGCCTGGGGCGTCTCCAGCTGGCCCACGGCCTTGCCGTCGTTGCGGGCGCGGCGATAGAAGTGCTCGTCCACGCCGGTGCCGTTGATGCCGAGGCGTTCCAGCTCGGTCATGACGATGACCAGGCTCACCATCGCCGGGCGAAATTGTTCGAGCATGGCCATGGGCAGGCCGCGCTTGTGGCTGTAGGCCTGCAGCGCGCCGTAGGCCCGTGCGCCCAGTTCGTCCTTGAGGCTGCGGCCGTCGTTGTAGGTCAGCCGCTGCATCATCTGCAACTGGAAGGCGGGGCTGTTGATGGCCTGCATGTCGGTCTCGAATACCAGCCGGTCGGCCTGCTCATAGGCCCGGTCGAATGCTTCCGGCAGCGGGTAGTCGGCCGCGGCCAATACGTGCACGGTGCCGCCGAGGTACATCACCCGGTCACCGTCGCGCACCTGCCACAGGGACGTCCCGGCCAGCGCCGCCGAGGGTAGGACGAGGCAGAGAAACAGCAGGCACAGTCGGCGTACGATCATTTCATTTCCTCGTCTTCTGCCGTGAAGCCGGTTCAGGCCAGGCTGGCACGCCCCAGCCAGGCCATGTAGGCGACGAAGGCCGCCAGCAGCAGGCCGCCTTCGATGCGGTTGATGCGTCCCGGGCCGCGGAAGCCATAGGCCATGACGAACAGGGCGATGGTCAATCCTACCATGACGGGAAAGTCACGCTGCATGACCGCCGCGTCCAGCGTGCTGGGCAGGATCAAGCCCGGCAGGGCCAGCACCGCCAGCAGGTTGAACATGTTGGAGCCGAGCACGTTGCCCACCGCCATGTCGTCCTCGCCCTTGAGGGCGCTCATCACCGAGGCGGCCAGCTCCGGCAGGCTGGTGCCGATGGCGACGATGGTGAGACCGATGATCAGATCACTGACGCCGAAGCTCTGCGCCACTTCCACCGCCCCCCACACCAGCAGGCGCGAGCTGGCGATGAGGATGACGAGGCCCAGCAACGCCCACAACAAGGCCGCGCCGGTGCTCATGTCCGCGGGAATCTCGGTTTCCAGTTCCGCCACCAGCGGATCCTTGCCGTCCTTGCGGCCATTCATGCCCTGCCACACCATCCAGCCCATGACCAGAAAGAAGCCGCTGAACAAGACGATACCGTCCAGGCGCGACAGCTCGCCGTCCCACAGCAGCACACCGGCCAGCAGCATCACCCCGAACAGGACCGGGTATTCGCGCTTGAGGGTGCCGGAGGCCACGGTCAGCGGCACAATCAATGCGGTGACGCCCAGCACCAGGCCGACGTTGGCGATGTTGGAGCCGATGGCATTACCGATGCCCAGCGCCGGGTTGCCGTTGCCGGCGGCGATGCCGGACACCAGCATCTCCGGCAGCGAGGTGCCGAAGCCCATCACCACCATGCCGATGATCAGTGGCGACACGCCGAGGTTGCGCGCCAGCGCCGAGCCACCCAGCACGAAACGCTCGGCGCTCCACATGAGCAGCGCAAATCCACCAATAATCGCCAGCCAGGCCATCCACATGGTCAGTTTTTCATCCAATAGTCGAGCACCAGTCCGGCGAATACGACCGCGCCGAACCAGTGGTTGTTGAGAAAGGCCTGAAAGCAGCCGCGCGGGTCGCGGTCACGGATCAGGTATTGCTGATACGCCGCCAGCCCCGCCGCCGCCAGCAGGCTCAGGTTGTAATAGAGTCCCAGTCCCACCTTGTTGCCGACGATCCACAGGGTCAGCAGCAACAGCGCCTGGATGATGCCGATGATCACCCGGTCGGCATCGCCGAACAGGATCGCCGTGGAGCGCACGCCGATCTTCAGGTCGTCGGCGCGGTCGACCATCGCATACATGGTGTCGTAGGCCGTGGCCCACAGCACCGTCGCCATCAGCAGCAGCCAGGCCACCGCCGGCACCGCGCCGGTCTGCGCGGCGAATACCATGGGCACCGCCCAGCCGAAGGCCAGGCCGAGAAACACCTGCGGCAGGTAGGTGTGGCGCTTGGTGTAGGGATACACCACCGCCAGCAGCGCGCCGATCACCGACAGGCCGATGGTCAGCCAGTTCATGGTCAGCACCAGGGCAAAGGCCAGCAGGCACAGCACCGCGAACAGGATCAGCGCCTCCTTCGGCGTCACCTTGCCCGCCGCGATGGGGCGCTGCTCGGTGCGCTTCACGTGCGGGTCGAAGTCGCGGTCGGCGTAGTCGTTGATCACGCAGCCGGCCGAGCGCATCAGGACCACGCCGAGCACGAATACCAGGGTCACGCCCGTGTCCGGGCGGCCTTCGCCGGCGATCCACAGCGCCCAGCAGGTGGGCCACAGCAACAGGAACACGCCGATGGGCTTGTCCAGCCGCATCAGCAGGGCGTACTGATAGGCGCGGTCCTTGATGCGCTCCCCGTCCATCAGTCCCCCAGCCCGGGCAGGAAGATTTCGTTCACCAGCAGTGGATGACCGCCCAGCCAGAACAGCGAGCGGCGTCCCCAGATCTCCGCCGGCGTCGACGCCAGCGGCGTCGTGGCGGCATCGAACAGCCACTGCCCCGGCCGCAGGCGGGCGATCTGCACCGGGCTGCGGCGCATGGAACGGTCGGCGAACAGCACCGCGCCCAGCGGCTTGTCGCCGAGGCGCGCCAGACGGCGGCGTTCGCCGGCCAGGGTGTGCGGCGGAATCACCGTGCGCGCAAACACCCACGGCCGGTCGCCGCACAGCAGATGCACCTCGCGCACGAAGGCATAGTGCGCCGGGCGCATGCCCAGCGCCCCCGCCTCGTTGAGCAGCGGCCGCCGCCAGCCCTGACTCAGCGGTGCGACCCGGAACGCCTCTCCGCAGGCCGCCAGCAGGCGCCGCGTCAGCGAGCCGTCGTCCAGCAGCCAGTCCAGCTGCGGCGCCGGCACGCGCGCGCGCTGCGCCGCGCTCGGCGAATGCCAATGCGGCTCACGTCGATGCCTGCCAAAACCAGTCTGATTCACGGATGGGAACGCCCGGGGATTTGAAAGGGCCGTATTGTACCCGAAAAGCTGCGGGAAACCGCCGCGTGTTGGCGGCATGCCGTGGATGGCAGGCGAGATGGCGCCGGGCGCTTCGGGATGCGTGACAGTACGGGCGATATCACGTGTCGAAGGGGGTTGCGGGTTGGGCCCGCTGTTATGGGGTGCCGCTCTCTTCTCCGTCCGCCGTCTGCCGGGCGTAGTAGGCCGCGACGGCCTTGATTTCCAACAGGCTCAATACATCGGCCATGGCGTGCATGGTCTGGCTGGTGCGGATGCCGTCCTGGTATTCCTGCATGGCGACCACCAGGTAGGCCTCGGACTGGCCGGCCAGGCGCGGCTTGCCGGGGCTGGTGCTGAAACCGCGCTCGCCGTGGCAGCGATCACAGCGCTGCTTGATGAGGAATTCCGGTGATTCCGGCGGCCAGGTGTCCGAACGCTGCGGCGGCTGGCTGCTGTAGTAGGCGGCGAGATCACGGATGTCACTTTCACCGAGGGCCTCGGCGGGGGCCTGCATCTTGTCGCTCTTGCGCGCACCGCTGGCATAGGCCCGGGTGGCGTCGACGAGGTAGCGGGCGTCCTGGCCGGCCAGGCTGGGGGTAAAGGGATCCGTGCTGACGCCGGCCTCGCCGTGGCACATGGCACAGGCTTCGCTGAGCTTGTGGCCGGCGCCAGCATCGCCCTCGGCGTTTACTTCGCGTTTCACCGGTTCCTGCATGGCGTAGTAGAAGCTGACCTTTTCGATGTCGGTGTCGCTGAAATGTGACACCAGTTTTTGCATCAGGTCGTGCGGACGGCTGCCCTGCTGGTAGGCCTTGAGGGCGGCGACCAGGTATTTTTCATGCAGGCCGGTGAGGCTGGGGACGCCGGGTTTCTGGCTGTTGCCGCGGTCGCCGTGGCAGCCGTTGCAGGAGGCGGCGATCTTCGCGCCGTCGCTGAGCGGGTCGAAGGCGCCGCTGCCGGTGGGGTCTTCGCTGA
>DRQN01000224.1 GCA_011371455.1 Gammaproteobacteria bacterium
GGAGACATAGACGATGCGCCGTGGCAGCGGTTTCGGCAGGTTGGCCACCACCACCGGGGCGCCGCTGCGCGGCGGATCCAGCAGCAGCTTGTCGAAGCCCTTGCCAAACCACGGTTCTGCACCGAGGTCGCCGTTGAGGTCGGCGACGTGGAATGCCACATTGCCGATGCCGTTGCGCTCGGCGTTCTCCCGCGCCCGCGCCACCAGCCCAGCCTCGCCCTCCACGCCGACGACGAAACCGGTCCGCCGCGCCAACGGCAGGGAGAAGTTGCCGAGGCCGCAGAACAGGTCGAGGATACGCTCGCCGGGCCGGGGGGCCAGCAGCTCGATGGCGCGCTCGATCATCTGGCGATTGAGACCGGCGTTGACCTGGGTGAAGTCGGTGGGACGGAAGCGCATCTCCACGCCGTAGTCGGGCAAACAGTAGTCGAGCACGGTGTCGGCGCCCTCCTCCGCCGGCCACAGGCGCTGCACGGTCTTCGGCCCGCCGGATTGCAGGAAGATGATGAGGCCACGCCTTCGGCCGTAGTCGCGCAGCAGCTCGAGGTCTTGCTCGCTGAGGTCGGCAAGATGACGAAACACCAGCGCGGCGTTCGCATCACCCACCGCCACCTCGATCTGCGGGATCCGGTCCTTGATGCTGAGCTGGCCCACCAGCGCCGACAACTCGTCGATGTGTTCGCCGATGCGCGGGTGCAACACCTCGCAGCGTTGCAGGTTGGCGAGGAAGGAACTACTGCGCTCGCGGAAGCCGACTCGCACCACCCGGTCGCGGCGCATGTATTTCACCCCCAGGCGCGCCTTGCGCCGGTAACCCCAGCGGGCATCGGTGAGCGGCGGCAGCACGGTCCCCGCCTCGACGCAGCCGATGTTGCGCAGGTTGTCCAGCAGGCGTAGCTGCTTGGCGGCGATCTGTGCCTCCGCCTCCAGGTGCTGCAGGCTGCAGCCGCCGCAGAGGCCGAAGTGGGCGCAGCGCGGCTCTACCCGGTCGGGCGAGGCCCGGAGTACCTCCAGCACGTCGCCCTCGTCGAACTTGCCGCGCGTGCGCAGGTAGCGGAAGCGCACCGCCTCGCCGGGCAGGGCGCGGTGGATGAACACGGTCTTGCCCTCGACATGGGCGATGCCACGGCCGTCGTGGGCCATGTCGTCGATGATGGCGGTGCGGGGTTCGGGGAGCTTCTTGCGGCGTTTTGACATGGTTCTGTATCAGCAAATGGGAAACGGCCTGTTCACCACAGAGGCACGGAGTGCACAGAGAACGGCTATTGAATCAGATCAGTCCCAAGATAATTTTGAAACATTAACCTGAATCCGTGGGTTCAGGACGGATGAAGCATGCAACTGCTTGATGCGCATCGCGTAATGAAAAATCGAGGGAACAGCGGGGACTATTGCCGAGATTTTTCATATAGCGAGACGGATCAATGAGTTGTGTAATTCGCCATCATGAACCCACGGATTCAGGGTTGAATAACGGAACAGCAGTGAAACTGCGGATTGATCTTCTTCGCGTACCTTCGCGACCTTTGCGGTCAACGAGAAACGAGTGCTTTTCTCTGTGTCCTCCGTGCCTCTGTGGCAATAAATCAGGCAGGGAAGACGTCAGTGGACAGGTAGCGGTCGCCGCGGTCGCAGATGATGGCGACGATGGTGGCGTTCTCCACCTGCTGCGACAGCCTCAAGGCCGCGGCCACGGCGCCGCCGGATGAGACGCCGGCGAAGATGCCCTCGCGCGCGGCCAGGGCGCGGGTGGTATCCTCCGCCTCTTCCTGCGTGACATCGATGACGCGGTCCACCCGCGAAGCCTCGAAGATGGCCGGCAGGTACGCCTCCGGCCAGCGGCGGATGCCGGGAATCGAAGCGCCCTCGGCGGGCTGCACGCCGACGATCTCGATGGCCGGGTTCTGTTCCTTGAAGAAGCGCGAGCACCCCATGATGGTGCCGGTAGTGCCCATGGCGCTGACGAAGTGGGAAATTGACCCGCGGGTGTCGCGCCAGATCTCGGGCGCGGTGCCCTCATAATGGGACAGCGGGTTGTCGGGATTGGCGAACTGATCCAGCACCCGCCCCTTGCCCTCGGCCTCCATCTGCTTGGCCAGGTCGCGCGCGCCCTCCATGCTGGCCTCGCGGCTCACCAGGATGATCTCGGCACCGAAGGCCTTCATGGCGCCACGGCGTTCCACGCTCATGTGCTCAGGCATGATCAGCACCATGCGGTAGCCCTTGATGGCCGCGGCCATGGCCAGGGCGATGCCGGTGTTACCGCTGGTGGCCTCGATGAGGGTATCGCCGGGCTTGATCTCGCCGCGCGCCTCGGCACGCTGGATCATACTCAGGGCCGGCCGGTCCTTCACCGAGCCGGCGGGGTTGTTGCCCTCCAGTTTGACGAGAATCATATTGCCGTTGGCCGCAGGCAGGCGCTGCAGACGCACCAGCGGCGTGTTACCGACAAAGGATTCGATGCTTGGATAGGTCATGGCCGGGATCCGGGATCTGGCGAAAGGGGGCCTAATTTAATCCATCGTCCACGGTTTGCAAAGTACCGGACAAGCCGGACCAGGCACCGAGAGACATCGGCGTACCTCCTGTTAAAATGGCCTGGAAATAATCCTGAATCCGTGGGTTCATGACGGCGAATCACATAACTCATTGATCCGTCTCGCTATATGAAAAATCTCGACAATAGTCCCCGCTATTCCCTCGATTTTTCATTATGCGATACGCATCAAGCAGCTGCATACTCATCCGCCCTGAACCCACGGATTCAGGATAGTGCCACGACGGCCACTCTCCCGGCTATCGACAAGGAATGTCCGGACACGCGGCGGAAACACCCATTCCCTGCACGCATTTGAGGTTAGCATGCATTACAAGCAGCTTTTTTACAGGCTTCTTCCCTTCCTGCTGATCGCCACGGCCTGTGGCGTCTCTGCCGGAGAGCCCTCAACATCACGAGAAGATTCCCGGCTCTCGGAGGAGGAAGACTTTCTCAACGAGTTACCCGTGGTGCTGACGGCGACACGACTCTCCCAGCCGGCCCGCGAGGCCCCGGCGGCCACGACCATCATCGACCGGGAGCTCATCAAGGCCTCCGGCGCGCGCGAGGTCGCCGATCTGTTTCGTCTGGTGCCCGGCTTCGTCGTCAGTCACGATAACGGCTACACCCCCATCGTCACCTATCACGGCCTGAGCAATGAACGGGCTCGCCGCATGCAGGTGCTGGTGGACGGGCGCTCCGTCTATTCCATCGTGTTCGGCGGCACACGATGGACGGACCTGCCCCTGGCCATCGACGACATCGAACGCATCGAAGTCATTCGCGGCCCCAATGCCGCCAGCTATGGCGCCAACGCCTTTCTCAGCACCATCAACATCATCACCCGCCACGCGAGCGAAACCAAAGGCGCATTCGCGCGCATCAATGCCGGCAACACCGACATCCGCGACGCCTACCTGCGTTATGGCGATAGCCGCGACGATTTCAGTTACCGGCTGACCCTCGGCTACAAGCACGACACGGGTTTCGCCGATCGCGCGGACAGCCACCAGGTACGCATGGTGAACTTCCGCAGCGACTACCAGCTCACCACCAACGACACCATGGAATTCCAGTTAGGTTTCAACAACGGTGAAATGGGCGTGGACTCGAAGACCCTCAACGCCTCGGACGAAAAAAACAACAAGAACAACTTTGCACAACTGCGCTGGCAGCACGACCTGTCCATGAATGAAAACTTCAGCCTGCAACTCTATTACATCGGGGAAGAAACCGAGCAGATCTACGACGTCACCATTCCCGTGCTGGGGCGCGTCGTCGCCGACAATTCGTACAAGGCCAACCGCCTCGACCTGGAGCTGCAGCACACCCGGCAGATTGCCCACGGCAGCCGCATCGTCTGGGGCGCCGGCGTTCGCCGCGACGCGGCCACCGCACCCGGCTATTTCGGCACCGGACAAACGCCTTACAAAGACCTTTACTACACCAACAACCTGTATCGTCTCTTCGGCAATGTGGAATGGCGCCTGACACAAAAGCTGCTGCTCAATGCCGGCGCCATGTGGGAAAAGACAGACCTGGCCGGGAGCGACCTTGCACCCCGCATCGGCGTCAACTATCTGTTCAATCCGGTGCACAGCCTGCGCCTCACCGCCAGCCATGGCACACGCTCGCCAACCCTGGCCGAAACGAAAGCCAACTTCCTCGTGCCCGTCTACAACAGCTATCTGCCGACCCTGCCTTCGACACCGGCCGACTTCGTCAGCATCCTGTGGCGGGGCAACGAAGACCTCAAGCCGGAAACCATCACCGCCTACGAACTGGGCTACATGGCCACCCTGCCCCAGCAGGGCTTTACCCTGGACATCAAGCTCTACCGGGAAGAGCTGAGCGGCCTCATCTACATGGACGAAAACAGAGTCTACGAGCCGACAGACTATTTTGACTTCCGTTATGAGATTTCCGGTAACTTTGGTGATGCCACCGTCAAAGGCGTGGAAACCACCATCAATTATCAACCACACCGGGACACGCGCTTCGTCGTTTCCCACTCCTATACCAGACTCAACAGCACGTTGCCAAATCTGCTGCCGGACCAGGGGAACAAAACCGCCCCCGAGCAGATATTTTCCTTCCTCGCCATGCAGAAATTTCCCCTGCGGATCAATGGCAGCCTGGCCTATTATTACGTCAGTGAAAGCGATGGCCTGGGCTCGGGCAAGCCGATACCTGCCATCAGCCGCCTGGACCTGCGTCTGGCACTGGAATTCAGCGGGCGGAAAGTGCGCGGAGAACTCGCCGCCATCGTGCAAAACGCGCTGCCTGACAACGACTACATCGACTGGCGGAACGACAATATCTTCGAGCGCCGGCAGTATATTTCACTGGATATGACATTTATCTAACGCTCTTTGAAGCAGGTGATAGAACAGGGATGCCCAAGCTTACAGCAGCAGGTTCCAAGCTTTCGCCGCGTTTTTTCCGGCGCGGCGCCGTTGCGTGCCTGCTCATGCTTTTTTCATGGAGCAGCCTCGCCAACACACTACACGTCACCCTCATCCCCAGTCATGACAATGGCGCCTATCGACGGGTCATCGACGCCGTTGTTGCCCGCATCGGCACGCAGACAGAAGCGGGCATTTCACTGCAAATAGCCAACCTCAAGGCCTTCAACGAAAACCGTGCCGAAATCGACCGGGCTTCCGACCTGCTGATCCCCATCGGCATTCGCGCCACGGACAACATCATCCGGCAAGCGGGGAAAACCCCCATTCTCGCTACCCTGGTGCTCCGGGCGAGTTTTCACGCCAGTCTGAAAAGGCGGGCAGCGGAGGGATTTACCACCGGCGAACGCCGTATTGGCGCGATCTTGCTGGATCAACCCGTCCGCCGCCAGCTGCACCTGAGCCGGCTGCTGTTTGGCAGGGTAAAGCGTATCGGTATTCCGTTGGGGCCGGACAGCCGCTCACTGCGCGACCAGATCGAACACTTTGCCCAGTACTTCGAGCTCCCCGTCGAAATTGAAGATATCGACGCCGCCGACAATCTGATGCAGCGCTTGTCCCGGCTCATGGATCGCAGCGATGTGCTGCTGGCCCTGCCGGACCCGTTGATTTTCAACCGGCGGAACGTTCGTTATATCCTCTTGAGCACCTATCGGAAACGCATCCCCGTAATCGGTTTTTCGCAGAGTTACGTCAAGGCAGGCGCTCTGGCCGCGAGCTACTCCAGCCCGGAACAGATCGGCAGGCAGACCGCCGAGGCCATCATCAGGCTGCGGCAAAACCCGGCATTCGAGCTTCCCGCCACCCTGCCCCCCAAATACTTTTCCGTCGCCATCAATGAGCAGGTCGCACGCTCGTTTGGTTACACGGATCTCTCGGCACAGGATCTGGCAGAGAGCATCCGGCGGCTTGAGCAAAACGCGCAATGATCAATCTGGGCATCAAGGGACGCATCCTGCTTTTGGCGCTGATACCCATTACGAGTATCGCCCTGGTGCTGTCCTCGTATTTTATTCACGAGCAGCTGAAAAGCCTTGACTACACACTCAACAAGCACGGCCAGGCACTGGCCCGCCATCTCGCCAGCGCCAGTGAATACGCAGTATTTTCCGGCAACCGTGAAATCCTCGAGGCACTGGCAAAGCAGGCCCTGGCGGAAAACAACGTGATTGGTGTGAGTATTATCGATAAACAGGGAAACACCCTGCTGACACGCCACAACAGGCGCACAAGCACAAAGAACAGCGAACGGCAGCAAGTGCGGGTATTCAGCCAGCCCATCATCCAGCAGATCATTGCCAAGCTCGATGAAGACGAGCCCTTTCTCGTACATGAGGAAAATGAAAATCCCGGCCAGGACACGCTGGGCTGGGTGGTGGTCGAGTTATCACTCGACACACTGCAGGCGGAAAAGAATGAAAGCATCATTAACTCCGTGCTGATCACCCTTCTCGGCATTGTCCTCAGCGTGCTGCTGGCCACTCGCCTGGGCCGCGGGCTGACGCGCCCCCTGTTGAAGCTGCACCGCGCCGCCGAGGAGATACAGCGCGGCAACCTGAATGTCCACATCGAGCGGGAATCGAAGGGCGAAATGGGCACCCTGGAAGAGGGTTTTCAATCCATGGCGACGGCCTTGCGCAAGTCGCGGAAAAATCTGCAACAGCAGATCGACAGGGCCACCGCGGGACTGCACGAATCCCTGCAGACCGTCGAACAGCAAAACGAGGAATTGAAACAGGCTCGGCAACAGGCGCTGGCGGCCAGCGAGGCAAAATCCGTCTTTCTCGCCAACATGAGCCATGAGCTGCGCACGCCGATGAACGGCATCCTCGGCTTCACCCGGCTGATCAAGAGAACCGCGCTCAGCGATGAACAACGGGACTACATCGAAACCATCGAAAAGTCCGCCGACAACCTTCTCCATCTGCTGAATGACATCCTGGACATTTCGAGAATCGAAGCCGGCAAACTGACCATCGAGGAATCCGTCTGCAACCTGCGGGACACCATCGACGATGCCCTCTCGCTGCTCGCCCCCGCCGCCCAGGACAAGGGGCTCGAACTGGTATCGCTGTTCTACCAGGACGTCCCCGAAACCCTTTTCACCGCCGCCGACCGTGTTCGCCAGATCCTGCTGAATCTCACCGGCAATGCCATCAAGTTTTCGCCCCGGGGTTCCATCGTCATCCGCACCATGCTGGAAGAAGAACACGAGGACAATGTGCTGATCCGAATTTCCGTCAGCGACCAGGGCATCGGCATTTCACCGGAAAATCAGCAGCGGCTGTTTAACAGCTTCGAGCAGATCGATGATTCCATGGCGCGCCAGTACAAGGGCGCGGGGCTGGGGCTGGCCATTTCCCGCTCGCTGGCGCAATTGCTCGGCGGTGAAATTGGTGTCGACAGCCGTGAGGGCGCAGGCGCAACTTTCTGGTTCACCCTCCGCTGCCGCAAGCTGACAGAAAGAGCAGGCCAGCCGGCGACGGCCGCCCCCTTCGCCGGCCATGCCGTGGCCATTTACGACCCCAACGAGATAGCCAGCCTTTCCCTGTTGCACATGCTGCAGGCATCGGGCCTGGAGGTTCACCGGCACCAGCAGCCGCAAGGCCTGCTGGAACAACTGGCGTCAGAGAAAAAACTCGATCTTGTCATTCTGGCCACCGGCCTCGGTGACGAAGATGTGGAAATACGGCGGACAGTGTTCGGCCGGCAACGACAGCGGGATGGCGCCGAGGTCATCCTTCTGATCAACAGCGTCGACCCCGTCACCCTGCTCCATGCCCGCCAACAATACGGATGCCTGTGCCTGTCAAAGCCCCTGCGCAAGCAGGAAGTCCTTTCCGCACTGGCAACGTCGTTGACCCCGCAGGCATCGCAAGCGGCCACACCGATGGCGACAGACGATAACAGTGCCGGTGATTTGTGCGGCTACCGGATACTGGTCGCGGAAGACAACAAGATCAACACCAAGCTCATTGCCCATATCCTCAACCAGGCGGGCGCCCGCGTGTCACTGGTCGAGAACGGCCAACAGGCCATCGATCTCTATACGCAGGGTAGTTTCGACGCCATTCTCATGGACATGCACATGCCGGTCATGAACGGCTTGCAGGCGGCGCAATGGATCAGGAAACGGGAAACGGGGGATGAACACATCCCCATCATTGGCCTTACCGCCAGCCTCCTGGATACGGACCAGGCGGACTATTTTCAGGCGGGCATCGACGCCATGCTGGTCAAGCCCGCCGACAACCGGCAATTGATTGCGCTGATCAGGGAATTCTGCAATCGGCCCACCCCGGCGCACACGGCCCGCCCGCAAACCACGCCCTCCGCGCAAACCGGCACGGCACTATCCCCATCGCCGATACAGGCCTCGCTGACGGCGATGTTGATCAAGGAAATCCCGGACGTCCGCAACCGCTTGCAAAGCGCCCACGAGACCCAGGACTGGCAACAACTGCAGGAGGTTTCGCACCGATTTCTCGGCGGCCTGGCCTATTGCGATGCCGAGGCATTGCGGGCTGCGACCAGCAGACTCCATCAGCTTCTGTTCGCGCAGCAATACAGCGCCATCGCCGACGCGCTCGCCGAGGTCCTTGCGCAAATGGACAGGCTGCTGGCGCAACACCATGGCGCAGGCGATTAACCGTCATGAGCCCGCTGGCCACACCCCTGATCATGGAAGAATAGGGACAAAACGTATCATCAGACAGGATCGTGATCAGTATCCCATGCCCTGCAATACTGACTTCTCCACCCTTGGGGCGGGCCATACCCGTGGTGAATGATGACGGGCCGGGATGGAAACGCGGAGGTCACGGAGCCGCAGA
The DNA here is from genome assembly GCA_011371455.1 of Gammaproteobacteria bacterium. Taxonomy (GTDB): domain Bacteria; phylum Pseudomonadota; class Gammaproteobacteria; order SZUA-152; family SZUA-152; genus DRQN01. Next base: position 8,835 of record DRQN01000224.1, read on the forward strand.
GGCACGGCGTTTTCAACGAATCTCTCTGCGGCTCTGTGACCTCCGCGCTTCATATGCCGTGGCCTGATCGATGAATCATAAACATGATTCGCCCCGAACCGGCGCCGGCGGCTTATGCACGTATCAGGGTGAGTTCTTCCACATTAATTACGCCGAAGGCAGACAGTAACCCCTCAGGTATTGCAGAAACTCGCTTTTGAGATGCGGGTGCTTCAGGGCATATTCCACCGTCGCCTTGAGGTAGCCAATCTTGCTGCCACAATCGTAGCGCAGACCATCGAACTGATAGGCCATCACCGTTTCCTCCACAAGCAGGTCGGCAATCGCATCCGTCAGTTGAATCTCGCCACCCGCGCCCTTGCGGGTGTTTTCGAGCAAGGCAAAGATGCGCGGCGTGAGGATGTAACGGCCAACCACGGCCAGGTTCGAGGGCGCCTCGCCCACCGGCGGTTTCTCGATGATCTGCTCGACGCGACCGAGGCGCTGGCCCTTTTCCGTCAGGCGCACGATGCCATACTTATCCGTCTCCTGCGCATCCACCTCCTCCACACCCAGCAGGCTGCACTGCTGCTGCTCGAACAACCTGGCCATCTGTGACAGGCAGCCGTGTTGGCCACCATCGATCAGATCGTCAGCAAGAATAACGGCAAATGGATCGCCACTCACCACGTTCTTGGCGCACAGCACGGCATGGCCCAGCCCCAGCGCCTCCGGCTGGCGAATATAAACGCAATTCACCCCGGTCGGCAGGATATCCCGCACGATATCCAGCAACGCCTGCTTGCCGCGCTGTTCGAGTTCGTATTCCAGCTCGAAGTTGCGATCGAAGTGATCCTCGATGGCGCGCTTGCTGCTGCTGGTGACGAAAATCAGCTCCGTTACCCCGGCGGCCACCGCCTCCTCCACCGCGTACTGGATCAGCGGCTTGTCGACGATGGGTAACATTTCCTTGGGATTTGCCTTGGTGGCCGGCAGGAAGCGCGTGCCCATGCCGGCCACGGGGAAAACGGCCTTACGGATGGTCTGTGTCATGTCTGTCCCTACTCTACGAAAAAACGAAACCACTCAGCACTAGAAAAAAGGGGCCCCCAGGCCCCTTTTTTCTTTCACCACGGGGCAAGCTATTCGCCGCTACCCACCGCCTTCATGCTCAGGCGAATGCGCCCCTGCTTGTCGATCTCCAGCACCTTGACCTTGATCACATCGCCTTCCGACAGCTTGTCGCTGACGTTCTCGACACGCTCATCGGAAATCTGCGAAATATGCACCAGGCCGTCCTTGCCGGGCAGGATGGTGACGAAGGCGCCGAAGTCCATCAGTTTGGCGACCTTGCCTTCGTAGACCTTGCCCACCTCGACGTCGGCGGTGATCTGCTCGATGAGGCGCAGCGCCTCCTCGCCGGCGGCGCTGTCCACAGAGGCGATCTTGATGGTACCGTCGTCCTCGATGTCGATGTTGGCGCCGGTCTGCTCGGTGATCGAACGGATGGTGGCGCCACCCTTGCCGATCACGTCGCGGATCTTGTCCGGATGGATCTTGATGGTCAGGTAGCGCGGTGCAAACTCGGACATCTCTTCACGCGGCGCGGTGATCGCCTCGTTCATCCTGTCGAGGATGTGCAGACGCCCGCCCTTGGCCTGGGTCAGGGCCTGCTGCATGATGTCGCGGGTGATGCCGGTGATCTTGATATCCATCTGCAGGGCGGTGACGCCCTCCTTGGTGCCAGCCACCTTGAAGTCCATGTCGCCGAGGTGATCCTCGTCGCCGAGGATATCGGACAGCACGGCGAAGTCATCGCCTTCCTTGATCAGGCCCATGGCGATACCGGCCACCGGCGCCTTGATGGGGACGCCGGCGTCCATCAGCGCCAGGCTGGTGCCGCACACGGAGGCCATGGAGCTGGAGCCGTTGGACTCGGTGATCTCCGACACCACGCGAATGGAGTACGGGAAGTCATCGACGCTGGGCATCACCGCCAACACGCCGCGCTTGGCGAGACGTCCGTGGCCGATCTCGCGGCGCTTGGGACTGCCGACGAAGCCGGTCTCGCCGACGCAGAAGGGCGGGAAGTTGTAATGCAGCATGAAGGATTCCTTGCGCTCGCCTTCGATGGCATCGATGATCTGCGCATCACGCGCGGTGCCCAGGGTGGTCACCACCAGGGCCTGGGTCTCGCCGCGGGTGAACAGCGCCGAGCCATGGGTGCGTGGCAACAGGCCGACGCGCACATCGATGGGGCGCACGGTGCTCTGGTCGCGGCCATCGATGCGCGGTTCGCCCTTGATGATGCGGCTGCGCACGATGTTCTTCTCCAGCTTGCCGATGGCCTCTTTCACGTCACCGGCACTGAATTCAGACTCCTCGCCCTCGGCACACAGCGCCTCGACCAC
>DRQN01000225.1 GCA_011371455.1 Gammaproteobacteria bacterium
GGTGTCTCCGTCGAGGGCGAGCTGGGCTGCCTGGGTTCGCTGGAGACCGGCGAGATGGGCGAGGAAGACGGCCACGGCGCCGAGGGCAAGCTGGACGTGGACCAGCTGCTGACCGACCCCGAGGAGGCCGCCAGCTTCGTCGAGCAGACCGGCGTGGACGCCCTGGCCATCGCCATCGGCACCTCCCATGGCGCCTACAAGTTCACCAAGGAGCCCACCGGCGACATCCTGCGCATCGACCGCATCAAGGAGATCCACGAGCGCCTGCCCAACACCCACCTGGTGATGCACGGCTCCAGCTCGGTGCCGCAGGACTGGCTGAAGATCATCAACGAATACGGCGGCGACATGGGTCAGACCTACGGCGTGCCCGTGGAAGAAATCGTCGAGGGCATCAAGAACGGCGTGCGCAAGGTCAACATCGACACCGACCTGCGCATGGCCTCCACCGGCGCGGTGCGCAAGTTCCTGCACGACAACCCCGCCAACTTCGATCCGCGCAAGTTCCTCAAGGCCTCCACCGAAGCCATGAAGGACATCTGCAAGGCCCGTTACGAAGCCTTTGGTTCCGCCGGCCATGCCGACAAGATCAAGGCCAAGTCGCTGGAGAAGATGATCGACTTCTACAGCTGAGCCGATCGACGGGCCCCGGTCCGAGACGTCGAAAGGGGGATGGCGTGAGCCTTCCCCCTTTCTTTATTTTTCACCACGGAAACACGAATTGTTTCACCACAGAGACACAAAGGGCACAGAGAAAAAATTAAAAAAGCGAATAACCGCCAAGGGCGCAAAGGAGCGCAAAGGAGCGCAAAGGAGCGCAAAGGAGCGCAAAGGAGCGCAAAGGAGCGCAAAGGAGCGCAAAGGAGCGCAAAGGAGCGCAAAGATAAGATCGCGAAAACTTTGCGTTCCTTTGCGTCCTTGGCGGTAAACTTACCTCTTGCCGTGTTGCGCCGCAGAGTGGGATGACGGGGATGTTTTTCAAACAAAAGCGGGAAGGCGGTGTTCGCATGTTCCCTGGATTTCTCCGCGCGTTTCGTGCCTCCGTGGCGAATGTTGTTACTCCAGCCGCCCGTTGAGCCAGCGGGCGATGTCGTCGATCTCCTGCGGGCAGAGGCCGTGCTCCATGGGGTATTCGTGCCACTCGACGTGGTAGCCCTGTTCGAGCAGGCGATCGCGTGAGTTGGTGCCGATGTCGTAGGTGATCACCGGGTCGTAGAGGCCGTGGGCCATGAAGATGGGGGTGTCGTGGCTGTTGGGGTGGCGTTCCTCGGCCAGCAGGTGGTGCAGGGGCAGGTAGGTCGACAGGGCGCCGATGCCGGCCAGCGGCTCGTCACGGCGCAGGCCGGCGTGCAGGGCCACCGCGCCGCCCTGGGAAAAGCCCATCAGCACGATGCGCGACGGCGGAATGCCACGCTCGACCTCGCGCTGGATCAGTGCGTCGAGGGCGTGGCGTGATTCTTCGATTCCTTCCCTGTCCTGGCGCGCGCCTCGCTCCAGCGAATAGAGGTCATACCAGGCGCGCATCACGTAGCCGCCATTGAGGGTCACGGGGCGGTAGGGCGCGTGGGGGAAGACGAAGCGGATGCGGCTGCCCGGGGCCAGCGCCAACTGCCCCACCACCGGTTCGAAGTCGTGGCCATCGGCGCCCAGGCCGTGCAGCCAGATCACCGCGGCATCGGGATCGGCGGCGGTCTCGATCTCGATCGGCGCTTCGATCGGGCTCATGGGGCGGCGGGCGGGGTGAGCTGCAGGGTTTCTCCGCACTGCTCGCGCAGGGTCTGGTTGAGCAGCGCGAACAGCTCCATCTCGCCCTGGCGCCAGCGCCCGTCGTCGCCCAGGTCGAAGTGGTAGCCGTCGGCGCGGGTGGCGACCCAGATCTGCCGCGTCGGCACCTGGCGGTTGATGATGATGTGGCTGCCGCCCTCGCACTCGATGTCGAGGATGCCATCGGCGAGATCCCAGTCCAGATCGCTCTCGCAGCCTTCCAGCTGGGCCTCGATATGGGCGAGGATTTTGTCCACCCTCTGTTTGAATTCAGTCTCGTTCACGCGGATTTCCTGTGTTTCGGATATACTTGCCGCGACACACGGCAAGGCACCCGGGCATTATTCATGAAAACCTGCTGGGCACAATATCTACTCTGGCTGGTCGTTGCCATTCTCGGCGTGGGCGGCATGCTGTCCGCCTGCGGGCAGAAGGGTGCTTTATACCGCCCGGCGCCGCAGGTGGAAAATACCCCAGAGCTGGTGGTGCCCGCGGCTGACAACGCCGAAAAAGCGCGCAAGTAACGACAAACCGACCCCGAACCGCCACGAAGCCGTAAAGCTATGGATCACTTTCACTACCGCGACGGGCGCCTGTGCGCCGAAGACGTCGACCTCACCACCATTGCCGAGCAGGTGGGCACCCCCTGCTACGTCTATTCCCGCGCTACCTTCGAGCGCCACTGGCGCGCCTTCGACGCGGTATTCGCCGACCACGAGCACCTGATCTGCTATGCGGTGAAGGCCAATTCCAATCTCGCCGTGCTCAACCTGCTGGCGCGCCTCGGTTCCGGTTTCGATATCGTCTCCGGCGGCGAACTGGCGCGGGTGCAGGCCGCCGGCGGCGACCCCGGCAAGGTGGTGTTTTCCGGCGTCGGCAAGCAGGAATGGGAGATGCGCCGCGCGTTGGAGGCGGGCATCCGCTGCTTCAACGTCGAATCCGAGGCGGAGCTGGAGACCCTCAACCGCGTCGCCGGCGACATGGGCCGCCGTGCGCCCATCTCCCTGCGGGTCAATCCCGACGTGGATGCGCAGACCCACCCCTACATCTCCACCGGACTGAAGGAAAACAAGTTCGGCATCGA
>DRQN01000226.1 GCA_011371455.1 Gammaproteobacteria bacterium
AATTGTGCGGCAGGTTCACGTACATGTTGAAATTGGCGATGGTGTGCTGATCACCGCCGGAGCGGTCGCGCACCCGCACCGGGTGGCGGATGTCCTTGATGCCGACCTTGTTGATGGGCATGCGGCGCGTGTCCGCGGAGCTTTGCACGTCTTCGATGGCGGTGCCGGTGGTTTCGGTCACGGCTGCTTCCTCTGGTTTTCTTTTAGTCTGTTTGATTTCAGCACAGAGACACGGAGGACTCAGAGAATGGGACATGTTTTTCTCTCGCAAAGACGCAGGGACGCAAAGAAACAAAACAATTGATGGTCTTTCTTTTTATTGTCTTTCTTTGCGCCCTTGGCGACTTTGCGAGAAACATGTTTTCTCTGTGTCCTCCGTGTCTCTGTGGCGAATCGATTTGTCGTCAGTCTTCGCTGTAGCGCACGCAGGCCCGTTCGGTTTCCCACAGGGTGATGGCGCGCACGCGAATGCGGTCGTCGTTCAATGCCTTCGCCAGCCCCCGGTACAGGTGCGCGGCGATGTTTTCCGCCGTCGGGTTGATTTCGTCGAAGGGTGGAATCTCGTTGAGATAGTAGTGGTCGAGCTGGTCCGTGAGTCTTTTCACGGCCTTGCGGATGAGCTTGAAGTCCACCGCCATGCCCACCTCGTCCAGCTCGCTGGCCTCCACCTCGGCCTCTACTTTCCAGTTATGTCCGTGCATGCGCGCGCAGGCGCCGGGGTAGTCGCGCAGGGTGTGGGCGGAGGCGAAGTCGCTGACGACCTTGAGGGTGTATGTGGCACTCATGGGTAAAGTCTATTGAAATGCTAGGTTATTGCGCGGGGTCTGGCAAGGTGGTCGCCACGCAGGGCCTCGACGGCGGCGCGGATGCCGGTGGCGTCGAGGCCGCAGGCGCTGAGCAGCTGCTGGTGGTCGCCGTGTTCGACGAAGCGGTCGGGCAGGCCGAGCTGGGTCAGCGGCAGGTGGATGCCGTGCGCCGCCAGGCATTCGCTCACCGCGCTGCCGGCACCGCCGGCGACGACGTTTTCTTCCACCGTGACGAAGGCATCGTGGTCCTTCGCCAGTTGCAGGATCAGGGCCTCGTCCAGCGGCTTGATGAAGCGCATGTTGACCACCGTGGCGTCGCACTCGGCGCCGGCGGCCTCGGCCGGGGCGACCATGCTGCCGAAGGCGAGAATGGCCACACCCTGGCCCTGGCGGCGCAACTCGGCCTTGCCCTCGGCCAGGGTGTCGAGATCGCTGCCGGGTTGTACACCGGGGCCGAAGCCGCGCGGGTAGCGCACCGCGGCGGGGCCGTGGTGGCGGAAGCCGGTGCTGAGCATGCGCCGGCATTCGGCCTCGTCGGCGGGGGCCATGATCAGCATGTTGGGCACGCAGCGCAGGTAACTGAGGTCGAGGTTGCCGGCATGGGTGGGGCCGTCGGCGCCCACCAGCCCGGCGCGGTCGATGGCGAACAGCACCGGCAGGTTCTGGATCGCCACGTCGTGGATCAGCTGGTCGTAGGCGCGCTGCAGAAAGGTGGAATAGATGGCCACCACCGGCTTGAGGCCTTCGCAGGCCATGCCGGCGGCGAGAGTCACGGCGTGCTGTTCGGCGATGCCCACGTCCTGGTAGCGGTCGGCGTATTCCTCGGAGAAGCGCACCAGTCCGGAGCCCTCGCGCATCGCCGGGGTGATGCCGATGAGGCGCTCGTCGGCGGCGGCCATGTCGCAGATCCAGTCGCCGAATACCTCGGTATAGGTGGGGCCGGTATGGTCCGGGCGGGGGTTGAGGGGTTCGCCGGTGTCCGGGTCGTAGCTGCCGACGCCGTGGAAGGCGCAGGGGTTTTCCTCCGCCGGGGCGAAGCCCTTGCCCTTCTTGGTTACCACGTGCAGGAATTGCGGGCCGTCCAGCGACTTGAGGTTGCCCAGGGTGCGCACCAGGGTGTCGAGGTCGTGGCCGTCGATGGGGCCGATGTAGTTGAAGCCCAGTTCCTCGAACAGGGTGCCGGGAATCACCATGCCCTTCATGTGTTCCTCGGCGCGCTTGGCCAGTTCCCACATGCTGGGAAGCTGGCTGAGCACCTTCTTCGAGCCCTCGCGGGCGGTGAGGTAGAGCTTGCCGGAGAGGATGCGCGCCAGGTAGTTGGACAGGCCGCCGACGTTGGCGGAGATGGACATGTCGTTGTCGTTGAGCACCACCAGCAGGTTGGCGTCCAGGGCACCGGCGTGATTCAGGGCCTCGAAGGCCATGCCGGCGGTCATGGCGCCGTCGCCGATCACCGCCACCACCTCGCGGTCTTCGTCGGCCTGGCGGGTGGCCAGGGCCATGCCCAGGGCGGCGCTGATGGAGGTGCTGGAGTGGCCGACGCCGAAGGTGTCGTAGGGGCTTTCGTCGCGCTTGGGGAAGCCGGCGATGCCGCCTGACTGGCGCAGGGTCTGCATACGATCGCGGCGGCCGGTGAGGATCTTGTGCGGATAGCTTTGGTGACCCACGTCCCACACCAGGCGGTCGTGGGGGGTGTCGAAGACATAGTGCAGGGCGATGGTCAGCTCCACCGTGCCCAGGCCCGAGGCCAGGTGGCCGCCGGTCTGGCCGACGGACTGGATCAGAAACGCGCGCAGCTCGTCGGCCAGCGGCGCAAGCTGATCCGGGGCCAGTTGGCGCAGGTCGTCGGCGTCGTCGATTCGTTCCAGCAGGGGGAATTTGGACATGGGCGGTCAGGGGGCTGTGGGCGGCCGGAAAAAGGGGGGGATTATAGCGAAAAAATCGTCCCGCCGGGGGATTTGTCCCCGCTGGCCGCTGCCAGGGCGGCTTCAGCTGTGGCGGTTGATGATGTACTCGGCGATAGCGCGCAGCGGCTGCCCGGCCTCGCCCAGTGGCGCCAGGCTGTCCAGCGCCTCCTGGTGCAGGTCGCGGGCCATGCGCTGGGCCTCGTCCATGCCCACCAGCGCCGGGTAGGTGGGCTTGCCGGCGGCCTGGTCGCTGCCCTGCGGCTTGCCGAGGGTGGCGGTGTCGCCCTCGATGTCGAGGATGTCGTCGCGGATCTGGAAGGCCAGGCCCATGCACTTGGCATAGTGGTCGAGGCTGTCCAGCAGGGCGGCGTCGCTGCCGGGCTGGCTGAGGGCGCCGAGGCGCACGCTGGCGCGGATCAGGGCGCCGGTCTTGTGGATGTGCATGTCCTCCAGCTCGGCGAGGGTGATGTCGCGGCCGGCGGCGGCGAGGTCGATGGCCTGGCCGCCGGCCATGCCGCGCGAGCCGGCGGCCAGGGCCAGGGTCTCCACCATCTGCAGGCGCCGGGTGGGATCATCGAGCATCTGCGGGTCATGGGCGAGGATGTAGAACGCCAGTGACTGCAGGGCGTCACCCACCAGCACCGCGGTGGCTTCGTCGAAGGCGATGTGGGTGGTGGGCTTGCCACGGCGCAGGTCGTCGTCGTCCATGGCCGGCAGGTCGTCGTGCACCAGGGAGTAGACGTGGATCAGCTCCAGCGCGCAGGCCGGGCCGTCGAGACGGCTCAGCGGCGCGCCCAGGGCCACGCCGGCCATGTAGACCAGCGCCGGGCGGATGCGTTTGCCGCCGTCCAGCGCCGCATAGCGCATGGCCTGGTGCAGGCGGGCGGGCAGGATCTGCGCCGTGGGCAGCCAGTGCTGCAGGGCCCGTTCGGTGCGGGCCTGGTAGCTGCTCAGCAGCGTCGGCAGGCTCATGATTCGGCTGGCGGCTCGAAGTCCACCGCCTCGGCGTCCTTGTCCAGCAGGATCTGTACCTTTTGTTCGGCCTCCTGCAGGGCCGCCTGGCAGGCGCGGGTCAGCTCGATGCCGCGCTCGAAATCCTGCAACGAGGCCTCCAGGCTGGTCTCTCCCTGCTCCATGCGATCCACCAGCGTTTCCAGCTCGGCGAGGGCGGATTCGAAATCGAAGGCCTTGGTTTTTTTCTTTACCACGCTACGGTTACCACGATGATTGCTGTGCACTGAGGCAGGACGGTTGAGTCGTAAGCCTGAATCCGTGGATTCAGGTCGTAACGTTACCTCCCGATTCCCTCGGCGGTCAAACGCGGCCTGCGCCACTCGCCTTTTATTTGTGCGTGAAGCGGGCTAATCTTCCCCCCCCGCAATTTCTGACGGAGGACAAGCCCATGGCGCTCAAAGGCAGCAAGACCGAGCAGAATCTCAAGGATGCCTTCGCCGGCGAATCACAGGCCAACCGCCGCTATCTCTATTTCGCCGCCAAGGCCGACGTGGAGGGCTACAACGACGTGGCCACGGTGTTTCGTTCCACCGCCGAGGGCGAAACGGGCCATGCCCATGGCCATCTGGAGTACCTCGAAGAGGTGGGTGATCCCGCCACCGGCCTGCCTATCGGCCGCACTGCCGACAACCTCAAGGCGGCCATCGCCGGCGAGACCTATGAATATGCCGACATGTATCCCGGCATGGCGAAGACCGCCCGCGATGAAGGTTTCGACGAGATCGCCGACTGGTTCGAGACCCTGGCCAAGGCCGAGCGCTCCCACGCCAACCGCTTTCAGAAGGTGCTGGATGCCCTCGACGACTGATGTTACCCGGCGGCGCGGGGTGGTCGTCGCCCCGCAAGCTTTCTGTTTTCTCCTCGTTTCCCATGAAAAAACTGACCCGTGAAGACCTGCTGGGCCTGGAGCAGTATGCCGCCCAGCGCGCGGCATTCCGCCAGCGGCTGATGGCCCACAAACGCCGGCGCCGCATCGCGCTGGGCGAGCATGCCTCGCTGCATTTCGAGGACCGCCTTACCATCCAGTACCAGGTGCAGGAGATGCTGCGCATCGAGCGCATCTTCGAGGCAGAGCATATCCAGGCCGAGCTGGATGCCTATAACCCGCTGATTCCCGACGGCACGAACCTCAAGGCCACGCTGATGCTGGAATATACCGACCCGCAGCAGCGCCGCGAGGCGCTGGCGGCGTTGGCGGGCGTGGAGCATCAGGTGTGGTTGCAGGTGGCGGGACATCCGCCGCTGCGGGCCATTGCCGATGAAGACCTGCCGCGCAGCGATCCGTACAAGACCTCCGCGGTACATTTTCTGCGCTTCGAGTTCGAGCCGGCCATGGCGGCCGCGCTGCGTCAGGGTGCGACATTGGCCCTGGGCTGTGAGCATCCGTGCTATCGCGTGCGCACGGGCGCCCTGGCGGCGGATATCCGCGCCGCGTTGGCGGCGGACCTGGATGCCGATCCAGTGCCGCAAGAAGCCTCGATTCAACCCATTCCCCCATGTAAACTGCCGGAGCCTTGTCTTTAAGGCGCCCTTGACAGCCAGCCGATTTCAACAGGAGCCCTATGAGCAGTCAGTACGACGCCTCGTCCATCGAGGTGCTGAGTGGCCTGGAGCCGGTACGCAAACGCCCAGGCATGTACACCCAGACCGAGCGCCCCAACCACCTGGCGCAGGAAGTCATCGACAACAGTGTCGACGAGGCCATTGCCGGCCACGCGCGGCGCATCGACATCACCCTGTACAAGGACGGCTCGCTGCAGGTGGTGGACGACGGCCGCGGCATGCCGGTGGACATCCACCCGGAGGAGGGCATCCCCGGCGTCGAGGTGATCCTCAGCAAGCTGCACGCCGGCGGCAAGTTCTCCAACAAGAACTACCAGTTTTCCGGCGGCCTGCATGGCGTCGGCGTGTCGGTGGTCAATGCCCTGTCGAAACACCTGGAAGTGTGGGTGCGGCGCGATGGCAAGGAATACAACATCGCCTTCGCCGACGGCAACCGCATCTCCGCGCTGGAGCAGATCGGCACCGTCGGCAAGCGCAACACCGGCACCACCCTGCGCTTCTGGCCCGACCCGCAATTCTTCGATTCGCCCAGGTTCTCCGTGCCGCGCCTCAAGCACGTGCTGCGCGCCAAGGCCGTGCTGTGCCCCGGGCTGAAGGTCACCTTCTTCGACGAAAACAGTGGCGAGAGCAGCGAATGGCTCTACGAGGATGGCCTGCGCGACTATCTCGTTGGCGCCCTGCAAGGCACGCAAACCCTGCCGCCGGAACCCTTCCTCGGCAGCTTCAAGGGCGACACCGAGGCCGTCGACTGGGCCCTGGTGTGGCTGCCCGAGGGCGGCGAGTCGGTGACCGAGAGCTACGTCAACCTGGTGCCCACCGCCCAGGGCGGCACCCACGTCAACGGCCTGCGCACCGGCCTCACCGAGGCCATGCGCGAATTCTGCGAATTCCGCAACCTGCTGCCGCGTGGCGTCAAGCTGGCGCCGGACGATGTTTGGGACCGGGTCAGCTACATCCTCTCGGTGAAAATGGCCGACCCCGCTTTTTCCGGCCAGACCAAGGAACGCCTGTCCTCGCGCGAGTGCGCCGCCTTCGTCGCCGGGGTGGTCAAGGATGCCTTCAGCCTGTGGCTCAACCAGCACACGGAAACGGGCGAGGCCATCGCCGAACTGGCCATCGCCAGCGCCCAGAGCCGCCTGCGCGCCGGCAAAAAGGTGGCGCGCAAAAAGGTCACCCAGGGCCCGGCCCTGCCCGGCAAACTGGCCGACTGCGCCAGCGCCGACCCCGCGCGCAGCGAGCTGTTCCTGGTGGAAGGCGACTCCGCCGGCGGCTCCGCCAAGCAGGCGCGCGACAAGGAATTCCAGGCCATCATGCCCCTGCGCGGCAAGATCCTGAACACCTGGGAGGTCGACCCCGCCGAGGTACTGGCCTCGCAGGAAGTGCACGACATCGCCGTCGCCATCGGTGTCGATCCCGGCTCCGACAAGCTCGGTGGCCTGCGCTACGGCAAGATCTGCGTGCTCGCCGACGCCGACTCCGACGGCGCCCACATCGCCACCCTGCTGTGCGCCCTGTTCCTGCGTCACTTCAAGCCGCTGGTGGCCGCCGGCCACGTCTACATCGCCATGCCGCCGCTGTTTCGCATCGATGTCGGCAAGGATGTCTACTATGCGTTAGACGAGGCCGAGAAACAGGGCGTGATCGAGCGCATCAAGGCGGAAAAGAAACGCGGCAAGATCAACGTGCAGCGCTTCAAGGGCCTGGGCGAGATGAACCCCATCCAGCTGCGCGAGACCACGCTGTCGCCCGACACCCGCCGCCTGGTGCGGCTCACCATCGAAGCCGGTGACGACACCAACCAGCTGATGGACATGCTGCTGGCCAAGAAGCGCGCCGCCGACCGCAAGGCCTGGCTGGAGCGCAAGGGCAACCTGGCGGAGGTTTGATGGAGGATGTTTCGAGGGTG
>DRQN01000227.1 GCA_011371455.1 Gammaproteobacteria bacterium
CGGCCAACGCTGGAACATCTCGCCCCACCTGCTGTCACCAGTGAAGGATGCCGGTACCGTCAGCCCACAGCCACCGACCGGCAAGAAGAAAAAACGGCTCAGATAATCAGGTATGGGGCAATGGCGGTATGGAATGGCCGCTTACAGCCAGCTGCACATGGCGGCGGCCACGGCCTCCTCGTCGTGGGTGATGGCGCTGGCCAGATTGGCGGCGACGAACTGAGCGCACTGTTCGGGCGACGGCGTGCGGATGTGCTCGCCATCCAGGTCGATGCCCTCCTCGCGCATCTTGCGGTCCATCTTCTCCAGGTAGGCCGCTTGATGCGCGGGCAGGGGTTTGTTGCGGTCGTATTCGAGCTGGGCGATGCCGTTGAGCAGTACGCCGAGGGTATTGTTGCCGGTCATGCGCCTTTTTCTCCAGGCAGGTGTCAGGCGAACTTGGCGAGGATCTCTTCCTCCACCTCGCCCGGCAGGTCGATGCTGAGAGGGTCCAGCACCCAGCCCGCCTCGGGCTCTTCGCCCTCCTCTGGCGCCGTGTAGCCGCCGTCGCGCAGCTTGGCGCGCAGGTAGGCCTCGGCGAACTGGCGCAGGCCGGCCACCATCTCGGTGGGTATGCCCATTACGGCGGCGATCTCGGTGTCGCTGAGGCCTTCGACATCCGCCAGCACCACCACCTGCCGCCACGGCCGCGGCAGCCAGGCCAGCAGCTGCTGGCTGCGCAGGACCAGTTCGTAACGCGCCAGGGTGCTCTCCGGCGCCGAGGCCTCGGGAGACACCACCAGGTCCTCCAGGCGCAGGGCCTCGTCGGGCTGGTAGTACTCGTAGAGTTGTTCGTCGTCTTCCTCGATCTCGCCCTCCACCGGGGTCTCCAGCGATACCAGGCGCGCCGAGGGCAGGCGGCGGGCGACCTGCTCGTCCAGCACCGCCAGGGCCAGCTTGCGCAGCCAGTGTTCCAGCGCCAGCTTGTCCGGCCGCTCCGCCTGCTGCGCATAGGCGCGCACCACCACGTCGTCCACCACATCGTCCGGCGTCACCTGGCCGGGCAGCAGTTCGCCGGAGGCCGTGAGGTAGGCGATTTCACGGCGCACGAAGTTGTACAACCCCTTGAGACGGGACTTGATGAGATCGCGGAACAGGGCCTGCTGCGCCTCGCGCCTGTCGCCGCCCTTGGTGACTTCACGCAACTGGCGCCGCCGCGCGGGACGCTGCCAGAGGGGTTCGTTGTTGAGCTGGCTCTTGTACTTTTTCAACTGACGCGCCAGTTCGGTGAAGGCGTCGCGCAACACCAGTTCGATGTCTTCCCCTTCCTCGCGCGCCACCAGTACCTTGCGCGGCAGCTGCAATTGCAGGGAGGTACGGTACAAGCGGCGCTTGGTGTGGCGCTCGACCAGGCCATGCAGGCGCACCAGTTGGTCGTCAAAATGCTGCAACAGCGGTGACAGGTCCTTGTCCGCATGGGCCTGGATGGCCTGGCGGGCCTTGGCCTTTTCGGCCTTGTCGAGATGGCGGTAGGTTACATTGTTGATCATTGCGGGTTTCTCCCTTTGCGCCGGCCGGCAGTGGCCAGGACAATCACAGCAGCACCTCGTAGATCTCATCGATCGTCTGCCACTCGGCACTGCCCGGATTTTTCAGCTTGGGATACACGGCCCGAAACACCCGTGCCAGGCTCACCGTGATGGCGCCGGCCAGCTCGGGCAGGCGCTGCTCCAGTTCCTCGCTATAAGCCAGATCCAGCATCGGCAGCTTGGCCAGCTGTTCGAGCACGGGCGCCAGCGCCAGCGTTTCATCGAGCGCCTTGAAGGCGTGCAGGCTGCCCTGCAGACCCTTGGTCAGCGGCAGGTCTCGGTACTCGATGACATCACGGCCATTGGCCTTGGCGGTGGCCTGGCCGAGCAATAGCAGGTCATGCAGGCGCTGGTTGACGAAATCCGTGGTGCGCTTGATATCGTTCTTGTCGATATCCAGTGACGCGGCTTCACGGAACAGGCGTTCGAATTGGCTAACAGCCATTACCATGGGATGACTCCTTTTTCATGTTATTCAGATCATTGTTTGCCGATACCGTCAGACGGCCGCGGCCGCCTGACAGCATCATTCTTCGACTTCTTCCACCGGCTTGGGTAAGCCGGCCAGCTTGCACAGGGTGGGAATCGGCCCCTTGGGAAACAGCTCATAGAGAAAATCCCGGTAGACCCTGGCCTCCCTGAAGGGCTTGCCGTGAAAGCGGCCCAGGGTGGTGACCCACTCGTGCATGGTGGGGTGGCGCATGCGATCTTCGTAGAAGGCGCGGAAATAGTTGATCAGGGCCCAATGCAGGTCGCTCAACCCGATACCTTCGCGCTCGGCAATGGCTTCCGCCACACAGGGGCTCCACTCATTGGGATCGAGCAGGAAACCTTCTTCGTCCGTTTTTACGTTAACGGTAAGAACGTTATCGCTCATGGCCTCATCTCCTTCGCGGCAATCGATGCTTCTTGTCTACAGCAGAGATAAGGGGAGACAGCGGCGAATTCAATGGAGCACGCGGCTTTTTCTGCGCAATGCCACGCACATGCAATGGGAAACCAGGGCGCTCCCTCAGGGCGAGGGGAAATGCCTGGTGAGGCTCAGTTCTTCCTGCAGCACGGCCTTCGTATCGATACCCACGGCCTTGGGGTCGAGTATCTGTTCGATAGTCAGGGGGGTACCCTCTTTCTCCCAGGAGGTGCTTGCCATGTTGATCAACCGGCGCTGTGCCATGGGCTTGCCCTCGGCATTCTGCACGATGAGCAGGATGGGCTTGAGGCGGTTGCATTCGTCCGAGGCGACGATGATACCCACTTCGCCGGAATTGAGGCGCACCACACTGCCAATGGGATAGATGCCGATACACTTGATGAAGCCTTCCAGCAGGCCCGCGTCAAAATTTCCCGGCGCCCACTTGAACAGATTCTCCAGCGCCTGTGCCGGGGCGATGCCATCGTGATAGCAGCGGTCGGAAGTAATCGCATCGTAGACATCGACGATGGAGGAGATACGTGTCAGCAGGGGGATTTTGTCTTCACTCAAACCACGCGGATAACCGCGCCCGTCGAGGCGTTCGTGATGGTGCAAGACGATGTGCAGGCTGGCCTTGTCGATGCTCTTGTCATCGCGCAGCATGGCGAAACCCAGGCCCGGATGCCGTTTGATGATGGCGAACTCTTCATCCGTCAGCCGCCCCGGTTTGTTCAGTATCTCATCGGGAACCTGCATCTTGCCCAGATCGTGCAACAGCGCACCCAGGCCCAGCTGATGCAGGGCCACCTCCTCCAGCCCCAGACAGCGGCCAAAGGTCAGCGCCAGGATGCAGACATTCATGCAATGAGTGGCCGTGTACTCGTCACGCGATTTCAGATAGGTCAGCCAAACCAGCGCATCGGGATTGCGAATCACCTCATCGGCCAGCTGGGTCACCAGGGCGCGGGCCTGGTCCGTATCGATGCTATTGCCCAGACGACTGTCTTCCAGCATCTGGTCGATCCAGCCACGGGCATCGCGGTAGATGGCGTGAGAGCGCGTCAGCGAACGGCGGAACTCCACCTCACGAAAACCCGTCTTCGCAGGCGTCGAGGCCTTGGCAACGCGCGTCTCCGACACCGGCCGCAGCGCAACCAGCTTGGCAGCCACATCCGGCCGGGACTGTTCACCATCCACATAGACATATTCACAGTGCTCACAAAGCACCGCGATCTCATCCTGCTCTTGCAGGATAAAACCCTGAAACAAAAAGGGAGTGTCCGTCCACGGGCGATCCAGCTCGGCGACATACATGCCGAGTTCCAGGTCACAGGTATAGACCCTGATTTTGTTGCTCACTCACCGGCCTCGAATGGGCAGACTCTATTAAACCTGAATCCGCGGGTTCAGGTTAAAGAACGGCCGAAACGCCACCAACTTGAGATCCCGAATCGCGCCTTCGGGCTTTGGAAGGGATTATTCACACGAGACATCTTGAAGAAGAACCGTGGCCGCCGTTACGGAACGCTATCGCAGCCTTTCATTACAACAGCCCTTCATCACAAAGGCTCAGAGAATCCCCCTCGCTTCCGCCAAAGCACGGGGAAGCCGCCATCGGATATCTTTCCACCGCGCCCTTGGCCGCTTGGTGAGAAATCGCGTTCCTTTTACCCTGTGCGCCGCTCTATAGAGAATGCCTTTGCAGGCTCCGCTCACGCGGAACCACGACCCGCGCGAACCGCCTGGCGATTTCCCTATCCTATGGCAACAATACAGCTGAACATAATCCTGAATCCGTGGGTTCAGGATTATCTATATTGTCGCCGGGTTGATAAGCACATGCCCCACACAGCAAACCCCGCCACCCTGCTGCAACCGGTCATCCACATCATCGCCCGCCAGGCGGGGGAGCGCATCCTGAAAATCTATGCGCGTGTCTACCGGGTCGAGGAAAAGTCCGACAAGAGCCCACTGACCGAGGCGGACCTGGCTGCCCACCACGTCATCCGGGAGGGCCTGGGCGCGCTGACGCCGGGCCTGCCCTTTCTCTCCGAAGTGTCTCCTCCCATCCCCTTTGCCGAACGCGCAAACTGGCGGCGCTACTGGCTGGTGGACCCCCTCGACGGCACGCGCGAATTCATCAAGCGCAATGGCGAGTTCACCGCCAACATCGCCCTTGTCGACGGCCACGAGGCGATCCTCGGCGTGGTCCATGCACCGGCGCTGAACCGCCTTTATTACGCGGCCCGGGGCGGCGGGGCCTGGAAGCAAAGCGCTCCGCATGAGCCGCGGCGAATCCATGTGCGCAGCCGCTGTCCCGAGCGCATCGTGGTGGCCGGCAGCCGCTCGCACCAGACACGGGCCTTCAAGCGCTTTTTGTCCCACCTGCCCGCCTACGAACTGATCCGCATGGGCAGCGCCCCCAAGTTCTGCCTGGTGGCCGAGGGCGTGGCCGACATCTATGCCCGCCTCGGCCCACCTCGGAGTGGGATACCGCCGCCCAGTGCGTGGTGGAGGAAGCCGGCGGGCGGCTCACGGACACCCGCCTGCGGCGCCTGCGCTACAACACCAGGGATGACTTGCTGAATCCGGATTTCTTTGTGTTTGGCGATACGGGGGTCGACTGAGGACTGAGGACTGAGGACTGAGGACTGAGGGCTGAGGACTGAGGGCTGAGGGCTGAGGGCTGAGGACTGAGGGCTGAGGACTGAG
>DRQN01000228.1 GCA_011371455.1 Gammaproteobacteria bacterium
CATTCCATGGGCACCATCATCGCCTATGACGTATTGCGCCAACTGGGCAAGGAAGACCCGACCCTGTCGGTCGAACATTTCGTCACCATCGGCTCGCCTCTCGGCCTGCCCCATGTCAAACACATGATCGTCAAGGAAAGCCCCTTCATTCGCACCCCCAGCATCGTGAAAAGGTGGACCAACCTCGCCGACCGCCGCGACCCGGTGGCCGTAGACACCCACCTCGGCGACGACTACGAAGAAAACTATGCCGGCGTGAAGGTCAAGGATGACCTGGTAATGAACGACTGGGGCGGCATCAATCACAAGTCCTACGGCTACCTGCGCACGCCGGAGTTTTCGGATTTGTTGAAGACCTTTATTTGACCCTGAACCCACGGATTCAGGTTGATGTTAGCCCGCCACCCCACAGCCTTGCGAAGGTGGCGGGAGCGTCTAACGGATAACCATGAACAGCGCGCCGTTACCGCGGCGGATGTTGAGCAGGATGCCCGGCCCGCCCGCGCGCAGGGCGCGGCGCACGTCATTCACGCTCTCCACCGGCTGACGATTGATGGAGACGATGATGTCGCCCGGGCGCAGCCCGGCGATGGCCGCCGGGCTGCCCGGCCTGACCTCGATGACCTCCACACCCTTGACGCTGCCGGCGAGGGGATGATTGGCATCGATGGGGCCGAAGACGGCGCCCGCCAGCTTGGGGCTGAGGCGTTCGGCCTCTACCTTTTCGATGCGGGGTTCGGCGATGCGTGCCGTGATCATCAGGCGCTTGCCGTTGCGCAGCACTTCCAATTCCACCTCGCTGCTCACGCGCATGAGGCCGATGGCATTGCGCAGCTGGGCGGCGCTGCCCACCGGCTTGCCATTCACCGCCACCACCACGTCACCCACCTTGAGCCCGGCCTTGGCCGCCGGTGAATCCTTGAGGATCTGCGAGATCAGGGCGCCGTGCGGCTGCGCCAGTCCCATGGCCTCGGCCAGCTCGGGGGTGATGTCCTGGCTCAACACGCCCAGCTGGCCACGGCGCATCTCGCCGTATTCGATGAGCTGGGTAAGGATGGTGCGCGCCATGTTGCTGGGGATGGCGAAGCCGATGCCCACGTTACCGCCGGCGGGGCCGACGATGGCGGTGTTGATGCCCACCAGTTCGCCACGCAGATCCACCAGCGCACCGCCGGAGTTGCCGGGATTGATGGAGGCGTCGGTCTGAATGAAATTCTCGTAGCCCTCGATACCCAGGCCGGAACGTCCCAGGGCGCCGATGATGCCGTAGGTTACCGTCTGCTGCAGGCCGAAGGGATTGCCGATGGCGACCACGAAGTCGCCCACCTCGAGGGTGCTGGAATCGGCCATGCGCAGCTCGGTGAGGCCTTCGGCCTCGATGCGTACCAGGGCCAGGTCGGCCTCCGGGTCGGCGCCCACCAGCTTGGCCTCGAAGTGGCGCTTGTCGTGCAGGGTGACGGTGATCTCGTCGGCATTGGCGATGACGTGGTTGTTGGTGAGGATATAACCCTCACGGGCATCCACCACCACGCCCGAGCCCAGGCTCTGCCGCTCCTGTTGTTGAGGGGTATCGGGGACATTGAAGAAGCGGCGGAAGAAAGGGTCATTGAACAGCGGGTTGCGCTGGAGATTGACCCGCGAACGGGTGGAGATGTTGACCACCGCCGGCATCACCTTCTTTAGCATGGGGGCAAGGGACGGTCGGCCGTATTGGCTGACCATGGCCGGCGGGGCCACGGTGGCCGCCACGGCCTGGCCCAGCAGTAAAAAAAGGAACAAGGAGAGACTCACAAGGCGGGCGGCGGAAGGTGCGATACGCATGGGCTGCCTCCTGATCGTGGGTGGGGGGCTCTGGATATGGGCGGTGAGGGCGGTGAATTCAAGGCGGATGGGGGGCGCGGCGGCTCTTATTCGGTGCGTAACGCCTCCACCGGATCCATGGCCGCTGCCTGCCGTGCCGGCAGCACGCCGGCGGCGAAGCCGATCAGGATCGCCACCACTTCCGCCGCCAGCACATAGGACCACGGCGTGTGCACCGGCAGGGCCGGCATGGCAAGCGTCAGCAATTGCGCGCCGCCGACGCCCAGCACCAGGCCGGCGATGCCGCCGATGCCGGCCAGCACCGCCGCCTCGCCGAGGAACAGCACCAGGATCTGCCCGCGCTCCGCGCCCAGGGCGCGCAGCAGGCCGATCTCGCCGGTGCGCTCCTTCACCGCGATGGTCATGATGGTGAGGATGCCGATGCCACCCACCAGCAGGGAGATGCTGCCCAGGGCGCCGACGGCGAAGGTCAGTACGTTGAGCACGTTGCCCAGCACGTCCATCATCTGCTGCTGGGTGGTGATGGTGAAGTCCTCGCGGCCGTGGCGGCCGACGAGGATGCGCTTGATGCCGGCCACCACCTCGTCCACGTCCGCGCCTTCCTCGTAGACCAGGTCGACCTCCATCAGGCTGTCGCGGTTGAACAGATTCAGGGTGCGGGCGGCGGGGAGGAACACGGTGTCGTCCAGATCCATGCCCAGCACCTGGCCCTTGCTCTCCATCACGCCGATGACGCGGTAGCGCTCGCCGCCGACGCGGATCTTTTTGCCTAACGGGTTCTGGGCGCCGAACAGTTCCGCGCGCAGCTTGCTGCCCAGCACCGCGAAGGCGCGTGGTGACTGCGGGTCATCGGCGGGCAGGAAGCGGCCCAGCTGCACCTTCATGGAAAAGGCCTCGGGCATCGCCGGACCCATGCCATAGACGGTGGTGCGGCGGCTCTTGCCCGCGGCTTTGACCTCGGCATTGCCCCACACGGCGGGCACCACGGCGCGCACCCGCGGCACCCGTTTCAGGGCCTCGGCATCATCGATGTCGAGGGGACGCACCGTGCCCATGATGCCCAGCGGGGTGCCGAGGGTGGTGGCCTTGCCGGGATTGACGGCGATGAGGGTAGTGCCGAACTGGGTGAATTCGCTGAGCACGAACTTGTGGATACCCTCGCCGATGGAAGTGAGCAACACCACCGCGCCGATGCCCACGCTGATGCCCAGCACCGTCAGCAGGCTGCGCAGGCGCTGGGCGACGATGGAGGAAACCGACAGGCGGACGAGGTCACGGGTGAGCATGCTGCCTCCCGCCGTGATGACCCGTGCCTGCAGAGGGTGATTCTAGCTTGGGTGATTTCAACGCAGAGGGTGCCAAGGCGCAAAGAAAGAATAATGAGTCCGCGAATGAACGCCAATGAACGCAAATGTTTTTATGGAAGAGAGGCTTTCCCTCACGGGAAAATTTATCAACGCCGTTTCTGCCCAGGAATTCCAATTCATTTTTTATTTGCGTTGATTGGCGTTCATTTGCGGACCCAATCCCATTGTTCTCTTTGCGCCCTTTGCGTCTTGGCGCCCTTTGCGTTTCCTTGCGGAGTCCGCCCACCCCGCGGTTGTCCTGGCCCTGGGGGGACATCGCCATCACCGCCTCGCCAGGGCCTGCACCGGGTCCAGCCGCGCCGCGCGGCGCGCCGGCAGCAGGGAGAACAGCAGGCCGGTGCCCAGGGCTACGCCGACGGCGGCGAGGAAGGCCCACAGCGGCGTGCCCATGGGCAGGGCGGGGTAGAAGTAGCCGATCAGCCAGTTGCCGCTCTGGCCGATCACCAGCCCCAGCCCGGCGCCCAGCAGGGACAGCAGCCCCGCCTCGGTGAGGAACAGGCCGACGATCTGTCGCCGTGGTGCGCCCAGCGTCTTGAGCAGACCGATCTCGGTGGTGCGCTGTGCCACCGCCACCAGCATCACGTTCATGATCAGGATGCCGGCCACGCCGAGGCTGATGGCGGCGATGCCGGCCACGGTGAGGGTCAGCGCCTGGAGAACCTTGTCGAAGGTGGCCAGCACCGCGTCCTGGGTGATGACGGTGACGTCCTCCTCGCCCTGGTGGCGTTCGCGCAGGGTGTCGGTAACGAAGTCGATGACGCGCGGGATGGCCTCGCGCGAGCGTGCCTCGACGAGGACGCGGAACAGCGATTCGGTGTTGAACAGCCTCTGCGCCGAGGCCACCGGGACGATGGCCATGTCGTCCACGTCCACGCCCATGGAGGTGCCCACCGAGGCCAGCACGCCGATGACGCGGAAGCGGCGGTCGCCGATGCGCACCCATTCGCCCAGCACCGGTCCGTTGCCGAACAATTCCTTGCGCAGGGTCTGCCCCAGCACACATACCGGCATGGCGCGGCCCGCCTCGGCCTGTGGCAGAAAACGGCCCAAGGCGAGATCCCAGTGGCGGATGTTCAGGTACTCGGCGGTGGAGCCCATCACCGGCACGTCGCGCTCCAGGCCGCCGTGGGAGACCCCTGCCGAGCCGATCACCAGCGGCGCCACGCGCCGCACCAGCGATGAATGCGCCACTGCCTGCGCATCGTCCAGGGTCAGCGGGCGGGGGGTGGCGCCGATCAGCATCATCGGGTCGCCGCCGGCGGTCTCCGACTTGCCCGGGATGACGATCACCAGGTTGGTGCCCAGGGCGGCGAATTCGCCCGACACGTAGCGCCGCGCGGCCTCGCCCAGGGAGGTGAGCACCAGCACCGCGGCCACGCCGATGGACATGGCCAGCAGCATCAGCGCGGTGCGCGAGCGCGCGCCGTTGAGCGAGCCGAGGGCATAGCGGGTGACGTCCTCGACCCTCATGGGCGGGCCGTGTCGTCGACGATGGCGCCGTCGATCATGTGCAGGCGGCGCCGGGCGCGCTCGCCCAGCTCCGGGTCGTGGGTGACGACGATGAGGGTGATGCCGCGCCGCTGCAGGGATTCGAGGATCTCCACCACGTCCTTGCCGGAGGCGCGGTCGAGGTTGCCGGTGGGCTCGTCGGCCAGCAGCAGGCCGGGCTGCATCACCGTGGCGCGGGCGATGGCGACACGCTGGCGCTGGCCGCCGGAGAGCTGGTCCGGACGGTGGCCGGCGCGGTCGCCGAGGCCCATGCCGGCCAGCGCCTGGCGCACGCGCTGCTGGCGTTCGTCCACCGGCAGGCCGGCCAGCATCATGGGCAGCTCGATGTTCTGCGCCGCCGTGAGGCGCGGCACCAGGTGGAAGAACTGGAACACGAAGCCGATACGCTCGCGGCGCAGGTGGGCCTGCTGGCGGTCGCTGAGGGTGGTGACGTCCCGGCCGTCGAGCAGATAGCGGCCGGCGCTGGGGCGGTCGAGCAGGCCCAGCAGGTTGAGCAGGGTGGACTTGCCGGAGCCGGA
>DRQN01000229.1 GCA_011371455.1 Gammaproteobacteria bacterium
AACGACATCCAGCAAGCCCGCGACATCTACAACCTCGCCCACTGGGGCGGCGGCTATTTCGACATCGCCGACAACGGCCACCTGCACGCCTTTCCGGCGCGCGACGGCCATGGCATCGACCTGCACGCCCTGGGCGACGAAATCCGCGAGGCGGGACTGGCCTTGCCGGTGCTGGTGCGCTTCAGCGGCATCCTGCGCGACCGCGTGGCGCGCCTGTGCGGCGCCTTCGCCGAGGCCATGCGGGCGCACGACTACGGCGGCGGCTACACGGCGGTCTATCCCATCAAGGTGAACCAGCAGCGCAGCGTGGTGGAGGAACTGCTGGGCGCCGCCGACGGCGCGCGCATCCGCGTCGGCCTGGAAGCCGGCAGCAAGCCGGAGCTGATGGCGGTGCTGGCCCTCGCCGACCGCCAGCGCGGGCGCATCGTCTGCAACGGCTACAAGGACCGCGAATACATCCGCCTGGCGCTGATCGGCCAGCTGCTGGGCCACCACGTCACCCTGGTGCTGGAGCAGCCCTCGGAGCTGGCGCTGATCCTCGATGAGGCACGCGCGCTGGGCGTCACACCGCGCCTCGGCGTGCGCGTGCGGCTGGCCTCCATCGGCCGCGGCAACTGGCAGAACACCGGCGGCGAGAAGGCCAAGTTCGGCCTCTCCGCGCGGCAGGTGCTGGCCGCCGTCCAACAGTTGCGCGAGGCCGGCATGCTCGACGCCCTGGAGCTGCTGCACTGCCACATGGGCTCGCAGCTGGCCAACATTCGCGACATCCAGCAGGGCCTGCGCGAGTGCGCGCGCTATTACACCGAGCTGCACCGCCTCGGCGCCAGCATCCGCAGCGTGGACGTGGGCGGTGGCCTCGGCGTCGACTACGAGGGCACCCGCTCGCGCAGCTATTGCTCCATGAACTACAGCCTGCAGGAATACGCCAACAACGTGGTGCACATCCTGTGGGAGGCGTGCCGCGCCGCGGGCCTGCCGCAGCCGCACATCATCAGCGAATCCGGCCGCGCCCTCACCGCCCACCACGCGATGCTGATCACCGAGGTCACGGAGGTGGAACGGGCCGTCGACGACGCGCCCCTCGCCCCGCCCGCGGACGGCGAGGCGCAGATCCTGCGCGACCTGTGGCAGGGCCTGCAGGCCCTCGACAGCCCCGGCGCCAGCCCGCGCGCGGTGGTGGAGATCTACCACGACGCCGTGCACGGGCTGGCCGAGGCGCAGGCCATGTACGTGCACGGGGTGCTGGACATGGCCGCCAAGGCGCGCGCCGAGGCGCTCTATTCCGCCACCTGCGCGCGCATCCGCGGGCGCCTCAACCCCGGCGTGCGCGCGCAGCGCGAGATCCTCGACGAACTCAACGAAAAGCTCGCCGACAAGTACTTCTGCAACTTCTCCCTGTTCCAGTCCATGCCGGACGTGTGGGCCATCGGGCAGGTGTTCCCCATCGTGCCCCTGCAGCGCCTCGACGAGATCCCGGACCGCCGCGGCACCCTGCAGGACATCACCTGCGACTCCGACGGCCGCATCGACCAGTACGTGGACGGCGAGGGCCTGGAGACCAGCCTGCCCCTGCACGCGCCGCGCCGGGGCGAGCCCTACCGGCTGGGCATCTTCCTGCTCGGCGCCTACCAGGAGATCCTCGGCGACATGCACAATCTGTTCGGCGACACCAACGCCGTGGACGTGCACCTCGACGGCGGCGGCCGCCACCGTCTGGCCCACGTACAGCACGGCGACACGGTGGCGGCGGTGCTGCGCCACGTGCACTTCGAGCCGGCCCGGCTGCTCGACAGCTACCGCGCCCAGTTGACCGCCAGCGGGCTGTCTACCGAGAGGCAGACGGCCTGCCTGGCCGAGCTGGAAGCAGGCCTGGGCGGTTACACCTATCTGGAAGACTGACGCCGGCAACGTCAGTAATGGCACGTCAGCAATGACACTGCCGGGATGGCGGCAAACGCGTTACCATGGGCCTCTGAAAGATGTTGGCAGGAACGCCGATAGACGGAGTAACGCACCCGGCATCATCAGTCCACGACCAAGCAAAGTAAGGAAGGAACGATCATCATGAAACGTCATTTGCAGCGAATCCGCATCGGGACACTGGCACTGCTGACGACCCTGATTTTCGCCGCGCCATTGACGGCTGGCGCCGAGCCGGCCGCCACCGACAGCGAGACCTATACACCACGTGGCAGCGTCGCGCGCACCGCCTTCACCACCGCCATCGAAGACCGCGAGCCGGTC
This sequence comes from Gammaproteobacteria bacterium, assembly GCA_011371455.1. GTDB lineage: Bacteria > Pseudomonadota > Gammaproteobacteria > SZUA-152 > SZUA-152 > DRQN01. The sequence continues at coordinate 2,245 of DRQN01000229.1, forward strand.
GACAACCTGGTGCAGGTGCCCAACTCCATCGGCCGCATCTATTTCTTCTCCGACCTGCGCGGCCTGGACGGCGAAATCGTCACCCACCGCTGGGAATACAATGGCCAGGTAATGGCCGAGGTAAAATTCCGCGTTGGCAGCGGCCCACGCTGGCGCGTCTACTCCAGCAAGAACCTGCTGCCCGAATGGACCGGCAAGTGGACCGTGGTGGTGCTGGATGAAGCCGGCTGGCCGCTGAAGGCCAGCATGTTCGAGTATTTCGACGCCGACCAGGACAGTCTCCCCACCCATCAGTAAGCCCTAGGGGGCGCTCTCAATTTAGCCAAATAACAGACTAGCGTTATCCCATGCGCTTGCAACACCGCGTGGGCACATAGAACGCACCCCACCCTATCTGACTCCGAAACTTGAGTTATCACCTGAATCCGTGGGTTCATGACGGCGAATTACACAACTCATTGATCCGTCTCGCTATATGAAAAATCTCGCCAATAATCCCCGCTATTCCCTCGATTTTTCATTACGCGATACGCATCAAGCAGTTGCATACTTCATCCGCCCTGAACCCACGGATTCAGGTTATCAATTGAGAACGCCCGCTAGGAGACTGCCTTTTCGCCCGCCAGTTCAGCCCCCGTTCACTCGACCATTTCCAGAATGTGGGACGGTCGGGCGCACCAGGTTCCGCACACGGGGTGGCCAGCCAGGCGGGTGAGCGCAGCCCATCATCCCCCTCAACGTCGCCAAGCAGCCGCCGATAACATCCGTAACGGATGCCCCGCGATTGAACACCCGTGGGCAAGGCTGGGAGTCCTTCGTCGACCTCCTGGCCGGCGGGCATGGATAATTGAAAACTTTTGGCATATTCTGATTTGCTAACACACCGAGCGACGGACAGAGCGGAGTCATCGAGACCATGAAAGAGTATATCTGCACCTACTGCGGCCACGTCGGCAAACCCGTTCCGCAAAGCTACGAAAGCTTCTTCGTCGATGCCTTCATCTGGGGCGTGGTCGGCAGCTTTGCACTGATGACCGGCATCATACCGCTACTGGTCATTCCTGCAGGCTGGACGGTCTATCACATCCTCAAATTCAACACCACCAAGTGCCCCGAATGCCTGAGCCTGGACATGGTCCCTCTCAACAGCCGCAAGGGCCTGGAAGCACAAGAGCACAAGAAAAATCCCATCAAGGTCTGGCGCGCCGACGAGGCCCAGAGCGGCAAGTAGTCCTTTCGATCCCCGCAAGGAAAAAGCCCCGGCCGTCTCTGCGAGCGGGGCTTTTTTATCATTGCGGGAACGGTTGGTTATCGAGGCGTATAAAAGATCTTGATCAGGGTCGTGGCGCCCGGCAGCACACGCTGCAACATTTCCCGCTCCGCCTCGCGGAAGTAGCTCGCCATGCGATGCACGCCCACGTGCGGCTCTTCCGGCGTAAAAAAGTTGATATTGCCGTGCTCGGCGAAATAATACGCCGACATCAGTTCCGCCTCGCCCCAACCCGGGAGCCGCTGCTTGTAAAAGGCCACCACGGCATCGTAGTCATCGCTGCTGATCAGCTCCACGATCGGCAACCCCGCGTAGCCTGCCGGTCGTTCCTCGACGGCATAACTGCGAATCACCACCGCGCCGGGATAGGCCGGGATGTCGACCGCGGCGGCATCGGGAATCGCCGCCTGGCGAATACCCTCGCCCAGATAGCTCTCCTCCATGCCGGCCGGAATCGCCGCGCGTGGCGCCAGGGGCTCGGCCGCCAGCGGCATCGAGGTCAGAGCGGCCAGCACCAGGGCCAGCGTCAGGCATCGTTTCATTGCAAAATCCTGTAACAAAAACATGAAGGGCGAACGGCGGCGCGGCGGCCTATTTCAACGGATACCAGGAGCCGGTGTAATCCGCCACGTCCTTGTCCGCCAGGCGGCCACCGACATAGAGATTGTCGACCTCGTCGCGAGTAATGGCGCGATCCCTGCCCTCGGCGTCCTGGTATTGCCACTCCCCCTGGATGCACAGCTCGAACAGGGTCACCATGATATCGTCGAAACGGATCGCGTGCTGCGCGGCCTGACGCTTGAAATCCGCCAGGGTCAGGTTGCGGCCGCACTTCTCGAAGTCTTCCCTGGCCAGCGCCGCAAGGGCGATGTCCCACTTGGGGATTTCCTCATCGAAATCTTTCAGGTTGTCAATCACGTCATATCCTCTTGTACCCGTGTGCCCGGTCGGACGACCCGGCCCGCTCGCGCTACATGCTATACACAAGCGGGCCGGCGGATCAATTTTCAGCAATACCGCTACCTGATTCCGCCCCTGGGACGGGCCATGCCCGTGGTGCAATGATGACGGGCCGGGATGGAAACACGGAGGCACGGAGGTTTCAACGAATTTCTCTGTGGCTCCGCGGCTCCGTGCCCTCGGCGTTTCATATACCGTGGTTTGTCCCGCTCGTCTTTGCTGTTTCGCCCCCCTCAGTCACCCTGCCCCGGCATCTGCCGGAGTCGGCCGGCCGCCTGTCGCAGGCGCGCCAGCACCGCTGCGCGGCCCGGCACGGTCAGCAGCGTGGCAAGCTCGCCCCAGCTGCGCCTCTGTAACAATTTGGCGACCAGCAACTGCCGCTCGCCGGCGTCCAGCACGCAGGCCGGGTCGGACAGGCCCTGCAAGGCCAGGCGGTACAAGGGGCCCAGGCAATCCTCGAAGCTGCGCGCCGCATCGGCGAAGGCCTGCAGCACCTGCCGGTCATCGGCACCCAGCCGCGCCGGCGACACGGCCTCGCCGTGCTGGCGGCGCAGCAATCGCGCCGCCAACAGCGGCTCCAGTTCGCGCAGGGGGTCGGCCAGTTGCAGGGCGAAGTCGGCCAGAAAACGCGCGCGGGCGGTGTCGAAGAGCGCCCCGCCCCGCCCGCTCAGGGGACGCAGCAACATCACCGAATGGGTGCCGCTGGCGTGGTCGCGGCTGAAGCCCAGCCGCACGGGAAGCAATTCTTCGTTATGCCAGAACGCCAGCAGTTCCTCGCTGGCGCCGAAGCTGGCGCCGAGCAGGTCGAAGCCGTCGGCCTGCGCCTGCTCACGCACGCGCCGCAGCAGTAATCCGCCCAGGCCGCGGCGCTGCGCCGCCGGATGCACGGCGATGCGCATCACGCGCGCGCAGCGCAGACGCGCGCCCTCGGCCAGTCCCAGGTGTGCCGCCAGCGATTGCGGGATCAGGTGCCCGCGCGGGCGCCGCTTGCCGGCGGCGATGGCCTGTGCCATGTCGGCATCGAAGCCACCCTCCGCCGCCACCAGCGCCGTGGCTACGATCTGCGCCCGGTGGCGCAACGCGTAGACACGCAGGCCGGGGCCGTCGAGGAGGTTGCGCAGGTCGTTGGGGCGGGTGCGGTAGTGGGCCTGCACCAGCAGACCGAACAGTTGCGACAGGGTGGGCTCATCGGCCGCCAGGGCCTCGCGGTCGAGGCGCAGGAATTCACAACGCGCGGGAACGGCGTCGGCAACCTGCTCATCGGCCGCAGCATTTGCATCCAGCAACAGGGCGCGGAACACGAAGGCCTCGACGGGATCGCCCGCCGCCCAGCGGATCGGGGTCTGCAGACGCAGCTCTCGCCAGCCCGGCGCCAGCGCGTCCAGGGTGCGTCGGAAGCGCACCGCGAAGCCGCGCCCGGTGCCTTCGTAACCATGCACGGTGGTGGCAAAGACGATGCGGGCATGGCGTTCGAGCAGTGTCGTCAGCAGCGGCGCGGGGATGGCGGCGGCCTCGTCCACCAGCAGCAGTTCCGCGTCGGCGGGGTTTCGCAACAACTCGTCGGGCGGATGGAATT
>DRQN01000230.1 GCA_011371455.1 Gammaproteobacteria bacterium
GATCATCTTCACCACCGCCTACAACGAACACGCCCTGGCCGCCTTCGAGGCCAATGCCGTGGACTACCTGCTGAAACCCATCCGCCGCGAACGCCTGGCCGACGCCCTGGCGCGGGCGCGGCGCATCAATCGCGCCCAGCTGCTCGGCATCAATCAGCAGCAAGGCGGCGAAGAAGGCGGCCAGGCACGCAGCCACATCAGCGCCAGCATCGGCGGCAATTTACAGTTAGTCCCCATCGAGGAAGTGATCTATTTTCAGGCCGAGCAGAAATATGTGATGGTGCGGCACCTGGGCGGACAGCTGCTGATCGACGACCCGCTGAAGTCACTGGAAGCGGAATTCAGTGACCGCTTCCTGCGCGTGCACCGCAATTCACTGGTGGCCATGCCGTACGTGCAGGGGCTGGAACGCATCCCCGGCGGGCGCTATGAAATCTATTTCCGCAACATCGATGACCGCGTCGAAGTCAGTCGCCGGCTGGCGACTACGGTGCGCAAGCGGTTGAAGGGGGGTGGCGGGTAGTATTGCTGCCGGCGCCGGTCAGGGTGGGCGCGTCTTTTGTGTCCACGCGGTACCGCAGGGTATGGGATAACGCGTGGGACAAAAGGCGTTAACGGCCTTCACCCCGAGGCAGCAGCCCACGCGCCACATCGATGGCCTGATCCAGATAGGCGGGATAGAAATCCGGTGAGGTATAACCGACGATCCTCGGCACCAGCTCGCGGCCTGTTCCATCCAGTAAGTAGAGGGCAGGCACCATGTCGACGCCCTTGCGCCGCGCCAGCTCATCGGCGCTGACCATGCGCCCCTGAAAATCACGCAGGCTGTCCGCCGTCTCCAGCATGACCTTGCGCAGCAGCACCCGGCGCGGATCGTCGCCGGCCAGGACCATGGGCCCCAGCACCTCGGCCTCCAGGCGTTCGCAGTAGGGACACTCCTCGCTGGCGAACATCAGCAGGATCGGCACCCCGGCCTGGCGCGCGGTCTGGCCCAGCGCCTGCAGGTCATCGACCTCCACCAGCCGCGTGTGGGGGCCATTCTCCGCCCCCTCTTCATCGGCCGGCACCGGCCCGGCGAACAGGCCCAACAGCACCAGAACAAATCCCTGGCGAATGATGAAATTCTCTAATCTGCTCATTATGCCACTACCCGTTTATTACCACCTGAAGTACAGACTCAGGCGCCAATCAAGGGCATCCCTGCTATTCACATCAGAGTCCCCGGCGCACCCGGAGTTCCACGGCCCCGGCAGAGGCACGGAACCCGGAGCCCCGCCTATTCCGGCAACAGGGGTTCCGGGCGGGCGATGAAATAGCCCTGGGCATGATCGACACCCATCTCGTCCAACGCCTCCAGCACCGTCAGCCGGGTGACGAATTCGGCCACGGTCTGAATATCCATCAGGTGGCCGATCTCGTTGATGGCCTCCACCATGGCGCGGTCGACGGCATTGCGGTCCATGTCCTTGACGAAGCTGCCGTCTATTTTCAGATAGTCCACGGGCAGATTCCTGAGATAGTTGAAGGAACTCAGGCCGCTGCCGAAGTCGTCCAGGGCGAAGCGGCAGCCCATGCGCTTGAGCGCACTGATCAGGCCCACGGCGCGGCTCAGATTGGTGATGGCGGTGGTCTCGGTGACCTCGAAGCACAGCCACGACGGCGGCACGCCGCTGGCCAGCACCGCCTCGGTGACGAAGACCGGAAATTCCTCGTCGCACAGGGACTGGCCGGACAGATTGATGGACAGCTTCATCGCCTCGCCGCGCGCACGCAGATCACGCAGAAAGGCCAGCGCCCGGCTCACCACCCAGCGGTCGATCTGCGGCATCAGGTGATAGCGCTCGGCGGCGGGCAGGAAACTGTTGGGCGCCGCCAACTCACCCTCGCCGGTGCGCAGGCGCAGCAAGACCTCGCTGTGCGGCGTGTCGTCCCCTACCGGCGGGATGCCTTTCATGGGCCGGATGGCCTGCTGATAGAGTACGAAGTCATCGTCCTCCAGCGCCTGGCGAATGACCTGCAGCCACTGCATCTCGCCCTTCTGGTGCAGCAGTTCGAGATCGTCCTGCTCGAAAATGTGCAAGCGGCTGCGGCCCTGACCCTTGGCCATGTAGCAGGCGGAGTCGGCAGCGCTGAGGACATCGGTGATGTTGCCGCTCTGCGCGCTGATGGGCGCCAGGCCGATACTGATGCCGACGTCGAAGGTCTTGTCGGCCCACACGAAGCGGAATTCGGACACCATCTGCAACAGGTTGTCCACCACCCCGCGCGCCTGTTCCAGGTGGCAGCCTTCCAGCAGCAGGCCGAACTCGTCGCCGCCCAGGCGGGCGAGGATGTCGGCCTCGCGCACCGAGGCGCGCATGCGCGTGGCCAGCTGTTTCAACAGCTCATCGCCGGCCACGTGGCCACAGCTGTCGTTGACCACCTTGAAGCGGTCCAGGTCCATGTAACACAGGACGTGCTCGATGTTTTCGTGACGCGCGCTCTCCAGCGCCAGCTCCAGGCGCGCCTCGAACTCGTGCCGGTTGAGCAGGCCGGTGAGGGAATC
>DRQN01000231.1 GCA_011371455.1 Gammaproteobacteria bacterium
CGGGCGTCCCTGTGGTGTTCCGCTGCGGCGTTGCAGTGCTTGACAAGGGAACAACCATTGCCTGCGCACTGCGCCTTGCCGCGAAACACCACAGGGACGCTGAATCCTAATTTATTACCTTGAAAGAGTACTAGCATCACCAGCATCAGGGTGTGATAAACCTGGCCACGAATGTCGCTCAGGGTCTGCGCATCGATGTGATAGACCCCTTCCAGATAACCGGCAAGCTTACCCGCCCCGGTGCGCAGGGGTAGCAGAATCTGCAGGTAATTCTCACCATCGATGACAAAGCGCTCGTAATGCAGCGCGGCATCGAGGGGAAAGCTGTGATGACGGCGCTCCAGCTCCTGCTCCAGGCGCACGCTACCCGGACGATGGGCGGTAGCAACGTGGTTTTCCGTGGGTCGTAGATCTCGATCAAGGAGCAGTGCCGGTTGACCAGCAGCTCCGCCTTGCCCATCAACACCTCATTGATCCCCGGCCCCGGATTCAGAAGAAACGCCATGTCCTGCGGCGTAAAGATGCGTGATTCACGCAGAATCAGATCCACCACCTTGTCATCGATGTGGCGCATGCCCAGCCAATACACCGCGCCACCAAAGACCATGGAGAGCAGCAGCCACACCAACACCAGGCGCGGCAAAACGAGGCGGTGGATGCTACGTGTCACGCCGCACCCTGGCTGTCACTGGGCGCTGGCTGGATGAAAAAGACACGCGCTGGGCATTTTCAGGCTACGCCAGGATAGTCCGCCGGATAGGGCAGCCGGGCCACACCGCTATCCACCGCCGCGCGCGCCACCGCCGGCGGCACGAACGCCGACAGCCGTGGATCGAAGGGGGTGGGGATGATGTACTCGGGACCGAAGGCCAGGCTGTCCACACCATAGGCCGCGCACACCTCGGCCGGCACCGGTTCGCGCGCCAGGCGGCTCAGGGCGTGCACGGCGGCGATCATCATGTCTTCGTTGATGCGGCGCGCGCGCACGTCCAGCGCGCCACGGAAGATGAAGGGAAAACCAAGGACGTTGTTCACCTGGTTGGGATAGTCGCTGCGACCGGTGGCCATGACCAGGTCATTGCGCACCTGGCGGGCCAGCGCGGGGCTGATCTCGGGATCGGGATTGGACAAGGCAAACACCACCGGCCGCGGCGCCATCCCCGCCAGAGCCGCCTCGCTGAGCAAATTGGGTCCGGAGACGCCGATGAACACATCGGCCCCGGCAAGGGCCTCCTCCAGGGTGTTGCGGCTGGTGTCCTCGCTGGCGAAGGCCCATTTGTAGGGATTCAGTCCCTTGCGATCGGTGTGGATCACGCCCTTGCGATCCAGCATCAGGATGTTATCGCGGTGGGCGCCCAGCGACACCAGCAGGCGCATGGAGGCGATGCCGGCGGCACCCGCACCCAGGCAGACGATCTTGGCCGTCTCCAGCCGCTTGCCCTGGATCTCCAGGGCATTGAGCAGCCCGGCGGCGACGATGATGGCGGTGCCGTGCTGATCGTCGTGGAACACCGGGATATCGAGCTGGTCGATGAGGGTCTGCTCGATCTCGAAGCAGCGCGGTGCGCCGATGTCTTCCAGGTTGATGCCGCCGAAGGTGGGCGCAATGTTGGCCACCGTGTTGATGAAATCGGCGGTGGAGTGTGCATCCACCTCGATGTCGAACACGTCGATGTCGGCGAATTTCTTGAACAGCACGCCCTTGCCCTCCATCACCGGCTTGGCGGCCAGTGGGCCGGTGTCGCCCAGTCCCAGCACGGCGGTGCCGTCGGTGACCACCGCCACCAGGTTGCCCTTGCTGGTGTAGCGATAGGCCTCTTCGGGGGTCTCGGCAATGGCGCGCACCGGCTCGGCCACGCCCGGGGTATAGGCCAGCGACAAATCCTGCTGGCTGTCACAGGGTTTGGTAATCTCGATGGCGATCTTGCCGGGGCGTTCGCCGGCATGATAGTCCAGGGCCTGCTGCTTGAAAGTGTTGCTCATGGGTCTCTCTGATTGCTGTTTGAGTAATGCCTGAATCCGTGAGTTCATGACGGCGAATGACGCAACTCACGGATTCAGGCTGTGTCGATCGGCGGCGGCGACGCGCATCCCGGCCGGCCGCACCTCCAGTGCCGCCGGGTGGCGGACCACCATCACCAGTTGTTTCTTGTGCCGAAACAACCAGCCCCGCGCCACGACCTGCCGACCCCGCAGCTCCCGCAGGAAGCCGCGCGGAAAATTCGCCAGATCCTTGCGCGGAATACGCAGCGCCACGCCCTCGCGTTTTCGCTCACCCGGCTTGCGAGGGAAATTCAGCCACACGGAATATTTGCTGTCGCCAACCGACGTGATCCTGCCACTGATGAGACGGAACCCGCGTGTCGACCTCGGCAGCGATTCCACCGCCTGCGGGCGATACAACGCCCTCCACACGCCACGGCCGTGATCGCGCGCCACCTGCTCGGCGGCGCGGTAACAATCCAGCCCGTACAGGTTGGGCGGCACCACGATCTGCGCCGCCAGCCCCCGAGTCAACAAGGCCGCCTCCAACGATCGGCCATCGGCATGATAAACATGAGCCAGCAGGCGACCATGGCGATCGCGGGGCTCAGCGCCAAGGCGCAGACCGACCACCGCGTTGCGCCCCAGCATGCGCTGCACGGCATCACGGGCCTGTTCTGCAAAGGGCTCGGAAGGCCTGCCGTCGCGGCCGATCTCCGGGGTGTTGATGCCGATAAGGCGCACCAAGCGACCATCACGCAGGCGCAGGGTGTCGCCATCGATCACCTGCGCCACCACCGCCCGCTCGTCGACGCGATCCGTAGGACAGTCCCGCGCCCAGGCCGGCAGGGCGCAAAACAGCCCGACGCAAACGAAAAAGGCGCCCCACTGGGACGCCTTTCTGCGGACTCGATCCGTCACCCGGATGCCGTGGTCCGAATACAGAATGCTTATTTCCTGCCGTACTTCTGACGGAACTTGTCGACGCGGCCGCCGCTGTCGACCAGTTTCTGCTTGCCCGTGTAGAACGGGTGACACTGGGAGCACACGTCGAGCTGCAGCGAGCCGCTCAGCGTGGAACGTGTCTGGAATGCGTTCCCGCAGCTGCATTTCACGTCGATCTCATGGTATGCAGGATGAATGTCCGGCTTCATTGTGCTTATCTCTCAACTAATGGTTGTTCGGGTGCGCGCCCGAATTCGCTCGTGCTTCTGCGAAGAAAACAGAAAACTTCGACGCGCGGGAACCGCGTATTTTAGGGCCTGCCCGTAGCAATTGCAAACCCGACCCGCTCAGGCTGCCTTGTCCAACGAGACATGAGCCTGAAGGGGAGGCGTAATTCCAAGGTGAAGTGAGGTGGCTGCTAATGCAACGAAAGCTGTATTGCCGTCTTGAAGTTCAAAGCGGCTCTCGCTCCGCATCCGCTGAAGGCTATCGCATTATCGCTGACTACACGGGCTGCAGCGCGTAGACAGCGTCTCAGAAATCCTCTGCCAACGACCGCACAGAGGAGCGAAGCGAGCAATTTGTCGATCCGCTTCTCGCATTTTTGGGCCTCCAGCAAGATCTGCTCGACATACTCCAATGTTTCTTCGGTTGGAGTATGTGAAGCAAAATCGGAGCCGTAGAAGGTGCGCAGCATTTCCCGCACGCAGGCTTGTTCCTCCGGCGACAGTGCCATCTATTTGAACCCGTCCTTCAGGCGAACCGACCCTATTATTGAGTCAATTGTTTCTTGATCGACGCCGCTGCCAAGCAGCATCAGCGCATGTGTCGGAAAGGTCGATGTCGTAACATAAGTGGACGAGGTATACCGTCCAAAGTTGACCCGGGCTGTGTAGGCGGCAACCGGGTCGCTGCGGTAGATCCGTGGGTCAGAGGCATTTCTGAACGTCATGCGTTTCAGGTCGAAAAGCGCCGCCCACAATTCACGTTCAGCGGCGTCCTTCGGCACGACATCGCGCGGCGCCTTGGTGAAAATCAATCTTGGGACATCGGCAAAATGTAAGCTGGTCTGTGTCAGCAGTTCTTTTGGAATACCCACGCTGTGGACGGACTGCCACGCCAAACCTAGGCTTTTCTTTGTACTGTACTCTACACGCAGATGCTCGTCCGGCAGGACGGTCAGCCGCTCCCAGCCATCCGGTAAGACAAGCTCGAAAACCCCGATGACGAACCGTGAGGTCGATGGCGCCGGACGATCAGGCCAAGGTTTCTCGACCCCCACAAAGCTGCAATCTGCCGTATCACAAACGCTCTGGAAGGCCGGCAGCGAGGGCGGAAAAAGGGCGAGACCCAGCACCACGACGAGTATGGTATGGATATTCCTGCGAACCTTAGTTTGTTGTATTTCGAGCATCACTAAACCACGCACCAGAGTTATACCTGAATCCGTGGGCTCAGAGCGGATGAAGTATTTAACAACTTAATCCATACTTTAGCGAGACGGTCAACTTAGGCCGCAACAACCCGACCCGCTCAGGCCGGATTGTCGATATCCACGAATTCGACCTGCAAGGCAAAGCGCTCCGCCAAATGCTCGCCCAGCGCCTGCGCGCCGTAA
>DRQN01000232.1 GCA_011371455.1 Gammaproteobacteria bacterium
GAACATCACCGTGTGCTCGCCGACGATGTCGCCGGCGCGGATGGTCTCGAAGCCGATGGTCTTGCGGTCGCGCTCGCCGGTGCGGCCCTCGCGGCCGTAGACGGCGCATTCCTTGAGATCACGACCGAGGGTCTCGGCCACCACCTCGCCCATGCGCAGGGCGGTACCGGAGGGGGCATCGACCTTGTGACGATGGTGGGCCTCGATGATCTCGATGTCCACCCCGTCGCCCAGCACCTTCGCCGCCATTTCCAGCAATTTCAGGCACAGGTTGACGCCCACGCTCATGTTGGGGGCGAAGACGATGCCGATGTCCTGCGCCGCATCGGCCAGCTCGGCCTTTTGCGCATCCGTGAGGCCGGTGGTGCCGATCACCATGGCGGCGCCGCGCGCGCGGCACACGGCCAGGTTGGCCATGGTGGCCTCGGGCAGGGTGAAGTCGATGAGCACATCGAACTCGTCGGCGGCCTGCAGGTCGTCGACCACCGCCACGCCGAGGCGGCCGATGCCCGCCAGCTCGCCGGCATCGCTGCCCACCAGGGAACTGCCGGCCCGCTCGATGGCGGCGGCGGTTTCGACGCCTGCCGTCTGCTGCACGGCCTCCAGCAGGGCCTTGCCCATGCGCCCGGCGGCGCCGGTAATGGCTACTTTGATCATGTTTCTCCCGATGATATCTTGTTCAGATTGCCGCCCTGGCTGCGGCGGTAAATGAATTTTTCACCACAGAGGCACGGAGGACACAAAAAAACTTTTAACTCTCGCAAAGGCGCCAGGCGCGCAAAGAAAACATGAAATTGCTTTGAGTGTTCTTTGCGTCTCAGCGCCTTTGCGAGAGAAGTCTCTGTGTCCTCCGTGCCTCTGTGGTGAATCAATAAATCAAATTCTACCAACTGATATACGCGTACCCGTCTTCCTGCAACTCCATCAGGTCCGAGGCGCCCACTTCGACGATGCGGGCAAAGGGCAGCATGTCTTCGGCCTCCCAGCCCAGCGCCTTCATGGTGTTGCCACAGGCGTGGAATTCCACCCCGTACTGGCTGAGGCTGGAGACGCGCTGGCGGGTCTCCTCGCTCACCGGCCGCTTCGGTTCCCTGGCCAGGATGTGCAGGCCGGGGCCGATGGCCACCACCACGATGTGGATGTTGTCGCCATACTTGCGCAGCATGGCGCCGACGGAAAACAGTACCGCCTTCTGGTAGGCCTCGTCGGCCTTGTTGAACTGATAGACCACCTTGTGATCCGGCGGGTCGCCGGGAAAACGCAGCTCGTCGTCCTTCCCACCCGCGAAGGCCGCTCCCCCCCAGCAGATCAGAGCAAGCAGCAGGGTGGCCAGAAACCATCGAAGCCCCTGAACTCTACCCGCCCCCTGCCCCGTTTCACCCATGATGCCGCCTCTTGAATGCCAACAATCTACTTTGCATTCACCTTATAACTTGATGTCTTCAAAGAATTTTTTTACGCCATCAAGCCACGAATGCTCTTTCGGGCGGTGGGTGCTGCTGCCTGACATGGTGCCCTCGAATTCGCGCAGCAGCGCTTTCTGTTTCTGGTTCAGGTTGACCGGTGTTTCGATCAGCACCCGGCACAGCAGATCGCCCACCGGGCCGCCGCGCACGGACTTGACGCCCTTGCCACGCAGCTTGAAAAGGCGGCCGCTCTGCGTCTCGGCGGGGATCTTCAGTTTCACCCGGCCGTCCAGGGTCGGCACCTCCAGCTCGCCGCCCAGTGCCGCGGTAACGAAGCTGATGGGCACCTCACAGTAGAGGTCGTTGTCCTCGCGGGCGAAGATGGGGTGTTCCTTGACGCTGATCTGCACATACAGGTCGCCCGCCGGCGCGCCGCGCCCGCCGGCCTCGCCCTCGCCGGCGAGACGGATGCGGTCGCCGTTGTCGACACCGGCCGGCACCTTCACCGAGAGGGTCTTTTGTTCCTCGACGCGTCCCTGCCCGTGACAGGTGGCGCAGGGGTCCTTGATGGTCTGGCCGCTGCCCCGGCACTGCGGACAGGTCTGCTGCAGGGAGAAGAAGCCCTGCTGCATGCGCACCTGACCGACACCGCCGCAGGTGGTGCAGGTGGTCGGCGAAGTGCCCTTTTTGGCGCCGCTGCCGCCACAGCTGGAACAGGTCACGGAGGTGGGCACTCGGATCTTCACCGTGGTGCCCCGCACTGCCTCTTCCAGGCTCAGTTCCAGGTGATAACGCAGATCGGCGCCACGGCGGGCCCGCTGTTGTCCACCGCCCCCCCGGCTACTGCCGAAGATATCACCAAACACGTCGCCAAAGATGTCACTGAAACTGGCGCCACCGGCCGCGCCGGCGCCGCCCATGCCCGCATCGACGCCGGCATGGCCAAACTGGTCATAGGCGGCTCGTTTCTGGGGGTCGGAAAGCACGTCGTAGGCCTCCTTGGCCTCCTTGAATTTTTCTTCCGCCTCGGCGTTGTCGGGATTGCGATCCGGATGGTGCTTCATGGCCAGTCGCTTGAAGGCCTTTTTCAGCTCGACCTCGGTGGCATTGCGCTCGACGCCGAGTACTACGTAATAATCACGCTTGGACATATTGTTTGACTACAGTTGGTTAGGGGCGATTATGAATGTCTTTCTTTAGACGGCGCAACGCGACAGACGGGGAAACCCCGACTGTCGCGCCTTGCCTTGCACTGCGATCTTCGGCCTGCGACCGGGATCACTTCTTGTCGTCTTTGACTTCCTCGAACTCGGCATCGACAACATCGTCCTTGCCGGCGCTCGACTGGGCGCCCGCGTCGGCGGCACCTGCACCCGCGGCTCCCGCACCGGCGGCGCCAGCCGCCTGGGCGCCTTCACCCTGCTGCTGGGCATAGACCCGCTCGGCCATCTTGCCGGAGGCCTCGACCAGCACCTTGGTCTTGGCCTCGATGGCATCCTTGTCGTCGCCCTTGAGGGCCTCTTCGAGTTCCTTGATAGCGGCCTCGATGGCGTCCTTCTCACCGGCTTCCAGCTTGTCGCCCAGCTCTTCCATGGACTTCTTCGTCGAGTGAATCAGGTTTTCGGCCTGATTGCGTGCGTCCACCAGTTCATGGAACTTGCGGTCTTCCTCGGCATGGGCCTCGGCATCCTTGACCATTTGTTCGACTTCTTCATCGCTCAGGCCGCTGGAGGCCTTGATGACGATGGACTGCTCCTTGCCGGTGGCCTTGTCCTTGGCCGACACGTTGAGGATGCCGTTGGCGTCGATATCGAAGGTCACCTCGATCTGCGGTACGCCGCGCGGTGCGGGCGGGATGTCGGACAGGTCGAAGCGGCCCAGCGACTTGTTGGCCGAGGCCATCTCGCGCTCGCCCTGCAGCACGTGCACGGTCACCGCGGTCTGGTTGTCTTCAGCGGTGGAGAACACCTGCGTCGCCTTGGTGGGGATGGTGGTGTTCTTCTCGATGAGCTTGGTCATCACGCCGCCCATGGTCTCGATGCCGAGGCTCAGCGGGGTGACGTCGAGCAGCAGCACGTCCTTCACCTCGCCGCCCAGCACGCCGCCCTGGATGGCGGCACCGAGAGCCACGGCCTCATCGGGGTTGACGTCCTTGCGCGGCTCGCGACCGAAGAATTCCTTCACCTTTTCCTGCACCTTGGGCATGCGGGTCTGGCCACCCACCAGGATCACGTCGTCCACCTCGCTGGCGGACAGGCCGGCATCCTTCAGCGCCCGTTTGCAGGGCTCGATGGAGCGCTCGATGAGGTCTTCCACCAGCGATTCCAGCTTGGCGCGGGTCAGCTTGATGTTCATGTGCTTCGGACCCGAGGCGTCGGCCGTGATGTACGGCAGGTTGACGTCGGTCTGCTGGGTCGATGACAGCTCGATCTTGGCCTTTTCGGCGCCCTCTTTCAGACGTTGCAGGGCCAGCGGGTCGTTGCGCAGATCGATACCCTGGTCCTTCTTGAATTCGTCGACCAGGTAGTCGATCAGGCGCTGGTCGAAGTCTTCACCGCCGAGGAAGGTGTCACCATTGGTGGACAGCACTTCCACCTGATGCTCGCCGTCGATATCGGCCAGCTCGATGATGGAGATATCGAAGGTACCACCACCCAGGTCGTAAACGGCCACCTTGCGATCACCTTCCTTCTTGTCCATGCCGAAGGCCAGGGCCGCGGCGGTGGGCTCGTTGATGATGCGCTTTACGTCCAGGCCGGCGATCTTGCCGGCATCCTTGGTGGCCTGGCGCTGTGAGTCGTTGAAGTAGGCCGGCACGGTGATGACCGCCTCGGTGACGGTCTCGCCAAGATAGTCTTCGGCGGTCTTCTTCATCTTCTGCAGCACGCGCGCGGAGATCTCCTGCGGCGCCATCTTCTTGCCATTGACCTCAACCCATGCGTCGCCATTGTCGGCGGCGATGATCTTGTAGGGCACCAGTTCGATGTCCTTCTGCACCTCGTCATCGGTAAATTTGCGGCCGATGAGGCGCTTGATGGCATACAGGGTATTGGCCGGGTTGGTGACGGCCTGGCGCTTGGCCGGCGCACCGACGATGACTTCACCGTCATCGGTAAAGGCCACTACCGATGGCGTGGTGCGATCACCCTCTGCGTTTTCGATTACCCGGGGCTCGCCGCCTTCCATCACTGCCACGCAGGAGTTGGTGGTGCCCAGGTCAATACCAATAATCTTTCCCATGGTTGGTTCTCCGGTCTATTTCCAAAATATCTTGTTTAAATTCTGACTGTTGCGCTTTGCATTGGTAGATAAGGGTGATTGCTTTCTTTTCAACCCCCCCGCTTTTCAATCCCAGCCGTCAATTCCCGCGGCTCAAGCCTTGGCCTTTGACACCACCACCATCGCCGGGCGAATCAGGCGATCATTGAGCTGATAGCCCTTTTGCATCACTGTGATCACCGTATTGGGCGCATGTTCTTCGCTCTCCTGCATGGACATGGCCTGGTGCAGCCCGGGATTGAAGGCCTCGCCCAGGGGATCGATCTCCTTGATGCCGGCCTTCTCCATCGCTGCGCTGAGCATTTTCAGGGTCAGCTCGGTGCCTTCACGCAACTGTTTGAGCGCCTCGCTGGCATCCGCTTCATCGCTGGCGGCGGCCAGCCCCATTTCGAGGCTGTCCTTCACCGGTAGCAGTTCCTGGGCGAATTTCTCCAGCGCGTACTTGTGGGCGTTTTCCACATCCTGCCTGGCGCGCCGGCGCAGATTGTCCAGCTCGGCATTGGCGCGCAGCAATTGATCCCAGTGCTCATCGGCCTTGCTGCGGGCGTCTTCCAGCAGCAACGTCAGCTCATCGTGACTGGGCGTCTCATCCGGCGCTGCGCCCTCCTCAACCACGCCTTCAACCACACCTTCCGCGTTGCCTCCGCTTTCCGGGGCCTCTGGTGTCGATTGTTTGTCATTCGTCATGTCGGTCTCCACAACCCTCAAATATTTTGCTGTTGCTATCGATGCTATAGGGCCGGCGGCAAAGCAATGCGCCGCAGCCTGTGGGGGAGGTATGGGCTAATTCCGGGGATTCAAGACGCGGCCGAGCAATTTTGCCGTCACGTCCACCACCGGGATGATGCGGTCATAGGCCATGCGCGTGGGGCCGATGACCCCCAATACACCCAATATCTCGTCATCGGCGGAAGAATAGGTGGCGGTGACGACACTGCAATTGTCGAATGCCTCGTAGCCGGACTCCTGGCCGATGAATATCTGCACGCCCTGCGCCTGCAGGGATTTGTCGAACAAGTCCAGCACCGCGCGCTTTTCGTTGAAGGCCTCGAACAGCTGGCGCAGGCGCGCCACATCGGCCATTTCTTTATAGTCCATCAGATTGGTCTCGCCTGCCAGCACATAGTCCTGTGCTCCGTTTTCGCCCTCGAAGGTCTGCTGCGCCATTTCGATGGCCGAGTGCATGAGACGGTCGATGTGCTCGCGGTCGCCCTGCATTTCGTCGAGCAGATTACGCCGCACCGTGGACAGGTCCTGGCCCTCGAACTGGGCATTGAGGTAGTTGGCGATGCGCTCCAGCTCCGCACGCTCATAGGGACGCGAAGTATGAATCACGCGGTTCTGCACGTCGCGCTCGTTGATCACCAGGATCGCCAGCACACGATTGTCCGACAGGGGCAGGAATTCGATGTGCCGCAGGGCCTCCTGCTTCTGGAACGGCAGCATCACCACCCCCGCCATGTGCGTCAGCTCGGACAGCATGGCCGAGGCGTTTTCCATCAGCGTCGAGGTATCCGCCTCGGCGTCCAGCTGTCCGGCGATGGTCTGCACCTGCGACTCGTCGAGCGGCCTGACGGACACCAGGTTGTCGATGAACAGGCGATAGCCGCGCTCCGTCGGCACGCGCCCGGCGGAGGTATGCGGCGCATGCACCAGCCCCATGCGCTCCAGATCCGCCACCACGTTACGAATGGTGGCCGGGCTCAGGGCGAGCCCGCTGTTCTGCGCCAGGGTTTTCGAGCCCACCGGCTGGCCATCGCGGATGTGCCGCTCGATCAGGGCCTTGAGCAGGTGTTGGGCGCGTTCGTTGATGGTGGGTTCACTCACGGTACAAAACAAATCGCATTGGCAACAACGTGCGCGGATTGCGCAATCTGCGCACGGCATAAAGTAAGGCCTGTGCGACAGATTTCAAACGGTACTGAAGCAGCCTTTGAATCGACCGCCGAAAGCCGTTACTTTAGCACCCCCGCGTGCGGAGTGCTAAGCCTCACCCGGATGCCACGACCACCGATCCGGAAGCTACCTGCGGGCGTCCGAGTTGGCCCCCTTGCGGTGGCATGCTAACGTTCGCCGGATAACCGGGACGCAAACAACAGGCAAAAACAAACCCATGTCGACCCCTTTCAAAACCGTCGGAATCATCGGCAAGCACGGCGCCTCCTCGGCCAGCGACACCGTCGAGCAGCTGATCGGCTGCCTGCGCAAACAGCAGCTGGAAGTCCTCCTCGACCGCGACTCCCTCGACCTCAGCCAGAACCTCGGCAGCGGCATCGCCCTGGTGGACCGCGATGAGTTGGGCCGGCGCTGTGATCTCGCCATCGTCGTCGGCGGCGACGGCACCCTGCTCAACGCCGCGCGCGACCTGGTGGATCACGACGTCCCCCTGCTCGGCATCAACCTCGGCCGCCTGGGCTTCCTCACCGACATCCCGCCCACCGACCTGAGCACCAACCTGAGCCGCATCTTCGCCGGCGAATACAAGGAAGAATCACGCCACCTGTTACAGGCAAAGGTGATCCGCGATGGCGAAACGGTGGGCGACAGCACCGCCTTCAACGACGTGGTGGTGCACAAGTTCAACGCCGCGCGCATGATCGA
>DRQN01000233.1 GCA_011371455.1 Gammaproteobacteria bacterium
CTTCTCGCTGTAGTAGGTGATGTCCCAGGGTTGCAGTTCGCCGAGGCCGTGCCGGTCGCGGGCGAAGGTGGCCAGCTCGTCCAGCTCCTCGCGGGCCATGCCCAGTGAGCGGTCGGCGAGATCGGAGAGGAATTTGATGACCTTGTCGGTGCCGGGGGCCATCTTGGTGGCCAGGGAGCGCTCGGCGTAGTTCTTGAAGCCGAGCAGGTTGGCCAGCTCGTGGCGCAGGGCGAGGATCTCCTCCATCAGCGGGCCGTTGTCGAACTGGCCGGCGTGGGGGCCCTGGTCCGAGGCGCGGGTGGCGTAGGCGTGGTAGACCTCCTCGCGCAGGGCGCGGTCGTCGGCGTAGCTCATCACCGCGAAGTAGCTGGGGAATTCCAGGCTCAGCAGCCAGCCGTCGAGGCCCTTCTGTTCGGCGGCCTGGCGGGCCATGGCCACGGCAGACGGGGGCAGGCCGGCGAGTGTGTCCTCACTTTCGACCTGCTTGCTCCAGGCCTGGGTGGCGTCCAGCACGTTCTCGGCGAACTTGGCCTGCAGGGTGGCGAGGCGCTGCTGGATTTCCATGTAGCGTTGCTTTTGCTTCTCCGGCAGGTCGACGCCGGCGAGGCGGAAGTCGCGCAGGGCGTTGTCCATCGCCTTGCGCTGGGCCGGCGTCAGGTTCGGGTCTTCGGCAACCTTTTGGTAGGCGGTATACAGTCGCGCGTTCTGCCCCAGCTCGGTGGCGTACTGGCTGAGCTTGGGCAGGCAGGCGTTGTGGGCCTCGCGCAGCGCGTCGCTGTTGACCACCGCGATCATGTGGCTGACCGGCGACCAGGCGCGGTTGAGACGGTCTTCGAGGTCTTCCAGCGGCGCCACCAGGTTGTTCCAGGTGTAGTCGTCGCTGGCCGCCAGCCGGCGTTCGATCTCGGCGCGGTTGTCGGTCAGTATCCGCTCGATGGCCGGCGCCACGTGCTCCGGCCGGATCTGGCTGAAGGGCGGGAGGTCATCGAGCTGCAACAGGGGGTTGTTCATGTGAATTCTGCGTTCCGGTGAAAGGCCGCCGCGGGCTCGCGGCGGGCGCAATGATGGTACCCTATCGGATTGACTTCAGGCCAACGTGAATTCGATGACGGACACCCCCGCGACCTCTGTGCAGCACCCCTATGACGCCCTCACGCCGGACACGGTGCTGAATGCCGTGGACGCCGCCGGCTATCGCAGCGATGGCCGCCTGCTGGCCCTGAACAGCTATGAGAATCGCGTCTATCAAGTGGGGGTGGAAGACGGCCCGCCGCTGATCGCCAAGTTCTACCGCCCCGGCCGCTGGAGCGATGCGGCGATCCGCGAGGAGCATGTCTTCACCTTGGCCCTGGCCGAGGCGGAAATCCCCGCCGTGGCGCCGCTGACCGATGCGCAGGGCGAGACCCTGTTTCGGCACCAGGGCTTCCGCTTCGCCCTCTACCCGCGCCGCGGCGGCCGCTGGCCGGATCTGGAAGACCCGGACAAGCTGCTGTGGATGGGCCGCTTCCTCGGCCGCATCCATGCCCTCGGCGCGGCCAGGCCCTTCGAGCACCGGCCGACGCTGGATGTGGCCAGCTTTGGCCACGCCTCGGTGGACTACCTGCGCGAGGCCGGGGTGATCCCCGACTATCTGCGCGAGGCCTACTTCAGCCTGGCCCGCGACGTGCTGGCCCAGGTGGAGGCCGCCTTCGCCCGCGCCGGCGGCTTCGCGCGCATTCGCCTGCATGGCGATGTGCACCCCGGTAACATCCTGTGGACCGACGACGGCCCGCACTTCGTCGACTTCGACGACGCGCGCATGGGCCCGGCGGTGCAGGATCTGTGGATGCTGCTGTCCGGCGAGCGCGCGCAGATGACCGCGCAGCTCGACGAGATCCTCGCCGGCTACACGGAATTCATGGACTTCCACCCGCGCGAGCTACACTTGATCGAGGCCCTGCGCAGCCTGCGCATGATCCACTACGCCGCGTGGCTGGCGCGGCGCTGGGACGACCCGACCTTTCCCATGCATTTTCCGTGGTTCGGCGAACCGCGCTACTGGGAAGAGCAGATCCTCGCCCTGCGCGAACAGGCGGCGGTGATGAACGAGCCGCCGCTGTCGTGGATGTAAGGTGAAGTGCTTAGTGCTGAGTGAAGGCGTGAGGTATTTGCTTATGAGGCTTTGCTGTCGTTTGTCTTGGTAATTGATATGACGGATAAGAAAGAAAGCATGCAGTCCAAGGACGAGCCGGTACCTCCCCGGCGCTTCGATCGCCTGCACGTCACCCTGATGGTGCTGCTCGCGGTGGTGGTCACCGCCGTGCTGACGGTCTGGCTGGTGAAGGTCTACGTGTTTCCGGACGAATTCGAGCCGGTGACCCTCAGCGCCGGCGAGAGCCGAACGCTGGAAGACAAGTTGTCGCGCCTGGAGGCCACCCCGCAGCGCCGCCGGGCGGCCAATGAGACGCCGGCTCTGCAGCCCGAGGCTTACAGCGAGGCCGGGGCGAGTCGCGAGATCGCCTTTACCGAGCGGGAGCTCAATGCCCTGCTGGCCAACAACACGGATCTGGCGCGAAAACTGGCCATCGATCTCTCCGACGATCTGCTCAGCGTCAAGTTGTTGCTGCCAATGGACGAAGACTTCCCCGTACTCGGCGGCAAAACCCTGAAGGTGCACGCCGGCGTGGAGCTGGCCTTTCACGATGGCCGGCCGGTGGTGGTGTTGAAGGGCGTCAGCGTGATGGGCGTGCCGCTGCCGAACGCCTGGCAGGGCAACCTGAAGAACATCGACCTGGTGCGGGAATTCGGCCAGCAGGGCGGTTTCTGGGCGGCCTTCGCCGACGGCGTGGAGAGCATGCGTGTCGAAAACGGACGGCTGGACATTCGCCTGAAGGAATGAATGCCAGCGAAGTTTGTAGAAGGATGGGCATTGCCCACCGTGAACAGATCACCCCGCCATTGGTGAATCCGGTGGGCGGTGTCCACCCTACACAATAAGGAAGAAACATGAGCAGACACTACGACCTCATCGCCATCGGCGGTGGCAGCGGTGGCCTCTCGGCGGCGGAACGCGCGTCGGAATACGGCCGCAAGACCGCCATCGTCGAAAACAACAAGCTGGGCGGCACCTGCGTCAATGTCGGCTGCGTGCCGAAGAAGGTGATGTGGTTCGCCTCCGGCATCAGTGAGACCATTCACAACGCCGGCGGCTACGGCTTCGACGTGTCGCTCGACAACTTCGACTGGGGCAGGCTGGTGGCGGCCCGCGAGGGTTACATCCAGGGCATCCTCGACTGGTACGGCAACTACCTGGCCGATTCCGATATCGACCACCTGCAGGGCACCGGCAGCCTGGTCGATGCGCACACGGTGAGCGTCGATGGCGAGCCGTACACGGCGGACCACATCGTCCTCGCCCCCGGCGGCAAGCCCATCAAGCCGGACATCCCCGGCGCCGAGCACATGCTCGATTCCGATGGCTTCTTCGCCCTCAAGGAGCAGCCGAAACGGGTGGCGGTGATCGGCGCGGGCTATATCGCCGTGGAGCTGGCCGGCCTGCTCAACGGCCTCGGCAGCGAGGTATCGCTGCTGCTGCGCCGCGATCACTTCCTGTCCAGCTTCGACGCCATGCTGCGCGAGACCCTGATGGAAGAGATGGTCAACGCCGGTGTCAACATCATGCCCTCCATCAGCGTGGAGCGGGTCGAGAAGCGTGACGACGGTTGTCTCGATATTCACTGCGCGCGCGGCATCACCCTGGAGGGGTACGACGCGCTGATCTGCGCCATCGGCCGCGAGCCCAACATCGCGCCGCTCAACCTCGATGCCGCCGGCGTGGAGAGCGATGCGCGCGGCTATATTCCCACCGACGAATTCCAGAACACCAACGTCTCCGGCGTGTACGCGGTGGGCGACGTCACCGGCCGTGCGCAACTGACGCCGGTGGCGGTGGCCGCCGGGCGGCGCCTGTCCGACCGTCTGTTCAATCACCAGCCGGAGCGCAAGCTGGACTACGAGCTGATCCCCACGGTGATGTTCAGCCACCCGCCCATCGGTACCATCGGCATGACCGAGGGCGAGGCGCGCGAAAAACACGGCGAGGCGGTAAAGGTCTACCAGACCCGCTTTACCGCCATGTACCACGCCCTGTGCCCCAACCAGCAGCGCACCGCCATGAAACTGGTGTGCGTGGGTGCGGATGAAAAAGTCGTCGGTTGCCACCTCATCGGCCAGGGCGTCGATGAGATGTTGCAGGGCTTCGCCGTGGCGATCAAAATGGGGGCGACGAAGAGGGACTTCGACGACACCGTCGCCATTCACCCCACCAGTTCGGAAGAGCTGGTCACCCTACGCTGAGGGCGCATGAATATTCGAGATTTTCAGGGCAAGACGCCGCAACTGGGCGCAGACGTATTCGTCGATGATACGGCGCTGATCATCGGCGATATCCAGTTAGGCGACGACGTCTCGCTGTGGCCCATGTGCGTGGCGCGTGGCGACGTCAATTACATCCGCATCGGCGCGCGCAGCAATATTCAGGACGGCTCGGTGCTGCACGTCACCCATCCCCACGAAGACGAGCCGGACGGCCACCCGTTGATCGTCGGCGCCGACGTGACCGTCGGCCACAAGGTCATCCTGCACGGTTGTACCGTTGGCGATTTTTGTCTGATCGGCATGGGCTCCACCATCATGGACGGCGCCACACTGGAAGACCACGTGCTGCTCGGCGCCGGCAGCCTGGTGCCGCCGGGCAAGACGCTGGAGAGTGGCTATCTCTGGTTGGGCAGTCCGGTGCGCAAGGTACGTGCGCTGTCGGACGACGAACGCCGCTGGATCGAATATTCCTCGCGCCACTATGTCGATCTGAAAAACCGGTATCGGCAGGGATAAGGCAGCGGAGCGATGGTTAGCAGAAACATTTGCCGCTGGCGCCGCCTTTTTCTGCTTTTTCTCTCGTTACTCTTTATTGCTGCCTGCGGCGAGAAATCCACGCCGCCGGACACACGTCCCCTGCTGGAACAGATCCGCGGCAACGGCAAACTGGTGATACTCACCACCAACGAACCCACCGCCTACTATTTCGACCGCGACGACAAGCCGGCCGGCCCGGAATATGAAATGACGCGCGCCTTTGCCGAGAGCCTGGGCGTGGAGCCCGACTATCGTGTGTTCGACTCCCTGCCTGAGGTCATCGATGCCCTGCGCCGCGGCGAGGGCCACATCGCCGCAGCCGGCATCACCATCACCGAAGAACGGCAAAAAGAATTCGATTTTGGTCCCTCCTATCAAACCGTCAGCGAAGAGCTGATCTGCTACCGCAACAGCAAGCGCGTGGGCGATACGGGAGATATCGCCGGCCTGGATATCGTCATCCCCGCGCAGAGCAGTTACATCCGCACCCTGAAGAAACTGCAGGCCAAGCACCCCAATATCGAATGGCGAACCGATGACCGTTTGCTGACGCCGCAATTGATGAAGAAGGTGTGGAAGAAACAGATTCAGTGCACCGTGGCGGACTCCACCATCGTCGCCATCAATCGCCGCTATTATCCCGAGCTGTCGGTCAAGTACACCCTGGCGAACGATTCCCACCTGGCCTGGATGCTGCCAAAGAACAGCCCGCAACTGAAACGGGCCGTGACGCAGTGGTTCGAGGAATTCAACAAATTCTCCGCTCTGGACCATTTGCTGGAAAAATACTATGGCTTCGTCGAGGTGTTCGACTATGTCGACATCAAGCGCTTCCTGCGCCGCATCGACGAACGTTATCCGAAATATCGCGCCATGTTCGAGACCGCGGCAAAGGAACAGGGCATCTCGCCGACCCTGCTGGCGGCGGTCAGCTACCAGGAATCTCACTGGGATCCCCGTGCCAAAAGCCCCACCGGCGTGCGCGGGATGATGATGCTGACCCAGCCGGTGGCGCGTTCGCTGGGCGTCACCAGCCGTCTGGATGCCGAACAGAATATCTTTGCCGGCGCCGTCTACCTGCGGCGCATGCTGGACATGGTCGGTGAGGAAGTGCCGGAGCCGGACCGCACCTGGCTGGCGCTTGCGGCCTACAATGTCGGCCGCGGCCATTTCCGTGATGCGCAGGGCCTGGCCCGCAGGCTGGGCAAGAATCCGCAACGCTGGGCGGACATGAAAGAGGTGTTGCCGCTGCTCAGTCAGAAGGCGTATTACAAGGATCTGCGCTATGGCTATGCGCGCGGCAATGAACCGGTGCGCTATGTGACGCGAATCCGGGATTACCGCGATCTGCTGGAGGCGCGCCTGAGTAATGAGGGCATCCCGGGCCAGAAGCGGGTGGAAAAGCCGTCCGTGTGATATCGATTGTGCGCCTTTCGCGTCTGCCGTATGGTGGGGCGGATCGTAGCGAATAGCCGCTGCGGCGCGCCCAGGGAGAAGATGCCATGCAAGCGAAGAAAGCGAATCAAGCGACGTCGGTGTACCTGGTCGGCAGCGGTATTGCCGGCCTTGCCAGTGCGGTCTATCTGATCGAGGACGCCGGTGTGCGTCCGGAGAACATCACCCTGCTTGAGCAGTATCCTATTAACCGCCATGAGTCCGCTGGCCACATCCCTGATCATGGAAGATGATAGGGGTGTGCGGAGCAGCAGGGGTAAAGGCCGGCCAATATTTTGATGGCATCGCGACCGCGATTATTAACCTGACCCGCTGCCGACCCCTCGCACCTATGATTGCCTGCGGGCGGTCGATCCCATGGGATCGCTTGCCGTCTGACAGCCCACATTAAAGCGAGCCGCCGGCATCGCCGGCAGGCCGAGGGTCGGCGGCACACCTGCCGCTCCGCACGTTATTGAGTGTGCACCAACGTTCGGAGAGCCGCAATGGAGTTGA
>DRQN01000234.1 GCA_011371455.1 Gammaproteobacteria bacterium
CCCTGCGCGCCATCTATGCCGACATGCACGGCGCCGCGCAGGCGGTGTCGCGCATCATGGCCCAGCCGCTGGTGCCCTGCGCGCTGGAGTTTATCGACGGCGCGGCCATCGACATGGTCCGCCAGCATTCCAGCGCCGAACTGCCACAGGGGGCGGGCGCGCTGCTGATGATCGAGATCGACGGCCCCGAGGCGGCGATGGCCGAATCACAGGCGGCCATCGAACGGGCCGCCCGCGGCGACGGCCTGCTGGACCTGCGGGTGGCGCGGGACGAGGCCGAAGTGCGGGCGCTGTGGGCCACGCGCAAGGCCCTGTCGCCGGCGCTGCGCAACGTGGCGCCGAAGAAGATCAACGAAGATGTCGTGGTGCCCGTGTCGCAGATCCCGGCCCTGATCGCCTCGCTGGCGGAACTCGGCGAGCGCCACGGCATCACCATCGTCAACTTCGGCCACGCCGGCAACGGCAATATCCACGTCAACCTGCTGGTGGACCCCGACGACAGCGCACAGATGGCACGCGCCGACGCCTGCCTCGACGCCGTCTTCGCGCGGGTACTGGAACTGGGCGGCACGCTTTCCGGCGAGCACGGCGTGGGACTGGTGAAACGTGATTTCGTGGCGCGCGAAATCGATCCCGCCAGCCTCGCCCTGATGCAGCAGATCCGCCACCTCTTCGACCCCCACGGCATCCTCAACCCGGGAAAGACCCTGCCGGCTTAAAGCGCCCCGCCCTCGCCGCCGGCAGGCCTTGTCAAAGTCACTCGCCGAGCGGAAAAAGCAAGGCGCAGCACAGCATCGATGGCGCCCCCTGCGCGCATCAGATTGTTTGAAACGCGCTAAAGTCCCCCCACGCTCAGTCCGCTAATAATCTCAAAGTACCTGCAGGCAAGCAGCAAGCGAGCCCGACCTTCGGCCACCTGTGGAAATATTCTTCGTGTCCAGCTGGCGTCTTCCCAAATCCGACTGGCTCCAGGGAGGGAAAGAAACCATGACAAAACCACGATTTTCCCAAGCCTTACCGGCCTCCATCCCCTGCCCTTCTCGCCACCGCGCAAAGGCGTCCCGGCTTTGCAAATGGCTGCCTCCAGCAAAGAGCCGCTGAGCCGGACAACAGCGCATGCAGCAACGCACAAAACTGCTGATTGGCTCGCTGGCATCCAGCCTGGGCACCATCGCGCTCTTTACCGGCATTGCGTTCACCAGCGCACTGGACTTTACCCGCCACCAGATCCCCGGCCTGCTGCACGAGCATAACCAGCACCTCATCGAGATGCTGCCGGAAACGCCCAGCCTCGAACAAATTCAGGCCATGCTGCCCCATCACGAGACCCGCAGCGACAACCTGTCCGTCATCGACGCCGAAGGCCGCCTGCTCACCACGCCCGGCCAGCGTTCATCCGTCCCTATCGACACAGAGTCCCTGCTGGCGGCCAGCAGCGGCTTCGCCACCATCGACGACGAGGAATACATCTGGGCCAGCACCCCCGTCCCGGGCACTCCCTACACCATCGTCAATACCCATCGCCGTTCCCAGACCACGCTGCACGATTTCATGAAACACATCGGCGTGCCGATCGCCTTTGCCGCATTGATCAGCATCTGGCTGACGACCTGGGGGGCGATGGTCATCGCCTCCCTGTTCCGCCGACTCAACGAGCAGCACGCCCAGCTCGAACACCAGGCCCGGCACGACCCCCTCACCGGCCTGCCAAACCGCGACGCCCTGAGCCAGACCATCGACGAAACCATCGCCCGGCAGGATGGCGGCCCGCAGACACTGGCGGTATGCATGATCGACCTGCAACAGTTCAAGGAGATCAATGACTCACTGGGGCACCACTGCGGCGATGAACTGCTGCGGCAAGTGGCCAAGCGTCTCAACGCCGTACTGCAGGCGCCCGACCAGGCCGCCCGTTTCTATGGCAACAAGTTCGCCATCATGCTCAACGACGCTGGCGAAGCGGCCATCGACGACATCGCCGAAACCCTGCTCGGCACCCTGGAAAATGCCTTTGAAATCGACGGACGCTGCCTGTACATCCGCGGCACCCTCGGCGTCGCCCTGTATCCGCAGCACGCCACCACCGCCCCGGCGCTGCTGCAAAAGGCGGAGGCGGCCATCTTCCAGGCGCGGCAAAACGCCCACTACGCGGCCATCTTCCAGGCATTGGACAACAAGGGCGCCGCCGAGCGGCTCGGCCTGATCAACGACCTGCGCAACGCCCTGCGCGACGGCCAGCTGGAGCTTCACTATCAACCAAGGCTGGATCTGCGTAGCCAACAGATTATCGGCGCCGAAGCGCTGGCGCGCTGGACCCACCCCCAACACGGCTTCATCCCTCCCGACCAATTCATCGAGATCGCCGAGCGCACCGGGCTGATCAAGGAATTGACCCGCTGGGTGCTGGAAACGGCGCTGCAACAATGCGCCCACTGCCATGCCAACGGCTGGCCGGTGAACATCTCGGCCAATCTGTCGGCCATCAACCTGCACGACGAAGAGCTGGTGCCGCTGATCGCCTCACTTCTGGACCGACATCAACTGCCGGCACACAACCTGGTGGTGGAGATTACCGAGACCGCCATGATGGCCGATCCGGCCCGCGCCAGGGCGCAGTTGCGAAAACTCGACACGCTGGGCGTCTGCATCTCCATCGACGACTTTGGAACCGGCTACTCATCGTTAGGCCACCTGAGACAGCTGCCGGTGGATGAAATCAAGATCGACAAATCCTTCGTCATGGACATGATCGCCAGCGAGGACGATGCCTCCATCGTGCGCGCCACCATCGGCCTGGCACACGACCTGGGCCTGGAGGTGGTCGCCGAAGGCGTGGAAAATGAAGCCATCCTGAAACAGTTGAACGGCATGGGGTGCGATATCGCCCAAGGCTACCACATCGCCCGCCCCCTGCCGGCAGCGGAATTCATCACCGTGCTGGAAAGAATCGACAGCAAGGACAAGCCGGCGGCAGCGCTGCGTTGAAGCCTTTGACTCGCCCGCCACCGAAGGGCAAGGCAAGCGCTTACCCGGGCAGCCGCACCGGCAATGCCCGCCGCAAGGCAATCTCGTGCTCTGAAACATCCGCACCATAGGCCAGACATTCCACGCCACAGGCAACAGCCTCGCGCAGAGTCTCACCGTAGTGCGGGTCGATATGATCGGCAGGACGGACTTCACGCACATCACCCCGCTGCACACAAAAGAAGATCACCGCCCGCTGCCCCGCCCGCACCACCGACATCAGCTCACGCAGGTGCTTGCTGGCGCGGACGCTGACGGCATCGGGAAAATGCGCGATGCCATCGTCCACCAAAGTGACATTCTTCACCTCGACATAACAAGGAGTGGATGACACGTCATTTGGCGAGTCCAGCAACAGATCGATGCGGCTGCACTCCTCGCCATAGCGTACTTCCGAACGGATGCGTCGATAATCGGCCAGTTCCGCCACGCGCCCCTGCTCGATGGCCTCGCGCACCAGCGGATTACTCAACTGGGTATTGATACCCGCCAGCACCCCGTCGCGCACCTCGATCAGTTCCCAGGTGTGCGGGTACTTGCGCTTGGGGTTGTCGGAACGGCTCAGCCAGACCCGACGGCCCGGCTCGGCACAACCGCTCATGGCGCCGGTGTTGGCGGTGTGGGCGGTGATCACTTCCCCGCCGAGCAATTGCACGTCGGCGAGGAAGCGTTTGTAGCGCCGTAACAGAAGCCCCTCGAGGAGGGGCTGGTCGAAGATCACTTGGCCATGGACAGCAGCAGCTCGTTGAGCCGCCGCACGAAGGTGGCCGGGTCGTCGAGCTGGCCGCCTTCGGCGAGCAGGGCCTGGTCGAAGAGGATCTCGGCCATGTCCCTGAACAACTCTTCGTTGTCCTCGGCCTTGAGCCTGGCCACCAGCGGGTGCTCCGGGTTGAGCTCGAACACCGGCTTGGTGGCCGGCACGTGCTGGCCGGCGGAACGCAGGATGCGCTCCAGGTTGGCGCTCATGTCCTGCTCGCCGGTGACCAGGCAGGCCGGCGACGAGGTCAGGCGATGAGTCAGGCGCACCTCGGCAACCTTGTCGCCCAGCGCCTCCTTGACCTTGGCGACGAGGTCCTTGAACTGCTCGTTGGTCTTTTCGTGGGCCTTCTTTTCTTCCTCGTCTTCCAACTCGCCCAGGTCCAGTTCGCCCTGGGCCACGGACTTCAGCGGCTTGCCGTCGAATTCGGTCAGCGAGCTGACCAGCCACTCGTCGACACGATCGGCCAGCAGCAGCACCTCGATGCCCTTCTTGCGGAAGATCTCCAGATGCGGGCTGTTCCTGGCGGCGGCAAAGCTGTCGGCGGTGATGTAGTAGATGGCCTGCTGGCCGTCCTTCATGCGCGCGACGTAATCGGCCAGTGAGACGTCCTGGGTTTCGCTGTCGGTGTGGGTACTGGAGAAGCGCAACAGGCGCGCCAGCTGCTCCCGGTTGGCGAAGTCCTCGCCCGGGCCTTCCTTCATCACGCGGCCGAATTCCTGCCAGAAGGTGGCATACTTCTCCGGTTCGTTCTTGGCCATGTCTTCCAACAGGCCCAGCACCTTTTTCACCGAGCCGGCGCGGATGGAGTCGATGGCCTTGTTGCGCTGCAGGATCTCGCGCGAGACGTTGAGCGGCAGGTCGTTGGAATCGATCACGCCGCGCACGAAGCGCAGGTAGTTGGGCATCAACTGCTCGGCGTCGTCCATGATGAACACGCGGCGCACATAGAGCTTGATGCCGTGGCGGCGCTCTCGGTCCCACAGGTCGAAGGGCGCGCGCGCAGGGATATAAAGCAACGAGGTGTATTCGTACTTGCCCTCGACGCGGTTGTGGGTCCAGGCCAGCGGATCCTCGAAGTCATGGGCGACGTGTTTGTAGAACTCCTTGTACTCTTCGTCGCCGATCTCGCTTTTGGGCCGCGCCCACAGCGCCGAGGCGCGGTTGACGGTCTCCCACTCGATTTCGCCGGACTTCTCCTCCTTGCCCACGCTCTCCTTGGGCATCAGGATGGGCAGGGTGATGTGGTCGGAGTATTTGCGGATGATATTACGCAGGCGGAAGCCGTCGAGGAATTCGTCCTCGCCCTCGCGCAGGTGCAGGACGATCTCGGTGCCGCGCTCGGCGCGCTCGATGGTCTCCAGCGAATACTCGCCCTCACCGGCGGACTCCCAGCGCACGCCATGCTCGGCGCCGAGGCCGGCGCGGCGGGTGCTCAGGGTCACCTTGTCGGCGACGATAAAGGCAGAGTAGAAACCGACGCCGAACTGGCCGATGAGATGCGCATCCTTGGCCTGGTCGCCGGTCAGCGATTCGAAGAACTGCGCGGTGCCGGACTTGGCGATGGTGCCGATGTGGTCGATGACCTCCTGACGGGTCATGCCGATACCATTGTCGCGCACGGTGATGGTGCGCGCATCCTTGTCGTAGCTGACCCGGATCTTCAGGTCCGTGTCGCCCTCGAACAGGGCGTCGTCGGAAAGCGCCTCGAAGCGCAGTTTATCGGCAGCGTCGGAGGCGTTGGAGATCAACTCGCGGAGGAAGATCTCCTTGTTGCTGTACAGGGAGTGGATCATCAGCTGCAGCAGCTGCTTGACCTCGGTCTGGAATCCCAGGGTTTCCTTGTGCGCTTCGACAGTCATGGTTTCGTGCTCCTCGTCATGGCCAATACGGACGGCCACGCGCCAGCACCGGCGAGTGGCCGAATCAAAGATTTCGTCTGATATGGGGACGCGGGAGAAAAGAACAAGAGGGGAGGACGAGCCAATACCGCGCAAATCTTGCCACGGTCGTTGCGCGGCGTTTCGACCGGAAGCTCAGTGCCTGGCGGCGACCTTGGCCTCCAGCAGAAAACGCCGAAACTGGCGCTGGCGCTCCCGGTCCAGCGACGCAAAGCTCAGTCCGGCGCCGGCCGCCGAGGTGCGAACGACCAGGGCCTGGATGCGATATTCCATCGGTGTCGGCGTGGCGGGGACGTGAAACACCAGTTCCACGGCAGCGGATTTCTCGAGCAACGATTCACCGGCGGAAAGAAAGGCGCCCCCCATGCCAATATTTTCGGTACGGCAGCGGAACATGCCCTGCAGGCTGGATTCGAGGCAGCGAACCTCCGTATCCAGGGCCAGGGTGTGGCGATACGCCTTGCGCTGATCCTGTACCAATTCCGACATCGCCATCCTCCCAAGTGAACACGAAGAATTCCGCCTATGCTATCGGCGTACGAGCCGAGATTCCACTGTATTTCCCCGGGCGGCCGTCAGTGAAATTCAGGACACGCGCAATGAAAGACAGGCAGCGGGACTGTAGCGGCACCGTGCTCGCCCGCCCCCGGTACCGGCGGTCATTCAGGGCGCCGCCTTGCGAAACGGCGTCACGTATTTTGCGGCATACTCCTTCGCCTCGCGCCTGGCCTGCGCCAGCTGCTCACTGCTCAGCTGCTTGGCGAGACGGTCGCGGCTGCGCCCATGCCGGGGGTCGCCGTTCATGGCGGCCAGGTCGAACCAGACATAGGCCTTCACCAAATCCCGCTCGACGCCGACGCCCTTGGCATACATGACACCGAGGTTCGCCTGCGAGGCAGCATTGCCATTTTCGGCGGCGCGGCGGTACCACTGAAAGGCCTTTTTGTAGTCCTGCGGCACACCCTGCCCGGCGTGGTACATCACACCAATGGCCGCCTGTGCCGCGGGCTCGCCCTTCTCCGCCAGGGGCTGCCACTCGGAAAAGGCCTCCTCGAACTGCCCCTGCTGGATGGCCTTCGCGCCATCTTCGGTATCGGCATGCGCGGCCAGGCCCGACGCCAGCAGCACAAGGCAGGAACATTTCAGGAAGTTGCGAGTGGACATTTTTCTGAACCTTTGCGCACGACGAAACCGATCATACATATTTGACCTGGCAGGGTATCCCTTCACCCGCTCCACTGACAGCAATGAAACGGAATTTGGGGGCGGGGACAAGCACCGGGAAAACTGGTGCCGACACACGGACTCGAACCGCGAACCTACTGATTACAAATCAGTTGCACTACCAATTGTGCTATGTCGGCATGAAGCTGTGCATTTTAGGCACTGGCGATACAGGATGCAATTCATTTGCATGCCTTTCGCCGCACCAGCTCGACGCCCGGGAAGTCCTCTGCCAGCGCGGCAAGACGGGCGAGCATCTCGGAGTGCGCACCGTCCACGCGAACGTCCAGCCACCTTTCCTTGATGCGCCGATAGCGGGGCTTCATCATGGTGGCAGGCTCGAGGCGGCGCACCTGATTGAAGCGTTCGGTGGCGGTGCTCTTGCGTGTAAACAGGCCCAGCGAGATCGCATTTTTCATCTCGCCCTTGCCCATGACGTACATATCGTCCAGCCCCTTTTTCTGCAACGCCTGAACCTTGTCCCGCGCATCGGCATAGGACTTGAGTGGCGGCAGATACACCCAATAGCCCCTGACCGCCCGGCGCTCGCTAAGGCGTTGCTCAGGCATTATATCGAGCGCCCGCAATGCCTTGTACAAGCGCCCCGCCTCGCTTTCATCTTTTAGCGGCCCCAGCGTGAAACAGGCCATCACCGGAGGAGGCGGAGGCTCGGCGGGCGCCGGTGGCGGCGCAGGTTCAGGCTCGGGCTGCGATCGTCCCTCCGTCCCAAGCGGGCCTGGAACAGGCATGGCGTCTTGCCGCTTCTGGGCAAGTGCGGCCTCAGGCTCGGGCTCGGTCACCACCGATGAAGAGACTGCAGCAGGCGGCCCGGCCGCAGGCTCGGACTGGCTCGGTGACGCCAGCCCCCGCTCCCGCAGCAGCACCAAACGATCGACACCAGCGGGTACCGCCTCGGTTTGCAGCAGCGGCGCATCAACCGGCTGTGGCTGACTGTACTGCCAATAGAAAAAGGCCAGATTCAGCAGCAGGAAGAGCCAGAAGACCAGTCTCATGACTTATTCATCGCGATAATATTCAAGCCCTTGAGCACCAAATCCGGTTCGTGACGGGTATCGCCCGCCAGCAATGGTAGCAAATCCGGCGCATTGCCTCCGCAGAGGATCGTTGTCAGCGGCACGCCGAGCAACTCGCGCACCTCCTGCTGCAGGCGTTCAACAAAGCCCACCGTGGCCTGCAGGCTCCCTATACTGACCGCCGCCTGTGTATCACAGGCCAGCAACCCGGCAGCGCTGGCGCCGGCATCACCACGCACACCGGCCGTATGCTCAAACAAGCTGGTACGCAGTAAACCCAGGCCGGGCACAATCAGCCCACCTCGATGGCGCCCCTCGGCATCCATGACATCCAGGGTAGTAGCCGTGCCACAATCGACCACACACAGCGCACCCGGCACCAGGTGCCGCGCCGCAACCAGGGCAGCCCAGCGATCGGCGCCCAACTGCCCGGGCTGCGTATAGCCGTTCACCACACCACAGGCCTGTGCCTGCGCCAAAACAGGCTCCAGCGGCACGTGCCAGGAACTCTCAACCCAGCGCCTTAGCGCCTGCACGCGATCCTCGGAGGCAACGGCGGCCAACAGAACCCGTTGTGGCGCTGTCGACAGTGGCCATAGTTGAGATAACGAGGCCATAAGATCATTGTCGGCATAAGCGACCCGCCCCGCTGCGGACATTTTCCCGTTTCGGGAAATCGCCCACTTCAAATTCGTATTACCGGCATCGAGCAGCAAGCAATCAGACATCGGCCCGGCAATCCTCGGCCGCGCGCAGACTGACTTCGCCGCTATAAAAGTGCCGGCGCTCGCCATTTTCCAGGGCAAGTATCAGCGCGCCATTTCCGTCCACCCCCTGCGCCACACCCGCTATCTCGGCCGCTGGCATCTGCAACAACACCTCGCGGCCGGCAAAGGCATCAGCCGCGGCCCACTCGTCACGAAAACTCCCCAGGCCATTGCGGTCATACTGGCTCGCCGCATCGATGAGGCAAGAGAGCACCCGCGCCGCGAGCCTGTTGCGGGCAATGGGACGGCCAAGGCTGGACTCCAGGTCCGACCAGGGTTGGTCGATGGCCTGGCGCGCAAAGTCCGTGGCCCGGACATTCAGGCCCACGCCAATAACGACCTCACAGGGTCCCGTGGTCTCGCCCGATATCTCCAGCAAGACACCAGCCAGCTTTCGTCCATGCAACAGGATGTCATTGGGCCACTTGAGAGTGAGCCCCTCGACACCCTCCTCTCGCAGAGCACGCAACAGCGCGACCCCCACGGCAAGGCTCAAACCACCCAGCCCCGCCGCGCCCCGTAAAAAACGCCACCGCAGGGAAAGATAGAGATTACCGCCGAAGGGCGAAATCCACTGGCGCCCGCGCCGGCCCCGCCCCACACGCTGGAACTCGGCAAAACAGGCATGCCCGCCTTCCATCACACCCAGGGGGCGCTGCATCAAGTACGTATTGGTGGAATCCACATCGAACAGTACATCGAGCCCGCAAAGCGACTGGCGCGCGGTTTCCGGCATGGCCGCAAGAATCCGCTCGGCGTCCAGCAATTCGACCGCCTGCGCCAGACGGTAGCCCTTGCCCCGGACATGGAAGATATCGAGCCCCGTCGTCTCCAGCGCCTGAATCATCTTCCATACCGCCGCGCGCGAGCAGCCCAGCCGCTCACCCAACTGATTGCCGGAATGAAAATGACCGTCGGCGAGAAGCTGCAGAAGGGGTTTAGAAAGCACCACGTATCATTTCCGTTGTCGTTCTGGGTGTGCGGAAGCAAGGATGAAAGCGCGTATCCGCGGTGAGCTGAAAAGAGGTGTGGAGGGGGATTCTAGCAAAAAAAAACCCTCGCCGTTATGGCGAGGGTTTAGGGATAGAACCTGGCGGTGACCTACTTTCACATGGGGAAGCCCCACACTATCATCGGCGCTAGAGCGTTTCACTTCCGAGTTCGGAATGGGATCGGGTGGTGCCACTCCGCTA
>DRQN01000235.1 GCA_011371455.1 Gammaproteobacteria bacterium
TGCGCTGCTCGATATCCCGCAGCAGCGCCAGCGGGTGTCCATGATGACTCAAGCCGCCACCCCGCCCTTACTGGCCACCCAGCAAGGAATTGATGGTGGCGATCAATTCCTTTTCCTGGGCCGGCTTGGTGACATAGCCCTTTGCGCCCTGGCGCAGCCCCCACATCTTGTCGGTTTCCTGATCCTTGGTGCTGACGATGACGATGGGGATGTCGCTGGTCTCGGGGTCGTTGGCGATCTGCCGTGAGGCCTGGAAGCCGTTCATGCCCGGCATTACCACGTCCATCAGGATCAGGTCCGGTTTGTCGGCCCTGGCCCGCTCGACCCCCTCCTCGCCATTGCTGGCGGAAATCACCGAGAAACCGTGTTTCGCCAGCATGGTGGTCAGCACATGCAGCTCGGTCGGTGAGTCATCGACAATCAAGATGTTTGCCATGGCTTGGATCTCCAGATATTGCCTGTCATTGTTTTTACAGCGGAATTTTGTGCAGAGGGGCCTACGGTGTGGTGGCCAGGTGCTCCCGGATGGCGTTCAGCAATTCGTCCTTGGTAAAGGGCTTGGTCAGATAGCGGTCCGAGCCGACGATACGGCCACGCGCGCGATCGAACAGGCCATCCTTGCTGGTCAACAGGATCACCGGGGTATCTCGGTATGTGGGGTTTTTCTTGATCAGCGCGCAGGTCTGATAGCCGTCCAGACGCGGCATCATGATGTCCACAAAGATGAGATCCGGGCTCTGATCGGTAATCTTTGCCAGCGCCTCGAAGCCGTCGGTAGCCGTTACCACCTTGCAGCCGGCCTTCTTCAGCAGTGTCTCGGCCGTACGACGTATGGTTTTGCTGTCATCGATAACCATTACCTTGATGCCATCAAGGCTGGCTTCGGGAGTATCGCTCGCCACCACTACACCTCTTCTCAATTCCGTTTAACAATCGTAACGGGTGAATATTTAACGGCGCGACACGCGTCGAATCCACCGTTTTTTTAAGGAGGTCGATCTCCCCCTCCGGGGAACCCCTCCTGCCAGTACTCTCTAAGTAAGCAAGGTAATAAATCAGGGTTCAGTTGGCCTGTCAGCGTTCTGGGCGCTATTTTCAGGTGGACAACGAAAAGACTGGCGCCGCAAACAGAGCTACTGAACCAACAGCGCCACCCTGTGTATTTATCACATTATTCAAGTACAATCCATAAATGCCTGTTGCTCAAGGGCTTAGTCTTCGTGCCGGCCATCCGTGCTCACTATCGGCCGGCGCATGGGATACTTGAAAGGCCCCTGTATCTTTTAAGTGCAAGAGTGCAAGCAAGCCTCCGAGCGCGAATCATACGCGTTTTCGAGATATATCCAAATCCAGTTATCCAGGAAGCCACCGACAGCCATGAGCCGACTCGGCATAGTGATGGACCCTATCACGGCCATCAAGCCCCACAAGGACAGCAGCTTCGCCATGCTGCTGGCGGCGCAGGCGCGTGGCTGGTCGTTGCACTACATGGAGCCGGCCGACCTGTGGCTGCGCGATGGCCGCGCCCATGCCCGCTGGCGACCGCTGGCGGTGCGCGATGACTCTGCCGACTGGTTCAGCCTCGGCGAGCCGCAGGAGATGCCGCTGGCCGGACTGGACGTGGTGCTGATGCGCCAGGATCCGCCCTTCGACACCGAATACCTCTATACCACTCACCTGCTGAGCCTCGCCGAGGCCGAAGGTTGTCTGGTGGTCAACCGGCCCCAGGCCCTGCGCGAGGCCAACGAAAAACTGGCCACCGCCTGGTTCCCGCAGTGCTGCGCGCCCAGCCTGGTGAGCCGAGACCAGGAGCGCCTGCGTGGCTTCCTGGCCGAGCAGGGCGACATCATCCTCAAGCCCCTGGACGCCATGGGCGGCGCCTCCATCTTCCGCGTGCGCATGGGCGACCCCAACACCAACGTCATCCTCGAAACCCTCACCGGCCACGGCCGCCGCCTGGCCATGGCGCAGCGCTTCATCCCCGAGATCCGCGACGGCGACAAGCGCATCCTGCTCATCGATGGCGAACCCGCGCCCTACGCCCTGGCACGGGTGCCGGCCGAGGGCGAGAATCGCGGTAACCTGGCCGTCGGCGGGCGCGGCGCG
Organism: Gammaproteobacteria bacterium; assembly: GCA_011371455.1. GTDB lineage: Bacteria > Pseudomonadota > Gammaproteobacteria > SZUA-152 > SZUA-152 > DRQN01. Next base: position 2,107 of record DRQN01000235.1, read on the forward strand.
GGCGTGGCGCTGAGCGAGCGCGATCGCTGGATCTGTGCCCAGGTGGCGCCGCGTCTGCGCGAGCTGGGTCTGCTGTTCGTCGGCCTGGACGTGATCGGCGACTACCTCACCGAGGTCAATGTCACCAGCCCCACCTGCATCCGCGAGCTGGATGCCCTCTACGGCCTCGACATCGCCGGCGATCTGATGGACGTCATTGCCGCCCGCCTGGCACACAGAAATACCGCATGATCCGCGCCCTGCCCCTCGTCCTGGTGTCCGTCCTGCTGCTAACAGCCTGCAGCCCGCGCCCGCCGGTCTACCAGGAACAACTGCTTACCTTCGGCACCCTGGTCGATGTCACCCTGTGGAACGTCGACGAGGCCCGCGGCCAGCAGGCGGTGGCCACGCTGGCGCGCGACTTCGACTATATGCACGATGCCTGGCACGCCTGGCATCGCGGCCCCCTGGGGCGCGTCAACCAGCTGTTGCCGATGGGTGAATGGTTCAGCTGCCCGCCCTCCATCGTACCGCTGATCCGGCGCAGCAGCGAGCTGTCCCGGGCCAGCGGCGGCCTGTTCAATCCCGCCATCGGCCAACTCGTCAGGCTGTGGGGCTTCGCCAGCGACGAGCCGCCCAAGGGCCCGCCGCCCGCCCCCGAGGCGATCCGCGCCCTGCTGGAAAAAAATCCGCAGATGTCCGATCTGGAGCTGGATGGCATCCAGCTGCGCAGCCGCAACCCGGCGGTGCGCCTCGACTTCGGCGCCTTCGCCAAGGGCTATGCGGTGGACCGCGCGATTGAACAATTGCGCGAACTGGGCATCGAAAACGCCATCGTCAACGCCGGTGGCGACCTGCGCGCCATCGGCCGCCACGGCGAGCGTCCCTGGCGTGTGGGCATCCGCCACCCGCGCCAACCCGGCATGCTCGCCGCGGTGGACATCGAGGGCGACGAGAGCGTCTTTACTTCCGGCGATTACGAACGCTATTTCGACTATGACGGCAAACGCTACCAGCACATCATCGACCCACGCAGCGGCTACCCGGCCGAGGGGCTCAGCTCGGTGACCGTATTCGCACGCCAGGCCGACGTGGCCGACGCCGCCGCCACCGCCATCACCGTGGCCGGGCCGGATGTCGCCGACTGGCTGCCGGTGGCGCGCGCCCTGGGCGTGACCGGTGTGATGCTGGTGGACACGGCAGGCCGCGTGCAGATGACGCCATCGCTGCGCGGGCGCATCTATTTCGATGTCGAGCCCAAGCCGGAGGTGCGCTTCAGTGAGCCGCTGTAAATGAACCGCTGGCTGACCAGGGGCGACTGGCTGCTGCTCGGCGCCGTCGCGCTGCTGCTGCCCGGCCTCTACGCCGTCTACTGGCACGGCAGCGGGCAGGGGCTGGAGGCGCGGGTGTGGGTGGACGGCAAGCCCTGGGCGCGAATCGACCTGTTCCGCGAGCAGCACCTCGACGTGCCGGGCGTGCTGGGCGTCAGCCACCTCGAGATCGGCAACGGCCAGGTACGCTTCACCGACTCCCCCTGCCAGAACCGCCAGTGCATCCACACCGGCTGGCTCAACGAAGGTGGTGACGTGGCCGCCTGCCTGCCCAACCGCGTCAGCGTGCAGATCATGGCCGACGATCCGCGTTTCGACAGCATCAATTTCTGAGGCCGCGGGTGTGAGACGGGAGGTTAGTGGGGTAAAGGTCATCGCATTTGGGGTGAGGAACGAACCCCAACGATCGCGAACGTTGGGCATCGCTACGCTCAGCCCACGCACTCAGCACTAAGCACTCAGTACCCCATGACCCAACTCATCCAAACCACCCGTGACGACCACCTCATCGCCTGGTTCACCGCCCTGGCGATCACCATTCACATCGCCGAGAGCGCCCTGCCCAGTCCCCTGCCGGGGGTGAAGCCGGGACTGGCCAATGTGATCACGCTCATCGTGCTGTGCCGCTACGGCTGGCGCATGGCGGTGTGGGTGGCGCTGTTGCGGGTGCTGATCGGCAGCGTGCTGCTGGGCACCTTTCTCTCGCCCACTTTTTTTCTCTCCCTCAGCGGTGCGCTGGCCAGTGTTGCCATCCTGGGCCTGGGTTGGGCGGTTTCCCGCGCCGTGCCGGGCTGGGCACCGGGGCCGCTGGGCTTTGGCCTGCTCGCTGCGCTGGCGCACATGACCGGGCAATTCTGGGCCGCCTACACCCTGTTCATCCCGCATCCGGCGTTGTTGCACCTGTTTCCCGTGCTGATGACGCTGGCGGCGGTGCTCGGCATCGTCAGTGGCGTATTGACCCGCAGTGTGCTGGCGCGGTTGAATAGCAACCCTTCGATCCCCACGATATCGACGTAGTCATGGCAACCCTCCGCGCAACCCGTCCGCAAGTCACCAGCACAGACCGCCTGAGTCTGACGGTGGTGCTCGCGTTGATTTTGCACGGGCTGATCATTCTCGGTGTCAGCTTCAGCGGCGAGGACCGCACCAAGCCGCCGGAAAAACTGCCCGGCCTGGAGGTGACGCTGGTACAGAGCCGTGCCGACAAGGAGCCGGAAGACGCCGATTTCCTCGCCCAGGCCAACCAGGAAGGCGGCGGCAACAGCGAGGAACGGGTGCGCCCCTCCACCCCCGTGGCCCCGGTGGTACCCACCGGCAAGGCCGGCGAGGTGCGCGAATTCGTGCCGCAGACGCAGATGCCCTCGGCGCCCGAACAACCGCGCCGCGAGGTGCTTACCGCCGAATCCTCCGAGCGCACCCTGTCCGCCGGCATCGACACCCCGCAGATGAAGAAACGGCAACCCACCCCCGCCGAACTGATGTCGCGCAGCAAGGAGATCGCCCGCCTGTCGGCGGAGATCGACCAGAGTCGCAAGGCCTTCTCCCACCAGCCGCGCAAGAAGTACATCACCTCGCGCACCAAGGAATACCGCTTTGCCAGCTACGAAGAGGCCTGGCGCGCCAAGGTGGAACGCATCGGCAACCTCAACTTTCCCGACGAGGCCCGGCGCAACAAGCTCTCCGGCCAACTGCGCCTGGCGGTCACCATCAACGCCGACGGCTCGGTGAAGGACATCCAGATCCGCAAATCCTCCGGCCACCGGGTGCTGGACGATGCGGCCCGGCGTATCGTGCGTCTCGCCGCGCCCTACGCGCGCTTCCCCGAGGATATCCGCAAGGACTACGACCAACTGGTGATCACCCGTACCTGGCAGTTCGATGCCGGCAATCATCTTTCCACGCGCTGATTTTTGCCGCAGAGGCGCAGAGGACACAGAGAAAACCATTTAGAGGCGCCCTGAATCGACAGACTTGCCATCTGGGCGATGGCGAAGAATACTTGGGGAAAGACAGACATCAACGACAGGAGGTATGGGCCATGGCAGGGAAAATATTCGTACTGTTTGCCGGTTTCGTCTTTTCCAGCATGGTATCGGCCGGCCTGTTCGACGGCATCAAAGACAGCCTCAAAATCGTCAACGAGACACTGGACGGCGTAAGCCAGCAGGTTGACGATATCGGCCAGGAGGTCGAAGGCATCAGCCAGCAGGTCGATGACCTGAATGCGGAATTCGACGATATCGGCAACGAATTCAGCGACATCAAAACCAAGAGCCGGGATATTGCCAAGCCTCGCCGCGCCGATACCGGCAAGCAGGTAGACGCCTCCACGCTGGACGCCAGCCGGTTCATCGACGACAACTACAGCTTCGACATCAAGCGTATCCGCCTGGGCGAACCCCTCCGGTCATTGAAGGAAAAATACCCCGGTGCAAAGATGCTGGGGCAGGATCCCGCCAGCTACCTTCCGGATCCGGCCAACGAAAACCTGCGGGTGAAGATGGTCGGTGACGCCAAGGGCACGCAGTACGTCTCCCTCATTTATCTGCGCCAGGATCTTGGCGCATCGACCCGCTCGAGCTGCGAGAGCCGGGTACAGTCGCTGGAGGCCA
>DRQN01000236.1 GCA_011371455.1 Gammaproteobacteria bacterium
CGGCCAGCTTGGGGGCGTAGTAATGCAGGGCGCCGTTGGTGCGGTCCATGATGCGGCGCACCCTCTCCGGCAGGGCCAGATATTTGGTGAAGATGAAGCGGGCGAGCCGCTGCGCCTGCTGCCAGGCGCGCTGTTCGTAGGGTTGGTCGCTCTTGCCGTCATGGGTCCAGCTGAACTGTCGCTTCTGCCACACCACGCCGCAGAGCGTATTCGGATAACGCCGACTCTGCATCCGGTTGACGGTGACGAAGGCGACGGCAAGCTGGCCTTCGATGGGTTCGCTGCGGGCCTCGAAATAGATGTTCAGGGCCAGGCAGCGCAACTCTTTGGCCTCGTGGGGGCCGAGGGTGGTCTCTTCGGCCAGCGCCCGCTCAGTGCCGAAGGCCAGCAGCAATAACAACAAAAGTCTCATACGGCAATTCCTGGTAACGATGTTTCCATGCGGTTGACCAGCGGTGAAACATTAATCAGTCTGGTCAATTTTTGATCAGCAAGCAATTTTTGTGCCGTTCAGGAAATTTCCCTTTTGAATCAGCCTTGTCGTTTGCCGGTGGAGATTTTTGGTCTTGTGCGACGCCAGTGTTGTAAAAAAATCCGACGGTTTTGCGCGGGCTTTGTGCCGCCGCAGGCCCTATCCTTTCGACATATTTTCCCTGGGCGTGATAGTTTGCCATCCTTCGCACAATCCGTGGCGGCCATGCCACGGCCGATTCAACGCCAACCAGCAGGAGCAATAGCGCCATGTCAGAAACCATCACTGAATTTTTCGTCCAGGGCATGAAGTGTGGCGGCTGCGTCAGCAATGCCAATAAGGCCCTGGCCACTGTGCCTGGTTTTGTCTCTGCCGAGTTTGATCTGGATGCCGGTACCGCCAGGGTGGTCGGTGACGTCGATCCGCAGACCGTTTGCCAGGTGCTCAGTGAGGCCGGTTACCCGGCGGTGGTGAAGAGCGCCTGACCTTGGCGAAGACCCTGCGCTTCTCCATCGGCGGCATGGCCTGCGCGGGCTGCGTGGGCGCGGTCGAGGACGCCCTCGAGTCGGTGCCGGGGGTGACGTCCGCCAGCGTCAACTTTGCCGAGCACACCGCCGAGGTGACGGGCGAGGTGACGCCCGAGGCGGTGATCGCCGCCGTCACCGCCGCCGGCTACGAGGCCACCCTGCTGAGGAGCGCCGCCGACGAGCAAGAGAAGGAGGCCGCCGAGCAGGCCCACCTGCGCGCCCTGTGGCGCCAGGCCCTGGTCGCCGGCGCCGTCGGCTTCCCGCTGATGCTGGCCGGCTGGCTGGGCTGGATGCCGCCGCTGGAGGGGCTGGGTCGGCTGTTCTGGTTCGGCGTCGCCGTGGCCACCCTGTTCGTGCTCTGGTACGCCGGCGGGCACTTCTTCAGCGGCGCCTGGAAGTCCTTCCGCAATCACAACGCCAACATGGACACCCTGGTGGCCCTGGGCACCGGCACCGCCTGGGCCTATTCCAGCCTGGTGCTGCTGTGGCCGGCCCTGGTGCCCGAGTCGGCGCGCCACCTGTACTTCGAGGCCGCCGCCATCATCATCGCCCTGATCAACCTGGGCGGGGCGCTGGAGATGCGCGCCCGGGGCAAGACCTCCGAGGCCATCAAGCGCCTCATCGGCCTGGCGCCGAAGACCGCGCGGGTGGTGCGCGAGGGCCGCGAGCTGGACGTGCCCATCGAGCAGGTGGGCCTGGGCGAGACCCTGCGCGTGCGCCCCGGCGAAAAGATCCCGGTGGACGGCGTGATCATCGACGGCCACACCACGGTGGACGAGTCCATGCTCACCGGTGAGCCCATGCCGGTGACCAAGAAGGCGGGCGACGAGGTGGTGGGCGGCACCCTCAACAAGGCCGGCAGCTTTCTCATGCAGGCGAAGCGCGTGGGCGCCGACACCGCCCTGGCGCGCATCGTCGAGATGGTGCGCCAGGCGCAGAACTCCAAGCCCGCCATCGGCCGCCTGGTCGACCGCATCGCCTCGGTGTTCGTGCCCACGGTGCTGATCTTCGCCGTGCTCACCTGCCTGGCCTGGTACAACTTCGGGCCCGAACCCCGGGTCAGCTACATGCTGGTCACCACCATGACCGTGCTCATCATCGCCTGCCCCTGCGCCCTGGGCCTGGCCACCCCCATCGCCATCATGGTCGGTGTGGGCAAGGCCGCCGAGCACGGCATCCTGATCCGCAACGGCGAGGCCCTGCAGCGCGCCAGCTCTCTGGACACGGTGGTGCTGGACAAGACCGGCACCGTCACCGAGGGCCGCCCGGCGCTCACCGCCCTGGAGCCCCGCGAGGGCCACGACGAGAGCGAACTGCTGCGCCTGGCCGCGGCCCTGGAACAGGGCTCCGAGCACCCCCTGGCCGAGGCCATCCTCGCCGCGGCGGGCGAGCGCCAGCTGAACCTGCCGGCGCTGGCGGACTTCGCCGCCGTCGAGGGGCAGGGTGTGCGCGGCCGTGCCGGGGAGCACGAGGTGCTGTTCGGCAACGCCAGGCTGATGGCGGACAACGGCATCGACACCGCGCCCCTGATGGTCCGCGCCGGGGAACTGGCCGCCCAGGCCCAAACCCCCATGTACCTCGCCGTGGACGGCCGGCTCGCCGGGCTGCTGGCGGTGAGCGATCCCATCAAGGCCGACTCGCAGGCCGCCATCGCCCGCCTGCACGCCGAGGGCATCCGCGTGGTGCTGCTCACCGGCGACAACCGCGCCACCGCCGAGGCGGTGGCGCGCGCGGTGGGCGTGGACGAGGTGATCGCCGAGGTGCTGCCCGGCGACAAGGCGGACAAGGTGGCCGCCCTGCAGGGCGAGGGCCGCGTGGTGGGCATGGTGGGCGACGGCATCAACGACGCCCCGGCGCTGGCCCGCGCCGACGTGGGCTTCGCCATCGGCACCGGCACCGACGTGGCCATCGAGAGCGCCGACGTGACCCTCATGCGCGGCTCCCTGCACGGCGTCGCCGACGCCATCGCCGTGTCCCGCGCCACCCTGCGCAACATCAAGCAGAACCTGTTCGGCGCCTTCGTCTACAACGTAGTGGGCATCCCGGTGGCGGCGGGCGTGCTGTACCCCTTCGGCGGCCCGCTGCTGAACCCGGTGATCGCCGGCGCGGCCATGGCCCTGTCCTCGGTGACGGTGGTCAGCAATGCCAATCGGCTGCGTTTCTTCAAGCCCGGAGGCCGGTCGTGAGTTGGCTGGTGAACGGCCTCGGCCTGGCCCTGATCGGCTTCATCGTCTGGTGGTTCTGGCTGGCGAAGGGTGATTGATGGTCGTTGGCGCCGGTGTCTATTTGTAGCTGCGTGCGAGGCACTCCATGGCGGCGTTGATGGCCTGCAGGCGTGCCTCGTCGCCACCGCGGTCCGGGTGGTGGCGCATGGCGAGGCGGCGGTGCTGGGTCTTGATGGTGGGCCAGTCCACCGGATCCTGTAGTTCCAGTATGTCCAGCGCCTGACGACGTTCGTCGTTACCGATGAAGCGGTCCCAGAAGCTGTTCAGCAGGGTGTCGACATCCTGCGCGCCGGTCTTTTTCAGGTGTTCGAGATCGAGGTAGTAGTCGCGCAGCGGGTCGTGGCTGTCGATGGCGAAGCCGTCACCCGGTGTGAGCGGCAGGAGCTGGATGCACAACGGGCTGATGTCGAGACGGGCCTTGCCTTGTTCGAACAGTTCGTCGCGCAGGCGGTAGAGGGTGTGAAAGAGGACGAAGTGGGTCTGGAACAGCGACAGGCTGCCGCGCAGACAGTCCTTGCCGAAGCCGGCCTGGCCTTCGGCCTCCAGCCATTTGATGAGTTCGAATTCGCTGACCCCGGCGGGATGGGCGCTCAGCGCCTGCAGTAGCCTGTCGGTGAAGGTGCTGGCGCCCATGTCGTGACGGTCAGAAGGCTAACGGGAGTTAGTTGACCTTGAGCAGCTCGATCTCGAATTTCAGGGTCTCGTTGGGGCCGATGTTGGCGCCGGCGCCCTGCGCGCCATAGGCCATGTCGGCGGGAATGTAGACCTCCCATTTGTCGCCTTCGTGCATCAGCGGCAGTATTTCCTGCCAGCCCTTGATGACCTGGTTGACGCCAAAGGTGGCCGGTTCGCCGCGCTTGTAGGAGCTGTCGAATTCCGTGCCGTTGAGCAGGGTGCCGCGATAGTGGGCGGTGATGCTGTCGGTGGTCTTGGGCTGTTTGCCGGAGCCGGACTTGATGACCTTGTATTGCACGCCACTGGGCAGTTCCTTCACGCCGGGTTTTTCCTTGTTGGCGGCAAGGAAGGCCTTGCCTTCTTCTGCGGCCTTGTCGGCGCGGGCGGTGCGTTCGGCGGCTTGCTTCTCCTGGAAGGATTCCACGACGCTGCGCATTTCATCCAGGCTCAGCTTCAGTTTGTTGTCTTTGATGACGTCGTCGATGGCCTGTGCCAGGGCCTTGCTGTCGATATCCAGGCCTTCGCGCTTGAAGCTGTGACCGACCTGGTAGCCGATGGCATAACTGAATTTTTCCTTCTCGGTCTCGAGGCTGGGGTCGGCGGCGAGGGCGTTGCCGGCGGCGAGGCCGCCACAGAGCAACAGACTGCCGAGGATGATTTTCAAGGTGGTGCTGACGGTCTTCACGTGAGGTTCCTTTGTGGTTGAGGCGCCGGGGCGCGGGTTTCAATTCGATCGGGCTCGGGGTAAAAGGTTCCTTTGCCCTTCTAGAGGAAGCGCACCCAGTCGTAGTCGGGGTCGCCGACGGCGAGAAATTCCGGGTTGAGCAGGGACTCCTTGGTATTGTAGCGCAGTGGTGACAGGTCGGTTTTCGTAATGCGGCCGCCGGCTTCATCGACGATGCAGTGGGCGGCGGCGGTGTCCCATTCCGAGGTCGGGCCGAGGCGTGGATAGATGTCGGCCTTGCCTTCCGCTACCAGCCCGGATTTCAATGAGCTGCCCATGCTGACGATGTCGTGCTCGCCAATGTGGGCTAGGAAGGCCTTGAGGGAGTCGCCGCGATGCGAGCGGCTGCCGGCGACGGTGGTGCGCCCGGGTTCCTTTTTTCGGGTGTGAATGCGCGTGGCCTCGCCGTCCTTGATGCGTTTGTAGGCGCCGTGGCCGCGCGCCGCGTAGTAGGTCAGCCCGCTGACCGGGGCGTAGATGACGCCGAGGATGGATTCATGGCGGTCGATAAGGGCGATGTTGACGGTGAATTCGCCGTTGCGTTTGATAAATTCGCGGGTGCCGTCGAGGGGATCGACGAGCCAGTAGGTCTGCCACTGCTTCCGCTCCTCGAAGGGGATCTTGGCGGATTCTTCGGACAGGATCGGCAATTCCGGAGTAAGGATGGAGAGGCCGGCGACGATGGCATTGTGCGCGGCCATGTCGGCGGCGGTGAGCGGGGAATCGTCTTCCTTTTGCGTGATATCGAAGTCCGTTTGATAGACTTCCAGGATACGTTCGCCGGCATCGGCGGCGAGGTCGATGATGTCGTTGAGGAGTTCGCTGGGGTTTGCCACGGGTGCTTCCTTGGGGCTGCTGATGGATTGTCGGGTCATTGTCTGGCGAGGTGCTCGCGAACCATGAACAGCGCGGCGATGCTGCGCGCCTCGGTGCATTCTTCCTGCGTCAGTAATTCGTTGAGGCGCTTCAGCGACCAGGGTACGACCTCGATTTCTTCCGGCTCGTCGCCCTCGCAGCGGCGCTCGAACAGATCCTGCGCCAGCACGACATGGGTGCAGTGGCTCTGGTAGCCGGGGGCGATGGTAAGGCTGGTCAAGTGCTGTAGTTTGTGCGCGCCGTAGCCCACTTCCTCCATGATTTCCCGGTTGGCGGCGTCGAGGATGGCCTCGCCGTTTTCGATCCGGCCCTTGGGTAGCGCCAGTTCGTAACGGTGCACGCCGGCGGCGTATTCGCGGATCATCAGCACCGTATCGTCGTCGAGCATGGGCACGATCAACACCGCGCCGTTCGACGAGCCCACCAGCCGCTCGTAGCTGACCTCGACACCGTTGGTGAAGCGCAGTTCGCGCTGTTCGACGCGGAAGAGTCGCGTGCGGGCGATGATTTCGGTGTTGAGGACTTCGGGTGTCTTGCGCATGGATGGGAGGTGCGGGGTTCTCTAGGATGTTCTCGATAATAGCGTGATGAATAGTCTTTGGCACGAGTATTTTGCTTGCCGACATTGCACCCATCCCAAAAAAAGACTATAAAACCCGCGAAATCGCCGACTTCTGCACGTTCGGCGATGACAATTTCATTTTGTTTCCTCTTAGGGAGATCTCCGCTCATGGCGATAAAGAAAAAGGCGGCCAAGAAGTCCGCCGCGAAGAAAAAGGCACCGGTGAAAAAGGCCGTTGCCAAGAAGAAGGTGGTCAAGAAGAAGGTAGTCAAGAAGAAGGCCGCCGCACCGGCACGCAAGCTGACGGCGATCAAGGAGCGCTACACCAAGACGCAGATTCTCACCGAACTGGCCGACAACACGGAACTGAGCAAGAAGCAGGTGGCCGCGGTGCTGGACGAACTGGCGGTGCTGATCGAGCGCCACATCAAGCCGCGCGCCTGTGGCGAGTTCACCCTGCCGGGCCTGCTGAAGGTGAAGACGGTAAAGAAGCCGGCCCGCAAGGCGCGCAAGAACGTGCCGAACCCGTTCAGGCCTGGCGAACTGATGGACGTGGCCGCCAAGCCCGCCAGCACCAAGGTCAAGGTTCTGCCGCTGACCAGGCTGAAGGGCATGGCCTCCAAGTAAGCCTTTCGAGCAACGACGAAGGAGGCGGCCAGTGGCCGCCTTTTTTGTGTTTTCGATGAAGTGTTTTTTGCCACAGAGGCACGGAGGGCACAGAGAAAACACGTTGATGTTCTTCTCGCAAAGGCGCAGAGACGCAAAGGTATGAATATATTTTGGATTGCCTTAGTGCCCTTGGCGCCTTTGCGAGAACCAATCGCGTTTCTCTGCGCTCTCCGTGCCTCTGTGGTGAATCAGCGTCTCAGACGGCCTGGCCCAGCGCGTCCAAGGTGTCGATGGGCCAGCGCGGGCGGCCGTTGAAGGCCAGGCCGGTGGCTTCGCCGGTCGCCAGACGCAGGGCGCCGGCGAAGGCGATCATGGCGCCGTTGTCGGTGCAGAAGGCGGGGCGGGGGTAGAAGACCTCGAAGCCTTCTTTTTGCGCGCTGGCCTGCAGGCGCTCGCGCAGCGCCCGGTTGGCGCTGACGCCGCCGGCCATCACCAGCCGTGTCATGCCGGTCTGCTTGAGGGCGCGGCGGCATTTGATCAGCAGCGTGTCCACCAGTGCATCCTGGAAGGCGCGGGCGATGTCGGCGCGGGTCTGCGGGTCGTCGCCATTTTCGCGCGCGGTGTTGACGGCGAAGGTCTTCAGGCCGCTAAAGCTGAAGTCGAGGCCGGGGCGGTTGGTCATGGGGCGCGGGA
>DRQN01000237.1 GCA_011371455.1 Gammaproteobacteria bacterium
AAAGCCAAACACCCGTGGCAGGGCCTTGCTGCGCGCCATTTCACTGCCCAGGCGGGCGGTGCCGAAAAGGGTGGCGTTGATCGCCGAGGCGGTGGAAAACAGCGCCGCCAGGCCGATGAGCAGAAACCCGGCCTGGCCCAGAAAGGGCTTGGCCGCCTCGGCCAGCGCGTATTCCTTGTAGCGAACGACTTCGTCCGGCAACAGATTGCCCACCGCCACCAGCGATACGACGATATAGATGAAGGTGGTGATGACGATGGACCACATGATGCCGCGCGCGAGATTGCGCTGCGGATCCTGCATTTCGTTGACCGCGTTGGGAATCAACTCGAAGCCCTCGTAGGCGACAAAGATCAGCGCCGCGCCCATCAACACCCCGCCGATGCCCTGATTGAACACCGGCAGCACGTAGTCTTCCTTGATGTACAGCAGGCCGATGGCGGCGAACAGCAGCAGGATCAGCACCTTGGCGGTGACGATGAGCAGTTCGGCGTTGCCGGTCTCGCGCACCCCATAGAGATTGATGCCGAGAAACAGCAGCAGGACGAAGGACGCCAGCAGGTGCTGCATGGCGGGATTGGCGGTGCTGCCGAGCATTGCGGAGCCGTAGATGCCGAAGGTGAAGGCATACAGCCCCATGGTGCCGATGTAGCCCGCCAGCAGCAGCCAGCCGCCGATGCCGGCCACGGTGGGGTGGCTGAAGGCATGTTCCAGATAGGTGAAGCTGCCGCCGTCGGAGCGATAGGTCAGCCCCAGGCGCGCGTAGGACCAGCCGGTGAGCAGCGCGATCACGCCGCCCAGGGCGAAGGCGATGGGCGCGGCATGCCCTGCCTGCACCATGGCCAGGCCGAGCACGGAAAAGATACCCCCGCCCACCATGCCGCCCACACCCATGGCGATGACCTGCTTGAGGTCGAGCTTGCCGTTCGTTTCGGTAGACATTGGCCGGCCCTGTTGTTGTTTTTGATGGCCCCCGCTACCGGGGGCCGCCCTGCTGTCTACGTTTTGCCCATGCTAACGCTCGATGTCGATGCGCCGCGTCTGATAGGCCTTGGCGATGGGCAGCGTGACGGTCAGCACGCCACGGCGGTACCTGGCCTTGGCGTGGCCGTCATCCACCGGCGTGGGCAGGGGAATGGCGCGCTGAAATTCGCCATAGGCACATTCCAGCAGGTGGTAACGGCCTTCCGTATCGCTGCGCTGCCAGTGCTTTTCGCCGCGCACCAGCAGGGTGTCGTCGATGACCTGAATATCGAAATCATCCGCCTCCATGCCCGGCACCTCCAGACGTACCACGATTTCCTTACCGGTCTCCTTGACCTCGGCACCGAGCACGCCCCAGCCGGGCGTCGCCGGCAGCCATTCGCTGCCCTGCGCCTCGAGACCATCATCGCGCTTCTTCGGCGTAAAGCGGGTCACCGCATTGCGGGCCTTGTCCCACAACCGGCTCCAGCCTTCGGCCACGTTGTCGAGCACATTCGCCGTGCGCTGCTTGATCGGGTTCAGTATTGCCATCGTCCACCTCCTGTTTTCTTTGCGGGTTCTCAGCCGGGGGGAGTACCGTCCCCGGCTTGCCAGTGACTATCCAGATAGTTGGGGCCGGCCGTTGGAATATCAATCTGCCGAAGGTGGTAATGCCATGATGCAGGTAAAGGGGCCGATAAAGATGAATACCGAAAACAGGCACTAAAGAGCGCATTCGCAAAAAGCGAGTTGGTCCCGGGTGGCGATGTCAGATACCCGAGACGATCAGATCAATGGCACCAATAAATTCAGATCGATAGTCTGAAATGCTTGCAACTTCGGCACCCAACAATGTCCTATCTATCCCGGCCAGTTGTTGCGTGAGAGCCACGTACTCGACGCCATCAATTTCTACAACCGGGCAAAGTTTCGTTATGACCTGATTTTTTACGGCGGCGTATTTTCCGAGTGGAATAACGATTGTGGTGCGAAGCTGGCCCAAAAGATCCGATTGTATATCGAGCAGATAGGGGTAGGTTTTTCTCATTTTGGGGTTGTTGTTTTTATAGACGGTGAACTGACTCATCAGAAGCCCCTGATGCCATCGCTAAAAACCCCCTCATCCTCCACGAAGTCGTTATAGGCCTGAATCGCCTTTGCGTTTTCCTGAAGCCACCGTTCTCTTTGTTTAATCTTTATTCGTCTGGCAAGCTCGTATTCAAGCGTGGCCGAGAGATTGATGTTCATCTCACGCGCCTTTGAAAGCAAGTCACTGTTTATTGAGACATTTGTTGGTTTCTTGGGGGCTTTGCTGTTGTAGGCTTTCATCGTCGGACTTCCGGCAAGAATGATGCGCATAGACTATGCGCATCCCAGCTAATGATCAATAATGGGCACCCGGATCCGAATCACCGACATTGGGACATCCAGCAATGGCCGTTCCTGCCGCTGAGTAACAAGAAGATTGACCAATAACCTGAATCCCTGGGTTCAGATAATAAAAGAGCCTGAATTCATGAGCGAAGACAAGAACACCGCCCGCATCAGCCCCTACGGGCATCTGGACATCCTCTCTCAGGCGGAGGTGAATCTGCTGGTCAAGGCCAGCGGCGCCGATGGCTGTTACGACATCTTCCGCCGCTGTTCGCTGGCGGTGCTCAATGTGGGCAGCAATATGGATGACACCAGGGAGGTACTGGAGAAATACCGGGATTTCGACATCCACATCATCTCCCGGGAGCGTGGCGTCAAGCTGGAGGTGGAAAATGCCCCGGCCAGCGCCTTCGTCGATGGCGAGATGATCATCGGTATCCGTGAGCACCTGTTCGCGGTGTTGCGCGACATCGTCTATGCGCGCAACGAAATCGAACTCAGCGGCCGCTTCGACCTCCAGGATTCCAGCGGCATCACCAACGCCGTGTTTCACATCCTGCGCAATGCCAGCATCATCAAGCCGCAGACCGAGCCCGATCTGGTGATCTGCTGGGGCGGCCATTCCATCAGCCGCGAAGAGTACGAATACACCAAGGAGGTGGGCCACGAGCTGGGCCTGCGCGGCCTGAACATCGGCACCGGCTGCGGGCCGGGGGCCATGAAGGGGCCGATGAAGGGGGCCACCATCGGCCATTCCAAGCAGCGCGTCTACGATGGCCGCTACATCGGTATCACCGAACCGGGCATCATCGCCGCCGAGTCACCCAACCCCATCGTCAACGAGCTGGTGATCCTGCCCGATATCGAGAAGCGGCTGGAGGCCTTCGTGCGCACGGGCCATGGGCTGATCGTGTTTCCCGGCGGCGCCGGCACGGCGGAGGAGATTCTCTACCTGCTGGGCATTCTGCTGCACCCGGACAATGCGGAAATCCCCTTCCCGCTGATCTTCAGCGGGCCAAAGAGCAGCGAGGCGTATTTCCGTCAGATCCACCACTTCATCGAACAGACCCTGGGTTTCGAGGCCCAGCAGAAATACAAGATCATCATCGACGATCCGGCCCTGGTGGCGCGGGAGATGCTGCTGGGCATGGAGGCGGTGCGGCAGTTCCGGCGCGCCAACAGCGATGCCTTCTATTACAACTGGATTCTGCGCATCGACCGCGAATTTCAGGAACCCTTCGCGCCGACCCACGAAAACATGGCAAAGCTGGAGCTGCACCGCAACCAGGACAACCACCAGCTGGCCGCCCACCTGCGGCGCGCCTTTTCCGGCATCGTCGCCGGCAACGTCAAGGAGGATGGCATCCGCGCCATCGAGGAGAACGGACATTTCGAGATCCGCGGCGATGCGGCGATTCTGCAGCCGCTGGATGAGTTGCTCGAATCTTTCGTCCAGCAACAGCGCATGAAGCTGCCGGGCAAGCAGTATGTGCCCTGCTACAAGGTTATTCGCTGAGTAGCGGCGGTCAAGGGCTGGCCGGGGTGCGGGCGCGCTGCTCGTCCAGGTACCAGTCGTAGGAGCAGTCCAGCTGGATGCGCACGCGGGTGATGCCGTCGAGACCGTCGTCGATCATGGTAGCCAGCGGGGTGCGTCCATCCAGGCGCCGGTTGCGGCGGTGTAACCACATTACGGCAGCGTGTTCGTTGAGCGGATTGGCCAGACTCAGGGCCTGCGAAATACCCAGAAGGTGCTCGACGCGGGTCATGACTTCCTCGTCATGGGGCAAGGCCTTGCCATGGTGGTAGCCCTGCAGCGAACGCGGCTTGGTGCAAGCTGGCAGCCCCAGCAGATGGATTTTTTCACGATCATCGACGCCCCAGTGGTCGAGCAGAGACATCATCATGCTGGCCAGTGCGGCGCGTTCATCCAGTTTTCCGGTCGTCATCGGTGTCACCCCCGTGGGGCGCGGCGCCCCCAACATGTGTGCATGTCCATACCATCGTAGAACACATCCAGCCTAGCACAATAACATACTTATTTACTAGGTTATGGCGGTCGATGCCGCCTGACGAGTCAACGGGTCCTGGCGGTAATAGGCGCTCAATTGCTCATAAAGCTCTGCATAATAGTGATGTAACACATCGGGAGACATGAAAAAATACTCGCTGGCCACGGCAAAGAATTCCGCTGGGTCGGTGGCGGCGTAGTCGTCGATGCAGGCAGCTTCATGGCAGCAGCCCGGATCCTGCAGGCGGTCGAAGGCCTGGCTCAGCACACGGGTCCAGCGCGGCAGGTCCATCTCCGGGTGCAGCGGCGGGAAGCCGTTGGCGCGGCCGTTCAACATATCCAGCTTGTGCGAGAACTCGTGCAGGATCAGGTTACGCCCCGCCTCGCCGTTCGCCAGTTCCTGCTCGATGCTGGCCCACGACAGGATCACCGGCCCTTGCAGCCAGGACTCACCATCACGGACCTCCATCCCCTCCTCGACCAGGCCGATGTCGTCCGGGACATCCTGCGGCACGTGGAAGGCGTCGGGGTAGACCACGACTTCGACCCAGCCATCGAACAGCTCCAGTCCCAGGTTGAGGATCAGCACACAGGCCTGGGCAGCGATGATCACTTCCATTTCCCGATTCAGCTCCAGTCCTTGCGCGCCATTGATATGCTTTTCACGCAAGAACAGGGTCGTCAACAGACGCAGGCGGGCGCGCTCCGGGGGCGTCAGCCGCCGCAATAGCTCGACCCGCCGGCACACCTGCCGCCAGAGGGCAAAGGGTATTCGCTGGTGGTGGATAATGCGTGCCCGACGGTATCGGGCGAGTGCGCGCAGCATGGCATCGATACCTGCCGCTGCTGCAAGCTGCGGCAGTCAGCGGGTAATTTGGTTATATTGGACGTCACCTGAACCCACGGATTCAGGCGTCACTTTAACACGAAGGCGGGCCAGTCCCAGCAGAAACAATTCGTCGGCGATGGTGTCACTGAGAACTATCGCCGGCGGCTGAGGAACTGCGTCGCGAACTCCAGCGCTCGGCGTCATGACTGCGGGCAAGCCGTAACTCGTCCCGTGGCACCGCAACACCCCATAAAAAGGGGCTGTACCCCGGCGGAAAACCCGCATCAGGTACAGCCCCTGCTGTTGTGCCGTCTGTCTGGATCAGGCAGAGAGGTTACGCGGCACGAAGCTCAGGCTATTAAAGGTGCTCTTGTATTTGGATTCGCCGAGTTTCTTCACCTTGGCGATACCCAACTTGTAGTTGTAGTTGCCGGTAATGATGTCCACCACCGCCCCTTGCAGTGAGTTGGTGGGTTGCCACATGTTGAGGAAGTTGGTGAACAGCACGCCCTTCTTGATGGCCGGTGTCACCAGGGCCACCGCGGTGACCGCGCCCTTGCCCAGCTCGATGTGCCCTTCCTTCATCAGCGTGTCGAACTGCAGGTGGTTTTTATAGACGCCGAGGATGGTGTCCTTGAAGGTCGGCACACGCTCGTTGTACATCATCACCAGGTCGCCCGACTCGATGCCCCGTGCCGCGGCATCGTCCGGGTGGATTTCCATGAACTGGGTATCCGCCGGCCAGCGCTGGGCGATATAGGCGCGGCGCTCCGTGTCGTCGAAACCCGACTGCCAGATCTCGTTGATGCGGCCATTGGTGTGCCACAGTTCACCATCCTTGGGCTGTAGCCAGTACCAGTAGTCGGAGATCAGCGACCAGGGATGTTTCTGCAGGTTGACCTTGCCGGTCTGGGTGTTGAAGTGGGTGTACTTCTTGCTGTGGAAATTGGCGCCTTGCGGCCCGTCCGTGCCCCATTTCCTGTCCATGTCGGCACGTGTCAGGGTGGTGTCATGCAAGCGCTTGGTGCCGTGCAGTTCGCCGGTTTCATAGTTGTAGAAAGTGGGCCCCTGGATGCCGTCGGTGCCCAGGGAGCGCAGCTTTTCGTGCAGGGTGGTGCCCTCGCGATGCGCCGCGACCTTGATCATGTGATAGGCCTTGCGGCTCTTGCGCGAGAAGCGCGACATCTCTTCCGCCACGTCGCTGGAACTCTTCCAGTCATAGCCGTCGTAACCCATGCGCCTGGCCAGCTGCGCGATGATCCACCAGTCGGGCTTGGCATCGCCCGGGGCATCGTAGAACTTCGAGTACAGGCGCATGCGGCGCTCGCCGTTGCCGCGCATGAAGTCTTCCTCGCCCCAGGTGGCGGCGGGAAAGACGATGTCGGCGAAGCGGCTGCCGATGGGGTCGCGCAAGTAGATGTCGTGATCCCACACCACCATGCCGCCGGAGTCGGCACGCTTCTTCAGGGTGTCGATGATCTCCTGTTTGTCGTGCGAGCGGACCTGATGGGGGTTGTTGGTCACCATCTGTTCGAAGGCCTGTTGCAGCCCCACGGTACCGGCCATGGCCTGCACCCAGGTGGTGCCGATGACGTGCGCCAGGCGGGTATGGCCGGACTTCAGCCAGCGGTCGGTATCCAGCGGGCGCCGGCGCCGGCCCGGCACCTTTTCCGGGGATTTGTTGCGCGGGTAGCTGCCGCCATTCTGGCCGCCGCGCTGATGGCCGCCAAAGCGCCCCACCACCTGGCCCGGCCGGCCGCCTGCGCCGCAGATGGTCGCCAGCGAAGCGATGGCGTTGGTGTTGGGTGTGCCCGCGGACCAGTAGGCGCCCTTCTCGATGCCGAAGGAGGCCTTGACGCGCGAACCATCGGCCTTGGGCTTGGCCAGCCACTCGGCCGCCTGGCGGATCTTGCCGGCATCGACACCGGTGATGCGGGCGGCGTTTTCCAGCTTGTATTCGCTCTGCGCCATCAGCCACTCCTTGTAGCCTTCGAAGCCCCCGGTCTGAAACTTGCCCCAGGTGGTGCGCCACTGCCAAGGGGTATTACGGGTGCCCTGGCCAAAGCCGGAATCGGTTTCCCACTTGTTGTTGACCCATTTCTTGATCCAGTCATCATCCTGCCAGCCATTTTCGATGATGATGCGTGCGATCGCGCCCACCAGCGGCGTATCGGTACCGGGATAGAGATCGAGGTGCAGGCCGGCCCCCATCTTTTTGGCATATGTCATGCCGGCGGTCTCGCGGGGATTGATGAAGATGACCTTCATGCCGCGTGCGATCGCAGGCATGATCCACTGAGTAAAGATGATGGTCTTGGTTTCGTAGGGGTCGGTGCCACTGATCAACAGGGTGTCCGCCGCGCCCCAGTCTTCATAGGAGGGGGCGAAATTGTCGAAACCCGCATCGCGATAGCCCGGTGTGGAGGTGGCCTTGGAGGGCGTGTCGTGCCAGGTCCAGGCGGCGGTATTGACGTCGCGGAAGGAAAAACGGGTGATGGCGTACATGTTTTCCAGGAACTGGTAGCCAAAGGTCTTCACCGAATAGGCGTTGGCGCCGTGCGCCTTGATGACGTGCTTGCCCACTTCGGCGGCGATATCCAGGGCGAAGTCCCAGGTGACCGGCTGCAGGATGCCATTGATGCGCACCAGGGGATGCTTGAGCCGGTCCCGCGTCGGTTTGTCGGGGTTGTAGACCTTCTGCGCGATACAGCCGCCGCGGATGCTGGCATCGCCGTGCAGATTGACGTGCCGGGTTTGCTTGTCAGGCGTGATCACCACATTGTGGGGACGCCCTTTGTGCATCACCACGTTGTGTTGTGTGGGGGCCACCCAGTCTTCCAGGGCGGCAGAGGGAAAGTCGATGCCGAAGGCATTTTCCGATGCCTTGGGACCACCACTGGGGGTGCCCAACGGCCAGCGGTAGACCTTGTAGCCGCAGGCCACGATGCAATAATCGCAGGCGGTGGTCAGTACATCGCAATTTTTCGGTGGCAGCGGTGCATTGTCTTCAGGGATGTAATACTCGGTAGTCATAGTGACAGCCTCCGGTGATTCTTTTTCGTACCTTGGAAACGATTTTCCGCGCATGTTGCAGGCATCGTTTCGTGAAGGCACTTAGCCTGTTTATGTGGATTACGATTCCAGCAGATTCTTGTGGCGGCCAAAGATCAGCCCCAGCATGCCCACGGCGTAGATGTCGTCGCCATCCAGCTCCAGCAGTACCTGGGGCAGGCTCTCGTAGGCCTGGCCCGAGACCACGATGCCGTGCCGGCGAAGGTCGTAGGTCGACAGGTGCAGCGGGCACTGGCCAAGGATGCGATGCGGCCCTTCTGCCACGTAGCTGCCCTGCAGCGGGCCGCCCTGGTGCGTGCAAATATAGTTGAAGGCCACCACGTCCCGCTTCAGACCGATGCCGCCACCGGCCTGCACTCCGCCCAGCTTCACCACCATGGCGGAGGAGTTGGCCAGTTCATCCGGATAATTGAAATCCACCGGTACGTTGTCCTTCAGCTCGCTGAGCCTGGCGATGAACTTGCGGGGATAACTCACCACCCGCGCCTGGGCCGCCTGGGCGCTGCCCGGGAACAACGAGATGCTGATAGTGCTTGCCGCCACTGCCGTGCTGCCGCTATAGAGGAGGAACTGGCGGCGGGTGAGCATAACCTTGTTATGCGCCGCGGCTGAACGTTCCTGCTTTTGCTGATCCCTCGGTGTGCTTGTCTCAGTCGTCATTTCTTGCCTCCGATGTCCGTTAGGAACGGTTATTTCGCAGCTTGAGCCGCCTCGAGTTCAGCCAGCGAGAACATCGGCTCGTAGCCTGGCAGTTTCGGTTTGTCCATCAGAATCTCTTCACCCGTGAAGGCATCCAGGAAGGCCAACAGGTCTTCCTTTTCCTCATCGGTGAGATGGAGCTTGGTGATCAGCGGGGTCTTGGTACTGGGGTAGCTGGTGGTGTTACCTTCCTCGTCGAAACCGCCGCGATCATAGAAATCGACGACTTCCTCGAGGGTATAGAACTGGCCCTGGCGCATGTAGGGTGCGGTATAGCCGATATAGCGCAAACTGGGAACCCGGAACTTGCCCATGTCCCACTTGTTCTTGTTGCGGAAATACAGGCCGACATCGTCCTTGACGGTACGGTACAGTTCCTCGGTGGCGCCCTTGGCATAGTACTCGAAGCGGAAGGTAATCTGCGCCAATCCGTCCTCCAGCCAGCGCTGTGCGCGTGGGACGCCGATGTTGTAGTACTTTTCGTTGCTGGCCAGGGCGCCGTTATGACAAAGGATGCAGCGTGCCTTTCCTTCATACAGGGCCTTGCCGCGTATCTGCTGCTCCGTCAGCGCGGAACTGTCACCCAGCAGGTACCTATCCAATGGCGTATCGCGCTGCACCAGGGTGCGCTCGAAGGCGGCGATGGCCTTCCAGGCATTGTTGATGGTCGGCAGCGGTTCGCCGAAGGCCTCCTTGAAGCGCTCGACATACTCCGGAATCAGACGCAGCCGCGCCTCCATGAGGTCATTCTCGCCGTTGCCGGCAACGCCACCCTTGGCGGCGCTGGGCGCCTGCGCCTCCAGGGAGGGCACGGAACCCGCCCAGAACAATTTGCTGTAATAGGCGGAATTGATAATGGTCTGGTTGCTGCGCCAGTGCACCGTGCCGGGATAGCCGCGGGAGATATCCTCGGCCCAGGACCAGCCCTGCTCCGGGTCATGGCAGGTGGCACAGCTCACCGAGGCATCACCACCCAGGCGGGGATCGAAGAACAGCAACTTGCCCAGTTCGATCTTGGCCTCCGACATGGGGTTGTCGAGAGGGATTGGCGGAGGCGGCAAGGGGGCCAGGGGCGGAATCGCCGGATCCGGGGCCTTGGCAAAGGTGCCGGCAATGGCGGGGGTCGCCGCCACTTGGGACATCCCGATGCTTGTCGAGGCCGATGGCTTGTCGCCCATGGCCGCGGCCGATACCGACAGAACCGCTGCAACTACCGTCGCCGTCATCAGAACAGGCGTTTTCTCTAACGAACTCATGGCTCTCTCCTAGCGATTCAGTTGGGAACGTCCAGCCAATTGGCAATGGCTTCGTATTCTTGCGGATAGCCTTCGGTCCACACATGCCGGCTGCTGGTCAGGGGTTTGCCGGACAGCGCCAACAGGAAGGCCAGCAGATCCTTTTGTTCCTGCGAACTCAGGCCCAGTGGCTTCATGCGGCTGTCCTTGTGGCGGTCGTTGTCTCCACCACGGTTATAGAAGGCGATGACCTCCGGCAGGGTCTTGATCATGCCGTTGTGCATGTATGGCGCGGTGTACTTCAACTCGCGCAGGCTGGGCGTGATGAAGGTCCCCATGTCCGAGCCGTCCGCCTTGTGCGTCTGCACATGGGCACCGGGGTCGCGCTTGAGGTTCATGTAATTCTCGACTCCGAGGAAAGCGGCGTAGGCGAGGAAGGCCTGGTGGCGCGCCGGATCGAGAAATACATCGAAGTTTTCCTTCACGCCGGTATTGTGCGCCTTGCCGTCGGTGAACATGGGGCCGTTGTGGCAGGCGATACAACCCGCCTTGCCCTTGAACAGTTTCATGCCACGCTGGGCCTCGGCCGACATCTGACCGGTATCGAAGGGTGCCCCTTCCGAGTTCAGGGTTTTGAGGTATTCAGGAATGGCCTTGCGGGCGCCACCGTTGGATGGCTCGCCCAGGCCGGCGGCCTTGAACATCTCGACATAGACCGGGTCCTGTTTGAGGCGCTCCTGCATGATGCGCATGTCCATGTTCATGAGGTAGGACTCGGTGATCATGCCGCGGGTCACGTCGTTGAGATTGGTGCCGATACGCCCGTCATGCATCCACACGGTTTTATGCGCGGTGTTGATCACGCTGGGAGCATTGCGGAAATGCTTGTTGCCAGGGTAACCGTCGGACAGGGCATCGGGATTGGCATAGCCGTGCTCCGGCTGGTGGCAAGTGGCGCAGGAAATGGCGGCGTCGCCCGACAGGCGCTTGTCGAAGAACAGGCGCTTGCCCAATTCCGCCCGGGCCTGGTTGACTTTCAGGGTGGGCAGCGGGCCGATGTCAGCGCCTGCGACCGCGGCGGGATTCGCCAGTACCAACCCCATACCGAGGGCTGTTACGAGGAAACCCCTTTTGGTCAAAAATGGTCTTGTGGTAATCATGCCGGCCATTACCTAATCCTCCTCAACTGGTTGCGGGCCTCGCCCATGCCCTGAAGGCGGGGACGCGTAGTAAATCGGTCAATCCCCCATCTGAACAGGGGGATTGCACAATGCAGGCCAAGCTGGCCATATTGTATATTACTTTTCTAAAACAGCAGGTTACATAGAAAACATCAAACGATCCGCGAAGCACTTTATGAACACTTTGTTCCATGGAGTCAACAACAGAGGCGACTTTATTCACCCTACGATAAAACAGCGGGGACGACGCCCACTCCCGCCCGCCAGTGGCAGACGGAACCATGGCACCATGCAATGGGCGCCGCTCCGTCGCCTGCCGATTCATCATCACCGCCCCGGCGCCACTCACGCGACCGCCTTCGTTTGCCGGCGGACCAGCAGCAGCCCCAGCAGGAACACACCGCCAGCAATAACCAGCGGCAGGCCATAGACCTTCACCGGGTCGGCCTCGGCGGGCAGCACCAGCCAGTACCAGGTGGTCAGCGTGTGCTTCGAGCCGGCCTCGCCATTGTTACCGTCCCAGCCGGCGAAAGATACCGGAATAAAGCTACCTTCGACAAAGTCCACATCGCCACTGTCCCCACCCATGCGGGGGCGTTTCATCAGCACGGTCCACTGGCCGTCGCCCCAGCGGCTTTGCACGGAAAGACTGTCATCGTCCTCACGAGGCACTATTTTCTGGTCAGGCCCCGAGGCGTCCAGCAGGACGCCACGCGGAGCCACTGCGGGTTCCACGCTGCCCGCGTTCCAGTACCACATGGTGGTGGGATGGGCGCCGTCACCATGACGGAACAGGGGTTTGACCACCACCGGCTTGGTCTCGAACGAGTCCTGTTTGGGGAACTGGATCGCCAGGGCGTCGGAATACATGGGCAGACGCGTATCGTGGATCTGCGTGGCGACCTGTTCGCCCGGGCGGCTGTCGGTGCGGTCATCCACCTTTAGCAGGAAGGCGATCTCGTCCGCGTTATACAGCACCTGCACCGTGATCGCATCGTTGAGCGGCGTGAACAGTCTGTCTTCCTTGATGATGTTGGGCACCAGCGGCAGGGTCACTGCGGGCGCCGCATCCCAGGCCTCGGCGCTGAGGCTGTCCGGCAGGGCGCCGTCGACCTTCATGGCACGCAGCACCGGTTCGTCGCTGGGGGGCACACTGGTGTCGCGCAGACTGTAGACATAGTTGGCAACGTGCCAGCGATCTTCCAGGGATAGGGGGTCCTTGTTGCCCTCTTCCGTCGCCCGGTGCGCCGGCATCGGAGTACCCGGCAGGCCGATGGACAGGCGCTGGTAGATGTTCTCGATGGTCTGTGCGCGGGCCTTCTCGTCCGTGCCCGCCACATTGGTGATGCGCCAGGTCCAGGGCTTGGTGAGGTTGCGCGGCCAGAGGCGGTTGCCCCAGTCGTCTTCCAGTTTTTTGCCGGAAGTGATATTGCCACGCCCGGTGGGACCATGGCACTTGCCGCAGACCTTTTCGAAAATGGGCTTGCCCTTGACCACCGACGCCTCGCTGAAGGGCACCTGAGCGGTGACGGGCTCATTATTGGTAATGCTGCGGAAATCCGTTTTCAAATAGCGCCCGTCATCATCGAAAAACTCATCATCGGCATCTTCCGGCGCCCAGGCGGCGGTGATATCGAAACCCTTGATGACAGGAATCAGGCTGCGGATCTGCCTGTCGCTCAGCAGACTGCCCCAGCCCGGCATGCCGGTGCCATTCAAGCCATGCTTGATGGTATTGAAGAGATCATCGTCGGTGGGCAGTTCGGTGCCCGGCGAGGTCTTGTACTTGAACAGGCCCAGGGTAAAGTCGCGCGGCTTGGGATACATGAGGTCGGCGGCGATGCCGTCACCCGCGCCCTGCTCGCCATGGCATACCTGGCAACGCTGCACATAGACCTCGGCACCCATCTGCCGCTTGTGGCGGGCAGCGATTTCGGTCTTCATGCCGGTCACCATTTTAGACATCTCGGGGTTCCACATGCGCGGCACCTGGCCGACATAGTCATAGAGGAAGGTGATCACCTGCCAAACCTGGTTTTCGTCCAGCATCTCATGCCACACCGGCATGGCGGAATTCCACGGCGTACCTTCCTTGGGCAGGCCCGGGCCACCGGTGGCGATGCGCCAGAACAGATAGGCCTCCTGCAGCTGGGCGATGGTGCCGACATCCTGGAAATTGGCCGGCTGTGGACTGAAGCCCAGGGCATAGGGACCCTTGCCATCGAGCAGGTCGCCGTGACAGAAGAAGCAGTTCTTGTAATACACCTCACGCCCCGATTCGACGATCTCCTCGTAGGCCTCCCAGCCCTTGCCCTCGTCCTCGGCCATGACCTCCAGGGCCTGCTCGCGCAGCGGATTTTCCAGCTTGGAGAGGTTGTAACTCTTGCCGAACACACGCAGCGAGCCGGGCGGCGCGGGATGCACCTGGCGCAGTTCAACCGGCGCGTCCATGGAAGGCTTGACGAAGCCATAGGCGGTGTAGCCGACGATGGCCGGAATGGCGATCAGGAAAGCCCAGCGCACGGCCACCAGTTTCGGCTCGCGGAGCACTGCCAGGATAGGCGACTTGAATTCCCCCCAGCGCGCCTCGTCGAAGGAAAAATACAGCAACACACCGACGATGGTGATGATCATGTACTGCACCATCAGCGAACTGGGCAGCAAGGGCGGGAAGGCATTGTCAAAGATCAGATAGGCGATAACGACAACCAGCACGGCCTGCCAAAATGCGGGAATTTTAATGCCTTTCATCATTCACCCCATACCAATGAGATCGGTTTATACGTTTTTTCTTCTGCGGCCTTTGGCAAACCCGGCACTATTAACCCGGCACAATATAGACCGTGTTCAGGACTTCAAGCGTTCTCCAGATCAAGGCGTCACTCGCCGGCAATGGTGGTTCCATTGGCAAGAGTGACAACACAGAGCTGGAGGACGCTTGAAGTCCCTAACCACTTGTTTTTATATGGAAGGCCGCCGTGTGCCGCTGCGCAGACTGCACTGTCTTTACAATCAAAGCCAAAGCTTGCGGTAGAGCCCACTACAGCTGCGCTTTGATGCCTTGCTGCGCAGCGGCACACGGCGGCTGAACACGATCTATATTGTTGCCGGGTTAATATCGAACCATCCATCACTTTTGCTCCGCCAGAAAGGCTACTAGCGACTCCAATTGTTCATCCGTCATTTGCTCGGAAAAATTGGGCGGCATCACCCCCGAGGGAAAGCCTTTGGCGATAACGGCATTGGGATCGATGATGCTCTGACGAATCTCTTCGGCATCCAGACGCGAGCCCACCGTATCCAGATCGGGACCGAGTTCACCACCAATGCCTAACATAATATGGCAGGCCTTGCAGCCGAAGTGGCTGATCACCGCTGCCACACCATCGTCGTCACCGCTGCCGCTATCGTTGCCGCCGTCATGATCCGCGGGTGATGGCGCGGCGGACTGAGCGCTGCCGGCCAGATAGTCCACCAGCATATCCAGCTCCTTCACCAGCATCTGGTCGGCGAAATCCCGCGGCATCACGCCGGGCGGAAAGTCCTCGACAATCACGGCATCGGGATCGACGATACTCTGATGAATCTCTTCACGGCTGAAGTGGCCGATGGTCTTGTCCAGGTCAGGGCCGAGATCGCCGCCACTGCCCAGGATCACATGGCAGGCCTGGCAACTGTATTTGGCGACCACCTCTTCGAGGGTGGCCGCGGGGCCGGCCGGTTCCGTACTTTCGGCCTCCGCCGCCGGCGCCTCGGTGGGTAGCGGCACCGTCACGTCATGACCATCCTTGGCCTGCATGAAGGCGATGATGGCGTTGATCTCCATTTCCGACAGCTCGATGGGCGGCTTGTCGACCGCCGGCATGGGCGAGATAGTGTCATTGCTTCCCTTCTTGCCGTAGTCCTTCACCACGTAGATGCTGGGCTCAACCATGGACTCATGCAGGTAGGACTCGGCATCCGTGGCCTTGCCCTTGTAGCGTTCGTCCTTGAGGTGGGCATTGGCCACGGCGACCATGTCAATGGCCAGAATATCCGGGGCACGGCCGAGATCGTTGTGGCACAGGGTGCAGGTTCCCTTGCCGGAGAACAGGGCCTCGCCCAGGGCGGTGTAGGACTCTACCGTCAACGCGCCCAGATCCACTTCTTTCTCCACCGGGGCCTCACCCTCCACCTGAGGCAACAGATTGGCAACCAGGGTGAACAGCAGCGCCAGACCCAGGCTGAAAGCCATGCTTTTTGCCAGCACCCCACCACCGCTCATGTTTTCATTACTCATGCAACCTCCCCTGCCTTTTTAATGACGGGCAACGGTAGCGCCTGCTTGGTGCCACTGAGATTGGCGATCCAGAAGATGAACAGAACGAAGATCACGAACATGACGGTGACGATGGTCATCATGTTTCCCGCATAACCAATAGTGGGAATAAAGTTGTCCGGTGAGTTGTCCTTCATCACCGTGTACACATGCCAGTGAGTGCGTACCGAGGAACGCACATAACCCATCAGCGCCATCAGCCAGGTGAAGGCGATGGGCAAGGCGAAAAGGGCATACTGGGAACGGTTGCTGACCTGACCCCAGAAAGATGGCAGCATTCTGGCCTTGCGGTACATGAGGGCGTCGATGACCACACCGCTGATGATCACTACCAGGGTGGACACCACCTGCATCACGCTCGACCCGACCTTGTACACGGTGTTGGTGAAGTAGCCGTAGTAGACTCCGGCGAAGATGATATTGACCACCGCCACCACATAGATCGCCACCATCACCGCATTGCCTGCTTTTTCCCACGATACCGTGGCCACCTTGTCCGAACGCCGGTAAAGCTGGAAGGAAAGAAAGGTGAAGACGAGCATCAGATTCACGGCAATGTTCTTGGCCGGCATGATACCCAGCGGCCCCAGCAGATGATGATGGCTGCCACCGAGGGCGGCAATCTCGCCCGAGGTCAGGATCAGGGTATGCGGAGTCACCCAGATCAGGAAACAGATCACCAGTACCACGGCGATATACTTGATCATGCCCTGGTAGCGCTTTGAACCCTCGGTGCGCGACATGCCGGACCACAAATAGTAGTTACCCGCCAGCAGGATGGTGCCGATCAACACCGCCTGCACAATGAACAGCCAGGCCAGGATGCCGCCCATGGCAGTAATACCCATCTGCTGCGAGTAGGCGTAGATCTCCGCCATCAGCCAGTAGCCGGCAAAGGGCAGCGGCAAGAAGGCGAGAATGGCAATGAAGTTGGAGGTATAGCCCATCCAGTCGTAATGGGCGCGTTCCTCCGCAGTGCGCGCGGCCAGGCATTTGTAGGCCGCATAGGCCCCCACTACCGCGCCGCCGAAAGCGATATTGGCAACGAAACGATGCAGGTTGATGGGATTCCACAGCGGCCCCTTCATCACTTCCCAGATGTTGCCGATGACCGCGCCGACACTGTCCACGCCCGAGGGCGCCATCATGAAGGTGGCCCAGGAATTGGCCACCACCATCAGTGTGGCGCCAACACCGTTGAGCAACAGGCCGAGGCACAGATGCACCCATTTGGCATTGCCATAGCGCAGCGCATCCCAGCCGTAGTAATAGATATAGAGCAACATGCTCTCCAGAAAGAAGAGCATCGCGTAGACCAGCATCTGTGAACCGAAGGCCTGCATCAGGTAGGCCATCAGATCGGGATAGAGCAGGAACAGCGCCAGCGCCAGGCTGCCACCGAACAGGGCGGTGATGGAATAGGCGGTGATACTGATCTTCATGAACTCATGGGCCATGTCGTCATAGCGCGCATCACGGGTGTACAGGCCCAGCAACTCGATCACCAGCACGAAGAGCGGCACCGCCAACACCAGGGCGCCGAAGAACAGGTGCATCTGGGAAATGACCCAGACGACGGCGCGACTGCTAACACCGATGTCGGGATAATCCGCGCGGGTGGGTTTGGGTGCCGGCCTCAGCTTCAGCGCCTGCTCGACGTCGCCCCCCTCGATTGCCGGGCTCGTCGCCTCACTGGCAACGGCCTCGGGCAGCCACTGGCCGGGAGCCATATCGCCCGACCACAAAAAAGCCAGCACCGCCATCAACAGCAGGGACAGCGGTACCGGCAGTGAGATATTTCTTGCTTCCTTCATACCCCTATCTCCACAATCTTGAATCGGGTGTCGAGTAAAACCTGAATCCGTGGGTTCATGACGGCGAATTACACAACTCATTGATCCGTCTCGCTATATGAAAAATCTCGGCAATAATCCCCGCTATTCCCTCGATTTTTCATTACGCGATACGAATCAAGCAGTTGCGTGCTTCATCCGCCCTGAACCCACGGATTCAGGTAAAACCTGAATCCGTGGGTTCAGGTACAACGCCTGCGGCCTTCACTGCATGCCCTACTGTGATGGCGTCAGATCAAGGTTCAGGGGCAGGCCCTGCACATTCATGACCAGGTGATTCAGCCCATAGAACAGAACGATGACCACGACGAAGGCGAGTAACCAGATTTGTAGATTCTTTGCCATTTTCTTCTCTTGCTCGTTGCGCGTGAAAAATGTGTGTTTCACCGCCAGGAGGTAAACACCCCTCTCCATGCCGCCAATGACGGCCGGCAACCTCAACCGTGGTGTATTTCGACGCCACCGGAATAGATCAACAGCCACCAGAAGAACGCCAGTATCAGGACCAAGGTGACCCAGAAGAGCTTGGGGCCCCAAGTCGCACCCCCGTCAGGGACTGGGGTCTCGGCCTTGTCTTCCGCATCACCCAGAGCCGTCATGCCGTCTTTATTTTCAGATGCAGTCATAGCTTTTCACTCGTTGCCTGTTGATCCGTCTGCCGGAGACATAGCAACATCCAGGCCACCCCCTCAATAAGCAGTGAAAACCTCCGTGGGATGCGCCCCCGCCACCAGTGCCCGTCTCGCCAGGGCAGGCACGGGGGGTACAAAAGTGGCGAAAAAAATGAATACAACGTTCAGCGGAGAAGGAGGAACGGAACAAAGTGATGCATGCCGACCGCATGGTGGCTTTGTTATCGCTTATCTGAGTATTACCTGAATCCGTGGGTTCATGACGGCGAATTACACAGCTCATTGATCCGTCTCGCTATATGAAAAATCTCGGTAATAATCCCCGCTATTCCCTCGATTTTTCATTACGCGATACGAATCAAGCAGTTGCGCACTTCATCCGCCCTGAACCCACGGATTCAGGTATTATTGAACGAATCGTTCACAAGCGGCCCCGCGCACCCCATAAATGAAACGCTGCGTTCAACTTCAGGGCCCGCATCCCCCCCATGCTTGGCCGGTGGACGGCCGAAAGCCCATACGGGTCGGGAATGGCGCAAGGTTTTCAGGCACATTCAGAACTTGGTACGGCTTCTGCTATCCACTACGCGACAGGGTGTGGGCAGGTGTGAAGCAAAACGCGGAAACAGCGCCCTGGAACCGAAGCAGATTCGCTTGCATTCATGGGGTAGCAACGTGGCCATCACTCAAACATCAACGGACTCAAATCAAGCCATGGCAGACAAGCAAGACGTGATACGCGCCCTTCGCGGGCTACTCGACAAAGGTGATGAACTGGATCGCTGCGGCGCCTGCCGCTCCCTCGGCGTGCTGGGCAGCAGCGATGCCGTGCAGGCGCTGGTGAAGCACCTGCGCGACGACGACATCGATGTGTGCATCGATGCCGCCGAATCCCTGGGACTGCTCGGGGATCCCAGTGCCGTGCCCCCCCTGATCGAATCGCTGCACAATGACCCCGATGGCGAAGTGCGAGTCGCGGTGGTCGAGGCCCTGGGGCGCCTCGGCGGCGAACAGGCCATCGCCGAGCTGCTGGCCCTGCTGGATGCGAACGATGGCGACAGCGACTGGGACGACGACGAATCCTGGGACAGCAACTGGGATGCCCAGCGCAAGGCGGTTCAGGCCCTGGGCCACCGGCGTGTCGCCGCCGCCGTGGCCCCGCTCTCGGCGTTGCTGGACGATGAAGACAGCCAGGTAGACGACATCGACATCCTGCTGGCCCTGGCGCGGATCGGTGACGCCGGCGAAGCGGTCGTCATCCAGCGCCTGCGGGAAGGCTCGGCGCGTGAGCGCCGTCGCGCCGCCCATGCCCTCGGCCAGGCCTGCTCCAGCAACGGCGCCCGCGCCCTGGGCCGCGCCCTGCAAGACCCGGAAGCGGAAGTCCGCGCCACCGCCGCCGAAGCGCTGGCCAACAACGACCAGGGCCGCTACCTGGGCGCCCTTTTGCTGCTGCTGCGCGACCCCGCGGAAGAGGTGCGCGAAGTGGCACTGAAAATGGTCAGCAAACTCAGCTCACGGCTCAACGCCGACCTCGACGTACAACAGCTGCTGCCCCTGCTCAACGACACCAGCGCCCGGGTGCGCGCCACCGTGCTGCACACCCTGCAGGGCCACATGCCCGAAGCACTGGATGCCGACACCCAGGCCCGCCTGACCACCCTGCTGCAGGACCCCGACCCCCTGGTGGCCGCCGCTGCCCTTCCCCACGCGGCCTGCCTGCCGGACGCCGGGGTCGACGACATCCTGCTCGGCCTGCTGACCGACCCGCAGCAGGAACCCGTCGTGCGCCAGCAGGCGGCGCTGGCCCTGGGACATCGCCCACGCATATCGGCGCAGATACTCACCGCCCTCGAGGAAGCCGTCACCGATGCCGAGGCAGTGGTGCGCTGGGCCGCGCTGCAGGGCCTGATGGCCTGCCACAAGCATCAGCCCGCACGGCTCGCCAGCGATAACGACGAGCTGAGCGAGGCGGGCGAGCCGCCCCTCCCCCCCCTGCAACGCATCCTTGCCTGCCTGCGCGGCGACGAGGAAGAAATACCCGCCGCCATCGAGCGCGAGGGCGACACCGCCAGCCCGGACGAGACCACCCCCGGTCCGCAGGCGGAGAGCGGCGACGGCCCCGCGGACAGCGGCGCGCCGGCCATCGACGGAGACGCCCCGGCCTCGACCCTCGACGCCATCATGCTGGTCAATCGAGAACATGCACAGCTCGATGAAGGCAAGAAGACCTTCACTACCGAAGTGCTGCCCGAGCCGCCCGCCGAGGACGCCGAAGCCTTTCAGGCGTTCTATGACATCCTCGCCCGGCAACGGCATGACAAGAAAAAGTTCTACCGTGGCAAGCACGTCGACATTGCCGCCGACGTGCGCCTGCTGAGCGCCCGCGTCCTCGGCGAATGCAGCCAGCCCGAGGTGGTCGAGGCGCTGCGCCAAACCATGCTCGAAGACAACCCCGAACTCCAGCAGGAGGCCGTCGACGCCCTGGCGCGCCTGGCCCCGGGCACCCCCGGGCTGGCAGAAACCCTGGGACCACTCAACAGCCTGTTGCACGTGGGCGCCGCCGAGCTGCGGGTGGCCTGCGCGCGCGCCCTCGGCACCCTCGGCAATCTGGCCTGCCTGGCGAACCTGCAGGAAGCCCTGCACGACGACGATCCCCTGGTGCGCAGCCAGGTGGTGATGGCCATGGCGCAAATATTGGAACGCCATGCCGGCAGCCTGACGTGGGAGCAGCACGCCGACACACCGGCCACCATCCCCGTCGCCAGCGCACACGCCCGGGACGAAGCCGAGGGCATCGAACAAGGCCTGCGCGCCATGGCCGGGCGCCTGGCCGACAGCGACGCCGGCGTCAGCAAGGCCGCCGCCCTGTCCCTGGCCCGGCTGAACGGACTCCTGCCCGGCGGCGCGACCCGGGACGAGATCATCCAGCGCCTGATCACCGCCGGTTTTGGCGGTGAAGGCCGGCAGGCACGGGACATGGGCCAGGCGCTGCGCGCCCTCGATCCCGACAGCGCCAGCGACACCCTGATACAACACCTCGACACCCTGTCCTCAAGCATCGAACGCCGCTTCGTGCTGGAAATGCTGGAAGAGGTCTTCCGCCCCTCGCAGGCGGCCTAAAGAACGCGCAACATTTAGTGATGAAAAGCAGTCCCTCAACAACCCTGAAGCGAAACGAACCGATCAAGGAGCCCCACATGAACAAGGCACTCACGGTACTCATCCTCTTTGCGGCGGCCACATTGCCACTGACAGCCGCGGCCTACAAAGTAGAAAAGGTCACCAATGGCGGCACCGTTACCGGCAAGGTGACCTTTAGCGGCACCGATCCGGCGCCCAAGATCTACCCCATCACCAAGGACAACGACACCTGCGGCACCGGCGACCGCGAGATCGATTTCGTCCGTGTCAGCAACGGCGCCCTGCTGGACAGCGTGGTCTACCTGAAAAAGGTCAAGGCCGGCAAGGACTTCCCGGCCGAGCTCAACAAGCCCGAGATCGACCAGAAGAAATGTGAGTTCCTTCCCTTCCTGACGATCATGAAAAACAAGGACAAGCTGGCGGTGCACAATTCCGACCCGGTGCTGCACAACATCCACACCTACGAACTCATCGGCAGGGCCAAGAAGACCGTCTTCAACGTCAGTCAGCCGCCGGAACTCGAAGTCATCGACAAAACCGTCAAACTCAAGCGCGGCAGCGCCATGAAACTGGAGTGCGACGCCCATGACTTCATGCACGGCTATGTGTTCGTGGCGAAAAACCCCTACTTCGCCGTGGTCAAGGAAGACGGCAGCTTCGTCATCGACAACGTTCCCCCCGGCAAATACAAGATTGCTGCCTGGCACGGTCTGCTGGGAGAGAAAAAGGGCAAGGTCACCGTCGACGCCGGCGGCACGGTCACCATCGACTTCGCCTATAAGGGCAAGTAATCACGGGAAACGCTGAATGACCCCGAACACGGCGGCCTGCCCGTTCACGGTTCATTCAGAGCCCCTTGACCACCTTGGACTCATCCATCTCAAGAGGCGCGTAGCCCCATGGCAAGCTTCCGACTCCCCTTTCTGGGCCGACGCCAGGCCACCGGTTTTGACTACCTGGCGCTGGTCGGCTTCGCCATCAACATGGCCGTAGTGGCGGTGATCATCGTTTATCGGCTGGCGAACTGACTTTGACCGCACCGTTTTGTTTGCGCCCCGAGGCGCAATTTGGCGAAAAAAATGGATCTATATCTAAAGAAAAGCACCACAGGGCGACGGATGATGGCATCGATATAAGCGACGAAAGCCAGCAATGACCTGCATCGTGGGTCCGCCAGGCGGCCGGGTTTGAGATCAACAGGCACAGGGTACGATGGATGAATACGATGAACGCGCAACGGCAAGCCAGCTTCCCAACCACCGGCGAAGAACAGGGACCGCTGCCCCTGCCCGAATATCACCACATCCTTCTGGCGGTGGATTCGTCAGACCACTCCAACCGCAGCCTGCAGGACGCCGTGCAACTGGCCGGCCTGTGGCACGCCGACATCACCGGCGCCCACGTCTACGCCGCCAAGCTGCATGACGTGCGCTTCCGGCAGATGGAAGGCGGATTGCCCGAACAATTCCGCGAAGAGGACGAGTTGGAAAGGCAGCGCGACGTGCACGACGACCTCATCACCCGCGGCCTGTCCATCATTACCGATTCCTATCTGGACCACTCCGAGCGCGAGTGCCAGGCGGCCAACCTCGCCTTCAAGCGCTGCAGCCTGGAAGGCAAGAATTACCGCGAACTGGCGGCCGAGACCAACAGCGGCCGCTACGACC
Source organism: Gammaproteobacteria bacterium (assembly GCA_011371455.1). GTDB lineage: Bacteria > Pseudomonadota > Gammaproteobacteria > SZUA-152 > SZUA-152 > DRQN01. Next base: position 22,973 of record DRQN01000237.1, read on the forward strand.
TGCTGGTGCTGGGCGCGCTGGGACTGGGCGCGGTGCAGGGCAGCCGCGTGGGCACCGTGTGTCAGCGCGT
>DRQN01000238.1 GCA_011371455.1 Gammaproteobacteria bacterium
AGGCGGCGCAGCAAGCCGATGACGGCGTTTCGCAGGCAAGCGAGCACTTGAGGGCCATGCCCCTTTCGGACCTGGCAGCGGTCTTCGTCGAAGATGACGTCGCGAACCCAGTGGAGGCGGTTTTCAATACTCCAATGTCCCCGGTCAAGGGCCAGTAGCCGCTCGGGGGCGGCCTGTTCCGGCGAGAGGTCTGTGACGCAGAAAACCCGTTCGGTGTGTGACCCGCCGTTCGATCCGGCAGGCTTGACCCGCATGGGCGAAGTCGAGATGGGCGTTGAGCGCGGTGGTGGTGCGAAGGCTGCGCTGCTCGATCCGTCCATGACCCTTGTCCAGAGTGGTGTGCTCAGGGGGAAAAGCCTCCCAGTCAAAGGCCTGGAGATCATCGGCGAGATTTTTCCGGTTATCCTTGACGGCCAACAGGTAATGGGCACTTTATCTCCTCGACCAGGAAGCGGGCCGGATCGACGAAGGTCCCGGCCAGCAGAGGGCGGTAGCCGTGCAAGGCCATCCAGCCCGTTGGCAGGCGGCGCAGACTCTGCCCCAGTACGCGGGAAGCCAGGTGTGGCACATGAACACCGGGAAGCACCAGAAAGCGCGCGTTATTGACGATCAGGTGCAAGCGCTGAAACTGGATGGGGCGCGCCCAGTTGATTCAGCGATCACGTGGCGCGCACATCAGGGCGCTGGACTGCCACAGCAACAGCGCCAGCCATCGGCCCCGGTACTCGGCCACTTGGCGCAGCGCCCGCCCGGCAGTCTGCTTGAAGCCCAGGTAGTGGTGGCAACGCGTCAACGCGTCCCAGCGCTCGATGGGACGCACCACCACTTCGCCCGGCCGGATCTTGCCTGGGGCGTGGGACGTGTTCATGGGGACTTTATACCGCCGTGGGGCGCAAAAGTTCAGGGTTGGTGTGGCTAATTGAGTTGTCAGTGGGTTAGTGGTTTAGATGGCGTGGTTCTGGAAGTGCCCCGCTTGCGCCGCCCTGGCCGCTGCTCGTGGTATCCTTTACCGTTTGAACGGTGGTATGGGGCCCGGTGGCGAAAATACTCATCAACGGCGAGGCGGATGATCGTATCGATGTCCTCGACCGCGGCCTGCAGTACGGCGACGGCCTGTTCGAGACCCTGCGCGTGCGCGCCGGCCGGCCCTGCCTGTGGGCAGCGCATTTGGCGCGCCTGCGCTGGGGCTGCGAGCGGCTGGGCATTGCCATGCCGGCGGAAGCGCGGCTGCGCGACGAGGCTGGCCGCCTGTGCGCGGGGTTGGACGACGGCGTGCTGAAGATCGTGCTCACTCGCGGCCCCGGTGGACGCGGCTACCGGCCGCCACGGGACGCCCGGCCGACCCGCCTGCTGGCAGTGTTTCCGGCGCCGGATTATCCGCCGCAATACGCCCAGGCGGGCGTCGCGGCGCGCCTGTGCGATACCCGCCTGGGCCTGAATCCGGCGCTGGCCGGGCTCAAACATCTCAACCGCCTGGAGCAGGTACTGGCGCGTGCCGAATGGGACGAACCGGACATCGCCGAGGGCCTGATGCTGGATATCGAGGGGAACGTCATCGAAGGAACAATGAGCAATCTGTTCATGGTGCGGGCCGGCCGGTTGTGCACGCCCGGGCTGTCGCGCTGCGGCGTGGCCGGCGTGATGCGCGCGCGGGTGATGGCCGAGGCCGGGGCGCAGGGTATCCCATTGGAAGAGGGACGCATCGGCCTGCGCGATCTCGCCGCCGCCGACGAACTGTTCCTCACCAACAGCGTCATCGGCGTCTGGCCGGTGCGCCGGCTGGACGGGCGCGACTACGCCGCGCCGGGCCCGCTCACCGCGCGCCTGGCCGCTGCCGTGGAGGCCGCGGATGTCTAGGACGCTGATCTTCAAATTACTCGGTGCGCTGGTGCTGCTCGGCAGCCTCGTTGCCGCCTGGGTGTGGATGGACTACCAGGGCTTCACCGACGAACCCCTGGACTTCGGTGACAGTGGCCTGCGCTACGAACTCAAGCCGGGCATGACCCTCACCCGCCTGGCCCGCGATCTGCAGACCCGCGGCATCATCGATGACGCCCGCTACCTGGTGTGGCTGGGCCGCCTGGAGGGCCAGGCCAACCGCATCAAGGCCGGCGAATACCGCTTCGACAGCGGCATCACCCCGCGCCGTCTGCTGGAACAGCTGGTCAACGGCGAGACCCTGCAATACGCCCTCACCATCGTCGAGGGCTGGAATTTCCGCCAGCTGATGGACGCCGTGCACAGCAACGAATACCTGCTGCACACCCTCTCCGACTACAGCGACGCCGAAATCATGGAACAGATCGGCCATCCCGGCGAACACCCCGAGGGCCGCTTCCTGCCCGACACCTATCACTTCCCGCGCATGACCACCGACGTGGCCTTCCTGCAGCGCGCCTACGACGCCATGCAGAACCTGCTGCGTGAGGAATGGCCGGCGCGTTCGCCGGATCTGGCCTTCGACACCCCCTACGAGGCCCTGATCCTCGCCTCCATCGTCGAAAAGGAGACCGCCCTGCCCAGCGAGCGCAAGAAGATCGCCGGGGTGTTCAACCGCCGCCTGAAGAAACGCATGCGCCTGCAGACCGATCCCACGGTCATCTACGGCCTCGGCCGCAGCTTCGACGGCAACATCCGCCGCCGCGACCTGCGCCGCGACACCCCCTACAACACCTACCTGCACAAGGGCCTGCCGCCCACACCCATCGCCATGCCGGGGCGCGACGCGGTGCTCGCCGCCCTGCACCCGGCGGCGGGTGACGAGCTGTATTTCGTCTCCCGCGGCGATGGCAGCCATCAGTTCTCCGCCACCCTGAAGGAACACAACAAGGCCGTGGTGGAGTACCAACTGGGCGGGCGCGCCAAGCCGTTCTCCTCGCTGCCGTCGGGGAGGGTGGGCAAATGATCTTTGCACCACAGAGACACGGAGAAAAGCCTGCTGTTGTCGCGAACTTCTTCCCTGTAGAGTGGGCGCTGCCCACCGGTTCAATGCACAAAACTGCTGGTGGGCAATGCCCGCCCTACAGGACTGTTTTCCCTTTCAGAAAACTCTGTGTCCTCCGTGCCTCTGTGGTGAAAGCCCTTCCCACGGGTAACGTCCAATGACAAAAGGCCTGTTCATCACCCTCGAAGGCGGCGAAGGCGCCGGCAAGAGCACCCAGCTGGCCTACCTCCGCCAGCGCATCGAGGCCGCCGGCATTCCTCTGCACGTCACCCGCGAGCCCGGCGGCACGCCGCTGGCGGAGCAGATTCGCGCCCTGCTGCTGGACCACCGCGACGAGGAAATGGCCCCGGACACCGAGCTGCTGCTGATGTTCGCCGCCCGCGCCCAGCACCTGGCGCGGCTCGTCCGCCCGGCCCTGGCGCGCGGTGAATGGGTACTGTGCGACCGCTTCACCGATGCCACCTACGCCTATCAGGGTGGCGGACGTGGCATCGGCTTCGCGCGCATCGCGGTGCTGGAGGACTGGGTGCAGGGCGAGCTGCGCCCCGACTTGACCCTGCTGCTCGACCTGCCGGTGGCGGTGGGCATGGCGCGCGCCGGCCGGCGCGGCGAGCTGGACCGCTTCGAACGCGAGCAGCGCGACTTCTTTGAGCGCGTGCGCGCCGCCTACCTGACCCGTGCCGAACAGGAGCCGCAGCGCTTCCGCGTCATCGATGCGGCGCAGGACATCGCCGGTGTGCAGCGGCAGATCGACGCCGTGCTGTCGCCGCTGCTGGCGCAGGCTGCGGGAGCACCGATATGAGTAAACTGCTGCCCTGGCAAGCCGATCTCTGGGCCGGGCTGATGGCGCGCGCGCGCGGCGACCGCCTGCCGCACGCCCTGCTGCTGACGGGCGCGGAGGGTGTCGGCAAGCTCGATTTCGCCACCTGTCTGGCCGAGGGCCTGCTGTGCC
>DRQN01000239.1 GCA_011371455.1 Gammaproteobacteria bacterium
ACAACAGCCTGCTGTGCCGCATGAAGCGCTCCCTCATCTACTATTGCGAAGAAACCGAGCTGGCCAACATGGGCCGCAGCCACGACAAGGCCAACGCCACCCTCGACATCTTCATCAACTGCTACCAGCAACAGCCCCACGGCTGCCGCGACCGCCGACCCAGGCATCTACGCCACTATTCCTGAGTCTTTTTCCTCAAGCATCTCGCGGTTGATTTGCCGCCCACGGGCAAACACAATGCCGCCATGAACGACGAACAACTCTTACGCTACAGCCGCCAGATCATGCTGCCCGCGATGGACTTCGAGGGCCAGCAGCGCCTGCTGGGCGGCCACGCCCTGGTCATCGGCCTCGGCGGACTGGGCTCGCCGGTGGCCATGTATTTGGCGGCCGCCGGCGTGGGTCATCTGACCCTGGCGGATTTCGACACCGTGGACCTGTCCAACCTGCAACGCCAGATCGCCCACGGCAGCGCCGACATCGGCCGGCCCAAGGTGGCATCGGCGGCCGACAGCCTGCGCGCACTGAATCCCGACACGCAGATCGACACCCTGCAACAACGCCTGGAAGGCGAAGCCCTGCGGAAAGCGGTGCGTGCGGCCGACATCGTCCTCGATGCCAGCGACAACTTCACCACCCGCTTCGCCGTCAACGCCGCCTGCGTGGCCGAGCAGACGCCACTGATCTCCGGCGCCGCGGTAGGGCTGGATGGACAAATCACCGTGTTCCGCAACGATGCCGGCAGCCCCTGTTACCGCTGCCTCTATGACGACGGCCCCAATGACGGCCCGCAGGGCAGCTGGGCCAACTGTAGCGCCAGCGGCGTACTGGCGCCGCTGGTGGGCGTGATCGGCAGCATGCAGGCACTGGAGGCCATTAAACTACTGGCCGGCATCGGCAAGGCCCTGAGCGGCCGTTTGCTGATCCTCGATGCCGCCCGCCTGGAGTGGCGGGAGATGCGTTACCGCAGGGATGCCCATTGCCCCGTCTGTGCCACGGCAGGCATCCCGGAGACGACATGACCCAGATTCATTTCCCCCGCCCCCTCGTCAATCAGATCCTGCAGCAGGCGCAACGCGCCGGGGACAGCGAAGTGTGCGGACTGGTTTCCGCCCGCGACGGCCAACCAACGCGCTGCTACCCGGTGGCCAACACCGCCACGCGCCCCGAGCACCGTTTCCTCATGGATCCGCAGCAGCAGATCGAGGCCCTGCGGCAGATGCGTGAAAGGGGCGAAACGCTGTTCGCCATCTACCATTCCCACCCGGACGCCCCCGCGCTTCCCTCGGCCACAGACCTGCGCGAGGCGGCCTATCCCGACGCCCTCTACATCATCGTTTCCCTGGCCACCGAGGGCACCCTGGAGATGCGCGGCTTCCGCCTGCAAGACGGCGCCATCGAGGACGTGGATCTCATCGTCGGCTAAGCTGCCCACAGCCGCCCTGCTCTTTCTGTGCCTCACCGTCATCCCCGCCGGTGCCGATGAAGACAGTGCCAGTGGCGCACTGCTCGGCGTCGGAGCGCATTTCGCCTGGATCGTCTTCGACGCCATCGAGGCCGACCTGGAGGCGAAGACCGGCCGCAAGATCAACCTCTACGGCAAGAACTCCATGCTCGGCGTGGGCTGTAACGCGGCCATCAAGCGGGCCAGGCAGGCAACGGAAAACCGCGGGACCTTCGGCTTCGTCTGTTGCCCGCTGAGCGAGGAAGAAGTGGGACGCGGGGGGGGTGATCGCCTATCCCCTGGCACTGGAACCACTCCTGATCCTGGTGCGCGAAGACAATCCCATCGACAATCTCAGCAGCACGCAGGTGCGCGCCATCTTCCGCGGCGAAATCACAAACTGGCGCGAGGTGGACGGTGCCGACAAGCCCATCGTCTTCTCGTCACACCGCTGAGCGGTGCCACAAGAAAAGGGGTTTCAATAAAATCTCTTCGTCCTTTGCGCTCAATTGCGTTTTCGGAAAAATCATCGCGGACATGGCCCGCTCCTACGAGCCGGAATCAGCTGTTGAGCTTGGCTTTGAGCAGTTCGTTGACCTGCTGCGGATTGGCCTTGCCCTGAGTCGCCTTCATCACCTGGCCGACAAAGAAGCCGAACAGCTTGTCCTTGCCACCGCGGTACTGCTCTACCTGACCCGGATTGGCGGCAATGATCTCATCGATGATGGGCTCGATGGCCGAGCTGTCGGTAATCTGCTTCAGACCCCTGGCCTCAATGACTGCATCGGCATCGCCCTCGCCGGCCCACATCGCCTCGAACACTTCCTTGGCGATCTTGCCGGAGATGGTGTTGTCATCGATGCGCAGGATCATGCCGCCGAGCATCTGCGCCGTCACCGGGCTGTCGGTGATATCCCGGCCGCTCTTGTTGAGTGCCGCGGTCAGTTCGCCCATTACCCAGTTGGCGGACAGCTTGGCAACACCGTTGGCGGCCGCCACCACGGCCTCGAAGTATTCGGCCATCTCGCGCGAGGCGGTGAGCACACCGGCATCGTAGCTGCTGAGTTCAAATTCATCGACGAAGCGCTGACGTTTCTCGTCCGGCAACTCGGGAAGCCCGGCCTTTACTTCGTCGAGAAACTCCGGCTCGATCACCACCGGCAACAGATCGGGATCGGGAAAGTAACGATAGTCGTTGGCCTCT
>DRQN01000240.1 GCA_011371455.1 Gammaproteobacteria bacterium
ATCCGCTTTTACACCGAGGTGCTGGGCATGCGCTTATTGCGGCGCAAGGACTACCCCGAAGGCAAGTTCACCCTGGCCTTTCTCGGCTACGGCGACGAGGCGGAGAACACCGTGCTGGAGCTGACCTACAACTGGGGCGTGGATCGCTACGAACTGGGCACCGGCTTCGGCCACATCGCCATCGAGGTGGACGACGTGTACCGGGCCACGGAGGCGATCCGCGCACGTGGCGGCACCATCATCCGCGACGCAGGACCGATGAATGCGGGTAGCACCGTCATCGCCTTCGTCGCCGATCCCGATGGCTACCAGATCGAGCTGATTGGCGCTCGCTGATGCTGTTTTGTAGCGAGCCATGTCTGTGATGAGCCATTCCGCTGATTTCAACCTGAACCCACGGATTCAGGTTCAACGCAGAGGCCGCAAAGAAAGAAAAATAATCTTTGCGTTGGAAAGCATTACATGAGAAATCCGCCGTGCCCGGACGCACCTGCCCGGTCACGGACAACCGGCAACGGGCCTTCTCTGTGCCCTCCGTGCCTCTGTGGTGAAAAAGTCAGCCCGGCAGTTTGTAGACATCGTCCATCAGGTCGATGCCGCATTCCAGGGTCTCGCACCAGTCGATGAAGCGGGTGACCATCTCCTTGCCCTTGAACAGGGCGCCGTGCTGCGGGGCGATGATCTCGATGTCCAGGCCGCGGATCATTTGCGCCCACAGGCGCAGAACCTTGTTGCTGACCACGTAGCGCTGGTGGAAGGCCGCCATGTATTGCAGGTGGTCGTCGAAGTCGCTGACCTCGATGTAGTCCATGCCCAGCGAGGCGCCCAGATCGCCGCTGTAGAGGATCTTCGACACCGGGTCGTAGACCTGAAAATTACCGCAGGAATGCATGAAGTGGGCGGGGATGATGCTCAGGTCGACGCCGTTGAGGTTGAGTATCATGCCGCCGTCGGGGATCGGGTTGAGGCGGTCCTCGACGAAGGTGTCGATGCCGAAGTGGGGCAGGAAGCGCTGCCACAGGGCGGAGATCCAGGCGTCGGCATCGGTGGTCATCAGCCAGCCGTTGGTGGCGGCGACGATGTCCGGGTCCTGGTGGGAAAGAAACAGGTAGCGCAGCTTGCCGCCTTGCAGCAGCTCGCTGGTGGCGCTGGCGACCTTGTTGAATACCTTGTGCCCGCCGGGGTCGAGGATCATGCCTTCGCCGCCGTGGATGACGAGGTGCTGGTTGGCCTGCACGGCAAGGCCGGAGTTGAAGTCTTCGATCAGGATGTTCTTGTGATCGCCGTTGTCGAAAAGCACTGTTGAACCCATCGTCGTCCCCTTACATGATTTCCGCGATGTCGTGCGCGGCGTTTTTGGCGTTGGCCATCAACAGGCCCAGGGTGCTGCCTTTCTTCGACAGCACCACGAGAAAGGTGGATTCCGAGGCGCCGATGATGAAGGAAAAGCCTTCTTCGCTCTGAATGAGCACCTGCTCCATGGCGCCCTGGCGCAGCTCGCTGGCGGCGCGCTGGGTGAGCTGCAGCAGGGTGGCGACCACGCCGCCGATGTTTTCCTGGCTGATGTCCGGCGGCAGCTGGCTGGCCAGCACCAGGCCGTCCACCGATACCAGCACGCTGGCGACGATATCGGACATGTCGCTTTTCAGTGTTTGCAGTATGTCGTTGATTTGTTCTGTCCGCGATGCCATTTCATGCTCCTGTCTGATGCGGTATGGGCCGCGCCGATGGATGGTGTGACGGGTGCGCGCCCGTGGCGTATGCCAAAGCGGGCGGGCACCGGGTTTTCCCTGATGAGTACTTTACGGCAACCGGCAGGGTTTATTGAACCCACGGACTCAGGTTGAAGACACCTGCCGGAAGAATGGCTATCGGCCAGCGGGAAAGTGGCGCTATTATGAGCGCATGTCATTTCTCTTGTCACCCCGTTATGGCGCCTTGGCCTTGCTGCCGCTGATTGTCGTTACCCTCGGCCTGCCCGGCTGCACTTCGGCGCCGGTGGGGCCGGCGGCCAGGACGGCATCCCCGCAAGAGGTCTCGGCGGCGATGTTCGAGCGCGCCAAATTGCTCTATCTGTCGAAGGACTATGCCGGCGCCGCGGACCTGATGCGCGTCCTGGCCAGGCGCGGCCACCTGGAGGCGCAGTATGTGCTGGGGTATATGTATTACTACGGCCTGGGCGTGCCGCGTAACGAAAAGGAGGCGATCCGCTGGATCACCACCGCCGCCGCGCGTGGTCATCCGAAGGCCATGCAGGCCCTGCGGGTGCTGGATGAGGGCGAGCCTGCGCCGCGACCGGTTCAGTAGAACAGGTCAGTAGAGCAGATAGTTCAGCATCAGCCGCCAGCTGCCGGTGCGCGTGGGGAAGGGGCTGTTGGCGGCATCGCTCGGTCGGGTGCGCAGGAAGCTGGCCTCGAGATTGAGGTGGGGCATGAATTCGTAGCCGGCGCCGAGCGTGTAGCCGTTGCCGAACTTGCGGTTGTTGCTGCCGCTGTCGCGGGGCAGCGAGCTGTAGCTGTAGCCATAGCCGAAGTGCAGGTAGGCCGAGCGCGCGCGGGGCGAGAAGTAATAGGCCGCGCCGAGGCCATTGAGGCCCAGCG